>DATIWG010000049.1:0-43305 GCA_035519555.1 Nitrosotalea sp. | reverse complement strand
CCCGATCGGCATGCGCCGTCTCGCCGGGCTCGCGGCGCTCGCGGTTCTCCTGCTCTCCGGCTGCGCCAAGCCCGCGCGCAACGATCTCTACGTGCTGATGCCGGGCCAGGACGGCAAGACGGGCGCCCTCAGCGTGGAGAGTGGGGGCCAGCAGGCGGTGCTCGACCAGCCGTACGCGGCGGCGCGGGTGAAGGAGCCGGGGCGCGTCGAACCGGGCACGGTCACCGAGCAAGAGGCCCGGCAGGCCTTCGGCGCGGCGCTGGCCGCTCAGCCTGGCCGGCCGGAATCGTTCCTGCTCTACTTCCTCGAGGGCCGTGACGAGCTGACTCCCGAGTCCAAGCAGATCGTGGGCCGCATCATCGACGAGATCGCCAAGCGTCCGGCGCCGGAGATCATCGTCATCGGGCACACCGACCGCGTCGGCACCGTCGCTTACAACGATACGCTCTCGCTGCGCCGGGCCGAGCGAGTCCGCGACGAGCTGGTGAAGGCCGGCGTCGCGGCGGATCGCATCCGGGTCGCGGGGCGCGGGGAGCGGGAGCCGCTCGTGCCGACCGCGGACGAGGTGCCTGAGCCGCGGAACCGGCGCGTGGAGATCAACGTCCGGTAGGACGCAGGCCTCACCGTGCCCTCTTCCCCGAGGGGAGAGGGGAAGCGCCGTTGAAGCGGATGACGAGAACCGCCATGTCGTCCGAGGGCTCGGCTCCGCCGGTGAACGTAGCCACGTCGCGGCGGATCGCCTCCCCCACCTCCACCGCGCTCGCCGCCGTGCCCAGCCCGGCAAGCAGAGCCTCGAGCCGCGGGCGCCCATAAAACCGCCCGTCGGCGCCGGCCGCCTCGGTGATGCCGTCGGTAATCAGCACGAGGGTGTCGCCGGGATCGAGTGATCGCTCCGCCGCCGGGTAGGGAAAGCCGTCCACCGAGCAAAGCGGCGGCCCCCCGCCCTCCTGCAGACGCTGGAGGGCGCGGCCGGCGCGGGGCAGCAGGAACGGGGGCTCGTGGCCCGCGCTGCAGTACTCCAGCGCCCCGGTGCGCGCGTCGAGGATGCCGGCCAGCACCGTGACGTAGAGCCCCTCCGTGTTGTCGCGAGAGATCTCGGCGTCGGCCTCGCGCATCATCGCGGCCACGTGCCCGTGCCGGCGGAGCGCGATGGACTTGTAGAGCGCCTTGCTGATCGCCATGAAGAGGCTGCCCGGCAGCCCCTTTCCGGTGACGTCGCCGATCATGAAGAACAGGTGATCGTCGTCCAGCCGGAAGAAGTCGTACAGATCGCCGCCCACCTCGTGCGCGGGTTCGAGGCGCGCGTAGAGCTCGAAGCGCTTCTCGCCCGGGAAGGCGGCCGCCGGCTGCGGCAGGCTGCCCATCTGGATCTGCCGCGCCGCCTCCAGCTCGCCGGCGAGCCGGGCGGCCGCCACGCGCTGCTCCTCCACCTGACGGCGCAGGGCGCGGCGCTGGCTCTCGGTCTCGGTCAGGGTCAGGGCCAGCATCACCGTGTACAGGACGCCCAGGGCCAGCACCGGGGTGACCCAGTCCAGGAGGATTCCACGTGTCATATAGAGGATGAAGCCCAGCGCCACCAGCGCTCCCGCCAGGAGCAGGAACACGCCGACCGAGGTGCGCGGCCGTAGCTGCGGAACCGCGAAGACCAGGAGGAGACCGGCCGCGGCGGTCGCGCCCAGCTCGAGGCCCCGCGCGAAGATGGGCCGGGACAGCAGCGCGCGGTCGAAGATGCCCTCCAGCAGCTGGGCGTGGATCTCGACGCCCGTCATGCGGTCGGCCACCGGCGTCGCCTGGTAGTCGGAGAGGCCGAGGGCGGTCACCCCGACCAGCACGAGCCGTCCCTCGAATCGCGCCGGATCGGCGCGGCCGGCGAGCACGTCGGCCGCAGACACGAAGCGCCGGGGCTGGTGCCGGCTGAAGTGGACCCACACCTGCCCGTCGCGCTCGGTGGGCACGACGAGGTCACCGACGCCGACCGCCTCGATGCCAGATGGCCCCACCCGCACCGCGAGCGCGGGCGCCCCCGAGGCCACGCGCAGCATCTCGACGACGAGCGAGGGGGCGAGCGTGGTGCCGATGGTCGCGAGCAACGGCATGCGCCGCACCACGCCACCCTCGGGATCCACGCTGATGAGCCCGCGCCCCGCGGCCGCCGCGTCGATCTCGTCCATGCTGCGGAGCGCCCCCGCGAAGCGACGCACGAACGGTGCCGGATCGCCCCCGAACGCGCGCACCGGGGCCGGGCCGACACCCGCGGAGACGGTGGCGTCGGCTTGCTCGAGGCCGATCAGCCCGAGCACCACCCGGCGGTCGCGCAGCGCCTGGGCGAGCATCGTGTCGTTGCCCGGCATGCCCGCGAGCCGCTGTGCGAGGCCGGGATCCAGCCCCTCGACGAGCTCGGGCAGCCGCCCCGGCGAGAGGCGGTCGGGCTCGGCCATCAGGATATCGAGGCCGATGGCGGCCGGGCGCGCCTCGGCGATGCGCCCGACGAGCCGGGCAAGCCAGCTGCGGGGCCAGGGCCACTGGCCGTGGACGCGCAGGCTGTCCTCGTCGATGGCGACGATGACGACCGGCTCCGAACGCGGCGTGCGCGGCAACAGGCTCTGATAGGTGTCGAAGGACGCGAGGCGGAGCAGGCGAAGCCCCGGGAGATCGGGAAAGAGGGCCAGCAGCAGCAGCAGGGCCAGCAGCAGCAGACCGACCGGGCGGCCGCGCCCGCCGCGGAGCGCGCGGACCCACTGGCGCTCGGCCCAGTGCAGCCGCTCGGGGGTGTCGGCGCTCAGATCCGTGGCCTCAGAGCTCGATCTCCAGGCCGTCGTAGGCGGCGAGTACCTCCACCCGATGATCGCCGCGGGTGATCTCCTCGAGCCGCCGCGTCTCGGCCAGGAGCGTGGCTATGCGCTCGTCGTCGAAGATCGGCTCGTGATGATAGAGACAGAGACGCCGGGCGCGTGCGAGCTGGCACATCTCCACGCCCACCACGTTGCTCGAGTGCCCCCAGTCCTCCTTGACCGAGATCGCGTCGGCGAGCGAGTACTGCGCGTCGAAGATCACCAGGTCGGCGTCGCGGAAGAACCCGACGAAGCCCCTCACCTCCTCCGGATCGTCCTGTTTGTGCTCGGAGTCGGTGGAGTACACGACGACCAGGCCCTGCTTCTCGATCCGGTACCCATAGGAGACCCCGCCGTGATGCTGCCGCTTGGCCCGCACGCGTAGGCCCGCGATGTCGTAGTCACGCTCCGCCTCGAGCCGGATGAACTCGATCTGCGCGCCCATGCGGGCGAAGTCCACCGGGAAGGAGGGCGCCGCATTCTGCCTCCGGAACGCCTCCTCGAGCGTGTCGTGGCAGCCGTAGATGCGCACGTGGTTGCCGGGCAGATAGGCGGGCATGAAGAACGGGAAACCCATGATGTGGTCCCAGTGCAGGTGCGACATGAAGACGTGGAAGCGATGACCGGCCGGCCCGCGCGTGGCCAGCACGTTGTTGCCGAAGACGCGCGCCCCGCTGCCGAGATCGCACAGCACGTAGTCGTCGTCCCCGGTCTCCAGCTGCACGCACGAGGTGTTGCCACCGAACGTGTGTGAGACCGAGAACTCGAGCTCGCGCTCGACGAAGGCGCGCGCCTTGCCCGGGGTGTCGAGCCCCCGGCCGGCCGCGGCGACCAGCGCGGTCACCAGCTTGCGCTGCACCTCCGCCGACGACATGGCGACCGGGATCGACCCGCGGGTGCCCCAGAAGCGAACGCGCATGGATCCCGGGTCAGGCGGCTTCGAAGGCGGCGAGCGCGGCCGCCGACACCGCGGCGAGCGCTTCCCGCAGCGCGGGGAAGACCTGGAGGACCAGGTTGAAGCGGCTGATCTCGAAGATCTCCCGCACCACCGGCTGCAGCCCGCAGACCGCCAGCGTGCAGCCCTGCGCCTTGGCCTGCTTGGAGGCGAGCATGAGCACGCGCAGCCCGACGCTGCTGATGTACTCGACGCCGGTCATATCGATGACGACCCGGTCCCGCCCGGGAGCGCAGGGACCCAGATGAGGGGCCACGTCCGCCTTGAGCTGGTCCGCGGTGGCGTGGTCGACGCGCCCCAGCGGGAAGAGTACGACCGTGTCGGCGAAGCGTTTCACGACCAGGTCCATGTCTCCCCCCACGCCAGCGATCGTATGAATTTCGGGGCCCGATTCTACCACCGGGGCGGGCTGTGGCACACTGAGACCTCGTGTCCGAAGACCTCCTGAGCCAGCTCCGTATCGATCGAAGCGCGGATCGCCCTCCGCGCCGACGGGGTCGTCTGTACGCGGTCGTCGGCCTGACTCTCCTGGTGGTGGGGGGCGGCGTCTGGTTTGGCTGGCTGCTCACGCGGCCGCCGGTGGTGCAGCTGGCGGCCGCGCGGGCGGCGGCCCCGGGGGGAGGAGCCGGCTCCGTGCTCGACGCCAGCGGCTACGTCACCGCCCGCCGGCAGGCCACCGTGTCCGCCAAGATCACCGGGAAGGTCACAGAGGTGCTGATCGAGGAGGGCATGCGGGTGAAGGAGGGAGCGGTGCTCGCGCGGCTCGACGATACCGAGGCCCACGCGCAGCTCGCGCTGGCCCGCGCGCAGCTCGTGGCCGCCCGCTCGCAGCTCTCCGAGGTGCGCGCCCAGCTCGAGCAGGCCGAGCGGGACCACGCGCGTCAGCAGGAGCTCTACGACCGCGGCCTCGTGAGCCCGCAGTCGCTCGACGCCGCGCTCGCCCAGCGCGACACCCTGCGGGCCCGGCTCGCCGCCACCGAGGAGCAGATCAAGGTGGCTCAGGAGTCGGTGTCGGTGGCGCAGGTCCAGCTCGACAACACGGTGATCCGCGCCCCGTTCGGCGGCGTGGTCGTGGCCAAGTCGGCGCAGCCGGGCGAGATGATCTCGCCGATCTCGGCGGGCGGCGGCTTCACCCGCACCGGCATCGGCACCATCGTGGACATGGACTCGCTCGAGATCCAGGTGGACGTCAACGAGTCGTACATCAACCGCGTCGCCGCGGGCCAGCCGGTCGAGGCCACCCTGAACGCCTATCCCGACTGGAAGATCCCCGGCGAGGTGATCGCGATCATCCCGACCGCGGACCGCACCAAGGCCACCGTGAAGGTACGGATCGCGATCAAGACCAGGGATGCCCGGATCGTGCCGGACATGGGCGTTCGGGTGGGCTTCCTCGATCCCAAGCCGGCCGGCGGCCCGGTCACGCCGGTAGCGAGCGGCGTGCTCGTGCCCGCGGAGGCGGTGCGTGCCGAAGGGAGCGGCTCCGTGGTCTTCGTGTACGTCGACGGGCGCGCGGAGCGTCGCGCGGTGACGCTCGGCCCGGACTCCGCGGGGCAGCGTCGCGTGGTCAGCGGCCTCCGAGAGGGCGAACGTGTGGTGCTGGCGCCGCCGCCCGCGCTACGGGACGGCGGGGCGGTCAAGGCGGCCGAGGGCAAGTAGCGGTGGACGCCCTCGTCGAGATCCGCGGCGTCACCAAGGTCTACCACCGGGGCCGCGAGCGGATCGAGGCGCTGCACGGTATCGACCTCGACATCCCGGGCGGTGACTTCGTGGCCCTGATGGGACCGTCGGGCTCGGGCAAGACCACACTCCTCAATCTGATCGGCGGGCTCGACTCGCCGACCGACGGGACCATCGTGGTGGCGGGCCGTCGCATCGACCGGCTCTCTGGGGGCGACCTCGCGGCCTGGCGGGCGGCCCACGTGGGATTCGTGTTCCAGTTCTACAACCTGCTGCCCGCCCTGTCCGCCCAGCGCAACGTGGAGCTCCCGCTACTGCTCACCGATCTGCCCGCGGCGGAGCGCCGCCGGCGGGCCGGGATCGCGCTGACCCTGGTGGGCCTCGCCGACCGCGCGCGCCACCGGCCCCGGGAGCTCTCGGGTGGCCAGGAGCAGCGGGTGGCCATCGCGCGCGCGATCGTCTCCGATCCCACGCTCCTGGTCTGCGACGAGCCCACCGGCGATCTCGACCGCGCCACCGCAGACGACGTGCTGCGGCTGCTGCAGATGCTCAACCGGGAGCACGGCAAGACGATCGTGATGGTGACCCACGATCCCAAGGCGGCGGAGTACGCTCGCCGGCGCCTGCATCTCGACAAGGGCACCATGGCCGCGGAGCCGATCCCCGCGTGAGATACCTCCCGCTGCTCTGGGCCGGGCTCTTCCGGAAGAAGACGCGCACGATCCTCACCCTGCTGTCGATCGTGGTGGCCTTCGCGCTGTTCGGCCTCCTGCAGGCGGTGGAGGTGGCCTTCGAGTCGGGCGCCGACAGCGCCGACGCCAAGCGCCTGCTCACCACCGCACGCTACTCCATCATCGAGCCCCTGCCCATGGCCTACCTGCGCCGGATCGAGCAGGTGCCGGGCGTGGTCGGAGTGGCCTACGCGGACTGGTTCGGGGCCAGGTATCAGAACGAGTCCAACGCCTTCCCGGTCTTCGCGGTGGAGCCGGCGCGGTACCTCGACATGTACCCGGAGTTCACGGTCTCGCGTGAGCACCGGGAGGCCTTCGCCAAGACGCGCACCGGGGCGCTCGCCGGCCAGCGGCTGGTCGACCGCTTCGGCTGGAAGGTCGGGCAGAAGCTGCCGATCAATTCGGAGATCCATCCGAAGACCGACGGCACCATGTCGTGGGAGTTCGACCTCGTCGGCCTCATCGACGCCGACGATCCCGCCGTCCGCGGCAACACCGACATGGTGCTGATCAACGTGGCCTACTTCGACGAGGCTCGGCAGGTCGGCCGCGGCAAGACCGGGTGGTACATCGTGCGCGTCGCCGACTCGAGCCAGGCGCGCGGCATCTCCGCTTCGATCGACGCGCTGTTCATGAACTCGCCGGACGAGACCAAGACGCAGCCAGAGAAGGAGTTCGCGCTGGGCTTCGCCAAGCAGATCGGCGACATCGGCGCGCTTGTGAGCCGCATCCTGGTCGCGGTGTTCTTCACGATCCTGATCCTGACCGGCAACACCATGGCCCAGTCCATCCGCGAGCGCATTCCGGAGCTGGCCATCCTCAAGACGCTCGGTTTCTCCGACGGCAAGATCACCGCGCTCGTGCTGGCCGAGGCGGTGCTGCTGCTGTTCCTAGGGGGCGGCCTCGGGATGGCCGCCGCGGTGGCCGCGATGCCCGGGCTCAACGGCGCCACCGGCGGGCGCTTCCCGCCCCTCTTCGTCGGCCTGGACACCTGGCTCCTCGCCGGCGCCATCGCGGCCGGCGTCGCGCTCATCATCGGCCTGCCGCCCGCCTGGCGCGCCAGCCGCCTCAAGATCGTCGACGCCCTGTCCGGGCACTAGCGTGCGCACGCTGAACCAGATTCTCGCCATCACGGTCATGAATCTCCAGAACCTGCCGCAGCGCATCGGCACGTCGCTGGTGGTGGTGATCGGCATCGCGGGGGTGGTGGGTGTGCTGGTCTCGGTGCTCGCCATGTCGGAAGGCTTCCGGTACACGCTGGCCAGCACCGGGCGTGGCGATCGCGTGATCATGCTTCGCGCCGGCTCGGACGCCGAGATGTCGAGCGGCGTCGACCGCGACCAAGCCGTGCTGCTGGCCGCGCTGCCCGGGGTGGCCCGGGATTCCACCGGCCGGCCGCAGGCCTCGGCGGAGCTGGTGGTGATGGTGGACCTGCCCCGCAGGGGCGAGAGCCATCCCAACAACGTGCCCTTCCGCGGCGTGCAGCGGGCTGCCTTCACGATCCGCGACGAGGCCAGGCTCGTCGACGGGCGCCGCTTCGAGCCGGGCGTGCGGGAGGTGATCGTGGGCCGGAAGGCGGCGGCCCAGTTCGCCGGGCTCACGGTGGGGTCGCGCATCGCGTTCCGCGATAGCGACTGGACGGTGGTGGGCGTCTTCGAGAGTGGCGGCGACGTTCACGAGTCCGAGATCTGGGCCGACGCGGAGGTGGCGATGTCGGCCTTCCGGCGCACCGGCTACCAGTCGGTCACGGCGCGCCTCGCCGACGGATCCGACGCGGGCCTCGCCGCCTTCCGCGACTCGGTGAGCCGCGACCGGCGCTTCTCGATCACCGTGCTGCGTGAGCCCGAGTACTACGCCAAGCAGGCCTCCGTCCTGTCCACCCTCATCAACGTGCTCGGCTACACGGTGGCCACCTTCATGGCGATCGGCGCGACGCTCGGGGCCCTCAACTGCATGTACTCGGCCATCGCCAGCCGCCAGGTCGAGATCGCCACCCTGCGCGCGATCGGCTTCGGGGGCGCGCCGGTCGTGGTCTCGGTGATGATCGAGGCGCTGCTCCTCTCGCTCCTGGGCGGCGCGGTGGGCGGAGCCCTGGCGTACGCGTACTGCGACGGGGCCTCGCTGTCGACGCTCAACTTCAACACGTTCTCGCAGGTGGCCTTCGACTTCCGGGTGACCCCGGGGCTCCTGCTCCGCGGCCTCGTCTGGGCGCTCGTTATCGGCGCCGCCGGCGGCCTGCTCCCCGCGGTCCGGGCCGCGCGCATCCCGGTCACCGAGGCGCTCCGCACGCTCTAGCCGGTCCCGTGTCCGCGTCGGTTGACTCCCCTTCCCGAGCGGGCTAGCCTCGGGCGGTCAGGAACACCTCAACACCAGGAGGCCGCTCCCGTGCACGATCTCGTCATCGACAACGCCCGTCTCATCGATGGTCTCGGCACCCCCGCACGCGAGGGCAGCCTCGCGGTCAACGATGGACGGATCGCCGCGATCAGCGACGACCGGGACGGCGCCGCTCTCGGAGCGGCGCGCGAACGCATGGACGCGCAGGGGCTCGTCCTGGCTCCCGGCATCGTGGATCTGCACACCCACTACGACGCCCAGCTCACGTGGGATCCGTACGCCACCCCGTCGACCGCGCTCGGCGTCACCACGGTGGTGATCGGCAACTGCGGCTTCACGATCGCGCCCTGCCGGCCCGCGCACCGCGATCTCGTCGTGCGCAACCTGACGCACGTCGAGGGCATGTCGCTCGAGGCGATGCGGGCGGGCATCCGGTGGGACTTCGAGTCCTATCCGGAATACCTGGGCTCGCTCGAGCGGCGCGGGCTCGTGCCGAACGTGGCCTCGTTCGTCGGCCACTCCTCGGTGCGCACGTACGTGCTCGGCGAGGAGGCCAGCCGGCGCAAGGCGACCGACGCGGAGATCGCGGAGATGCGACGTCTCGTGCTCGAGGCGCTGCGCGCGGGCGCCATCGGATTCGCCACCTCCACCCTCGAGCAGCACAACGGCGAGAACGGCATCCCGATGCCGTCGCGCCTCGCCGACGAGCGCGAGATGGTGGCGCTGACCGGCGCGCTCGGCGAGGCGGGCCGCGGGATCTTTATGCTGACCAAGGGCATGACCTCCACGGTGCCGTGGCTCGAATCCATCGCCGCGGCCAACGGCCGGCCGGTCATGATCGCGGCGATGTTCGTGGACCCGGGCGATCCGACTCGCGTGTTCCGCGAGCTCGGCGAGATCGAGGCCGCCCGTACCCGGGGCCGAGAGCTCTGGGCGCAGGTGGGCTGTTTCCCGCTCGGCATGGAGTTCACCCTGCGACATCCCTATCCGCTGGAGGCATTCATCGCCTGGCATCCGGCCATCGTGGCCGATACCGAGGCCCGCTATCGCGAGATCCTCGCCGACCCGTCGTTCCGCGCCGCGCTCAAGCAGGAGATCGGCCAGCCCGGGGTGCCGAACCGCTTCAGCGACAAGAACTGGGATCACCTGACAATCGTCCAGGTCACGCGGCCCGAGCACCGGCGCCTCGAGGGCACGACCATCGGCGCCCTCGCGCGCGAGCGCGGCCAGCACCCGTGGGACACCTTCCTCGACTTCGGTCTCGCCGGTGAGCTCGACGCCATGTTCGACTGCCGGCTCTTCAACATCGACGAGAGCGAGGTGCGGCGCCTGCTGCGGCACCCCAACGCGGCGGTGGCCCTGTCCGACGCGGGCGCGCATCTGTCCTTCCTCTGCGATGCCGGCTTCGGACTGCACCTCTTCGGCCACTGGGCGCGCGAGCGCGGCGACCTCACGCTCGAGCAGGCCGTCCGCGCGGTCACCAGCGCGGTGGCCGATGCCTACCGCATCCCGGACCGGGGCCGCCTCCGCGCCGGAGCGTGGGCCGATCTCATGCTGTTCGACCCCAAGACGGTCGGCCGCGGCGAGAAGCGCCGCGTCAACGATCTGCCCACCGGTGCCAGCCGGCTCGACACCCCGGCCGTCGGCCTCCACGGGGTCTGGGTCAACGGGGTCCGGACCGTGGACGAGCGCGGCCTGGTCAAGGACTGCGGCCGGCCCGGCCGGCTCCTGCGGGACTTCGCCCCCTGAGGGTGCGCACCCGGCCACCGGGACCGCCCACAGATTTAGGGTTGACAACCTTCTTGGATTAGGGTTACCTAATGTCGCCAAGCTAGCCAGCCCCCGGTAGACCGACCCGCGCCAGCCAGCCCGGCCATCTCACGTTTCGGGAGGCGCTCATAGGTCGCCGTCGGTCATTCCTCAGACGCATCGCGCGCGTCCAGCGTCGCGCGCTCAAGCTTCAAGGCTTCGTCGGCTCCACCGTCGGCATGGGCCTGGCCCTGGCGGCTTCGCAGGCGTGGGCGCAGACGCCGCCGCCCGCGGCGGAGCAGAAGGATCCCAAGGACGACGTCTCGTTGCCGGGCGTCGACGTCCGCGGCGAGCGCGATCAGTACAAGATCGAGCAGCCGAGCCTCTACAAGCTGCCGGACCCGATCCAGGACACCCCGCAGTCCATCACGGTCATCCCCGAGAAGATGCTGGAGGAGCGCGGCTTCTTCACCCTCCGCGACGCGCTGCGCACCGTGCCCGGCATCAGCCTGTCTGCGGGCGAGGGCGGTGGGCGCCAGGGCGACAACCTCACGCTCCGGGGCTTCCCGGCTGGCAATGACATCTACCTCGACGGCCTGCGCGACCTGGGGCAGTACCCGCGCGACACCTTCAACCTCGAAGCGGTCGAGGTACTCAAGGGGCCGTCCTCGGTGCTCTTCGGCCGCGGCTCGACGGGCGGCATCATCAACCAGGTAAGCAAGTCCCCGAAGCTCACCCCGTTCTACGAGATCAGCGGCACCGTGGGCACCGGGCCCCAGGGACGCGCCACCGCGGATCTCAACCAGCCCTTCGGCCCTTCCGGGGCCGCGCGCCTGAACCTGCTGTTCACGAAGGGTGATACGCCGGGGCGCGACTACGTCAACACCGAGACCTACGGGGTGGCGCCCTCGGTCGCGATCGGGCTCAACGGCCCGACCCGGCTGATCGGCAGCTACTTCTACCAGGGTGACAAGAACCTCCCCGACTACGGCCTGCCCTATCTCCGGGGAGAGCCGGCACCCGTCCGCAACGCGAACTTCTATGGTCTGCCCGACCGCGACTACGAGCACGACGACGTCAACATCGGCACCCTGCGCTTCGAGCACGATTTCAACGATAACATCCGCCTCCGCAACACCCTGCGCCTGTCCTCGGCCGAGCGCGGCTCGCTCGTGTCCATCCCGGCCATCGTCGGGACGTCGCAGACCACCCTGCCGCTGAACCAGATCCAGGTCACCCGGACCGGGACCCAGCGGACCGAACTGGACCAGTACGTCCTCAACAACGCGGAGGTGGTCGCCAAGTTCGAAACGTGGCGGTTCAAGCACACGCTGGTGGGCGGCGTCGACTCCTCCTACGAGACCTCCGAGGTGCAGCGTTACACCTTCACGAACGTACCCCCCACCACGCTGGTCAACCCGTTCGCGTTCCCGAACCTGTCCGCGATGGGGCGCGTCAAGAACTTCAACGGCTCCTCCAATGCAGCCGGGGTGGGCGTCTACGCGGTCGACGAGATGGCGCTCACCGAGCAGTGGAAGATCATGGGCGGGCTCCGCTACGACTTGTTCGACGCTCACTTCCAGAACCACTTCGCGGCCCAGAAGCTGTCGCGGACCGACGAGGCCCTGAGCCCGCGGGCCGCCCTGGTCTTCCTGCCCGCCCGGAGCCAGACCTACTACTTCTCCTGGGGTACGTCCTTCAACCCATCCGCGGAAGCACTGACCCTGAACCTCAACAACGCGAGCACCGAGCCCGAGAAGAACGAGACCTACGAGCTCGGCGCCAAGCTGGACCTCCTCGAGGGGAGGCTCGGGATCCGCACCGCCGTGTTCCAGACGTACAAGCTAAACGCTCGCACCACCGACCCGGTCCTGGGCGTGCAGGTGACCGACGGCAAGCAGCGGGTGCGGGGCTTCGAGCTCGAGGGGGTCGGTCAGGTCCTGACCGGCTGGAACATCTGGCTCGCCTACGCGTATCTCGACTCCCGGATCCTCACCTCCAACGACATCGTGACCGGGATCCCGATCGAGAACAAGCGTCTGGCCAACGTGCCGGAGAACTCGGCGAGCCTGTGGACCACCTACGACGTCACCCGGCAGTGGCAGGTCGGAGGCGGCGCGAACTTCGTGGACAAGCGATACGCCAACACCGACAACCTCAACGTGGTCCCGTCCTACGCGCGCGGCGACGTGATGATCGCTTACCGGCCGATCCAGCCGCTCGAGCTGCGCTTCAACGTCATCAATATCTCGGACGCTCGGTACTTCGACGCCATCCACCCGGACCACGTCATCCCGGGCAACGCCCGAACCTTCCTGCTCACGGGAACCTGGAGGTTCTGAGCGGCGCGATGCTCCTGCACATCCCCCGGGTGTTGACCGACGCGCAGGTCGCACACTGCCGCACGCTCCTGGAGGAGGCCAAATGGGTGGACGGGCGCGAGACGTCCGGCCACCTCGCGGCCCGGGTCAAGCACAACCGGCAGGTGGACGAGGCCACGCCCGAAGCGCGGGAGATGGGCAACGTCATCGTGACCGCGCTCGAGCGGACTCCCCTGTTCATGGCAGCCGCCCTTCCCCTGAGGGTCTTCCCGCCTCTCTTCAACCGCTACGAGGCAGGCATGGCCTTCGGCGCCCACGTCGACAACGCGATCCGCGAGCTGTCGAGCGCGCCGCTACGGGTCCGCACCGACCTGTCCGCGACGCTGTTCCTGAGTCGCCTCGAGGAGTACGACGGCGGTGAGCTCGTGATCGACGACACCTACGGGGCGCACGCGGTCAAGCTGCCCGCCGGCGACATGATCCTCTACCCGGCTTCGAGCCTCCACCGGGTGACGCCGGTCACCCGCGGCGTCCGCCTCGCCTCCATCTTCTGGGTCCAGAGCATGGTGCGCGACGACGGCGAGCGGTCGCTGCTGTTCGATCTCGACATGGCGATCGGCCAGGTGAGCGAGGCGACGCCCCTCAACCCGGGAGTGGTCGCGCTCACGAGCTGCTACCACAACCTGTTGCGGCGATGGTCCGAGACCTGAAGAGCGCATCGCAATGAGCGACGGGCGACTGGCCGGCTGGCCGATCTGGCTCTCGGTGGGGATCCACGCGGTGGGCGTCGTTGCGGTGTCCTCGGTGGTGGCCGTCGGGCGTCACGCGCCCGAGCCCGTCCTGGTGCCGGTCGAGGTGGTCCGTGTGGAGCCGCCGCCGCCCGAGAAGCCGAAGATAGCGCCGCGCCATGTCTCGGAGCCGAACCGGATGGTCCGCTCCGCCCCGACGTTTCAGGACCTGCTGCCGGATCCACCACCGCGCCTCGAGCGCACGTCGGATCCGGCCCCCGCCTCGCCCGATCGGCGCTACATGGCCTCGGCCGAGGCGCCGGGCCTCGCGTTGGCCATCCCGGGCCCGGCCGGCGCCGGCGGGCTGCTCCTCCCATCGCCCGAGATTCCCGGTGCGCCTAGCGGGAGCGCGCGCGTGGGCCCGGGCCTCGCCCGCGGCACGGGTGAAGGCGTCACCTCGCTCGCTCGCCCGCTGGGCGGCTATCAGACCACTCCCCACTACCCGGAGGCGGCCCGCCGCGAGGGCGCCGAAGGCGTCGTCAGGCTGCGCTTCGAGGTGCTCACGACCGGAAAGGTCGGCACCGTGCAGGTGCAGCGTTCGGCGGGCCGCCTGGATCTGGACCGCGCCGCCGTCGAGGCAGTGAAGACCTGGCTCTTCGAGCCCGCCCGCCGTGGAAAGGAGGCAGTCGCCGTATGGGTCACCTTACCGGTACGCTTCGAGCTGCACGCCCGCTGAGCAGCATGCGTTCCCTGAGGACGCGCCCCCGCCATCGTCGGAAGCCGTCCGGGAATGCGCTGGGTACCGCGATGGCGCTGGCCTTCTGCGCCATCGCCACCGTCGGGACCGCGCAGGCCCAGGGCATCTGGGACGATCCGGCGTTTGCCCTCTATCGGCAGTCCGTCGAGGCCATGGACAGGAAGGACTACGCGAGGGTTAGCGCGCTGACCGGACAGGCCATCGCCCAGCAGCCCACGCACGTGCTCGCCTACTACCTTCGCGGGCAGGCCGCCATGTTCCAGTCGCGCTGGGACGAGGCGGTGATCGCATTCGGCAAGGTGGTCGAGCTGTATCCGGGCTCGTTCGCGGGCCACCGTGATCTGGGAGGCGCCTACGAACAGCTCAACCGGGTGGACGACGCGACGAGGGAGTACGAGGCGGCGATCGCCCTGCGCGATCAGGACGATCTTCGCGTGCGCCTGGCCTTCATGCTGCTCAAGGCGAACCAGCAGCCGCGCGCGGTGACCCAGCTCCAGGTGTTGGCCGACCGGGATTCGAAGGTGCCCGAGGTGTGGGCCACGCTCGCCCGCGTCGCGTATGAGAAGAACGATCTGCCCGCGGCCGAGAAAGGCTTCAGCCGTGCTGCCGCTCTGCGCGACGACGGGCGCACGTGGTTCAACCTCGGGGTGGTGCGCACGCGTTTGAGCGACTTGCCCGGCGCGCTCCAGGCCTTCGAGAGGGCGGCGCAGCACAGTGAGACCCGCGAGCCCGCGCAGAAGGAAGTGGCCAAGGTGCGCGAGGCCATGAAGCAGCCGACCACCGGTACCCCGCCGGACAAGGCGATGCCGGGCAGCGCGCCCGGACAGGCGGTCCCGAGACGTCAGTAGCCCGCCCGTGTCCCTGCGGATGCTCGTCTTCTGGGTGCACCTGCTGGTAGGCGTAACCGCCGGTGCGGTGATCCTGTTCATGTCGGTGACAGGGGTGCTCCTGGCCTTCGAGCCCCAGATCACCGAGTGGCTCGAGCACGACCGGCGCGTGGTACTGCCCCCACCGGGCGCGCCACGGCTCGCGGTGGAAACCCTGCTGACCCGAGCGCGCGAGGCGCGGCCGGACGTGCGGCCCACGATCGTGACGCTCCGCTCCGACCCCACCGCGGCGGTGGCGGTGAGCTTCGGCCGCGAGGGCGGCACGCTCTTCGTCGATCCCTACCGCGGCACCGTCCTGGGCGAGCTCTCGCCGGTCCATGACTTTCTGCACGAGGTCGTGGAATGGCACCGGTGGCTCGGCTCGCGCGAGGTCGGCCGGCCGATCACCGGTGCGGCCAATCTCGGCTTCCTCGGCCTGGTGATACTCGGCGTCTACCTCTGGTGGCCGCGTCGCCGGACGCGCGAGGGCCTGCGCCACGTCACGCTGTTCAACGGGCGCCTCCGCGGGCGCGCGCGCGACTTCAACTGGCACAACGTGATCGGGATCTGGTGCGCGCCTGTGCTCCTCGTGCTGATCCTCACCGGCCTCGTGATGTCCTACCAGTGGGCCAACAACCTGCTCTATACGCTGACCGGCAACGAGCCGCCGGCGGCTGAGCGCCCCACAGAACCCACGCGAGACGGACAGCGGGCGGGTGGGCGGGCGCGCGATGGCGCACCCCCGCGGCGAGAGGACGGCCGCGTACCCGCCGGGCTCGACATCCTCTGGCTCCGCGCCGAGCAGCAGGTGCCCGGCTGGGTGGCGATCAGCCTCCGCGTGCCCGCGCGGCCCGACAGGCCAGTCATCTTCTTTATCCAGGAGCCCGTCGGCTGGCACCCCGCTCCTCGATCGCAGCTGGTTCTCGATCTCTTCACCGGCGAGGTGGTGAAGTGGGAGCCTTTCGCCGGGCAGAACCTCGGCCGACGTCTGCGGGCCTGGGTGCGGCCGCTTCATACGGGCGAAGCAGGCGGCATCGCCGGTCAGGCTGTGGCCTTCATGGCGTCGGGGGGTGGCGCCGTGCTGGTATGGACGGGCCTCGCGCTGGCCTGGCGTCGGCTCCGGAGCTGGCGCCGACGGGCGGCCGTGGCCGAGACTGTTCGGGCTCCCGGCAGTCAAGAAGTGTCAGCGGACTGACACAGGCCGCCACCTCTCCCTACCGCCGATCGAATCTTCGTCAATCCTTCCAAGCTCTTAAGTCGAACTATCACTGGCAATCGGATTGCACCTTACCCCGCCTGGCCCGGACACGTCCTGGCCGACCAAGAGGAGGCTCTCATGGGTGTCACCGTCGCCAGCAGGCTGGAGCGGCTCGTCCGCTTCGTCCCAGGAATCGCCGGCTACCAGGACCGGGAGAACTCCCGGGCCACCGACAAGCAGGTGCGCATGCGGCTCGTCGGGGAGATGCGCCGGCTCGCGCTCTCCCTCGAGCAGGACAAGGCCCGGCTCGCCGAGTCCGGTGACCCATCGAGCCTGCCCGTCCTCGACCGGCTCTCGGGGCGACTCGAGCGGCTCGGCCGCACGGTGGAGTTCGCGAGCCACGGTTACACCGGACTGTTCGATCTCCACAAGGTCGATCAGGAGACGCTCGATCAGATCTACGCCTTCGATCTGGGCCTCTTCGACGCCCTCAGCGCGGTGCGTGCCAAGGCCGAGGCGGTGCGCGCGGCGCTCTCGGATACCGCCGCGCTCGAAAGCGCGGCCCGGCACATGACCGAGGCGCTCGACGACTTCGGCCAGCTCTTCGACCAGCGCCGGCGCATCGTCGACGCGGACTGAAACGGAGACCGTTCATGGCCATCATGATGGAAGTCATCGAGTGGTTCGACAAGACCGGCACCGGCATCGTCAGCCGCTATCCCGAGCAGGGCTCGGGAGACATCAAGATGGGCGCGCAGCTCATCGTGCGCGAGAACCAGGCTGCGGTCTTCTTCCGCGACGGCCAGGGCCTCGACGTGTTCGGGCCCGGCCGCCACACGCTCTCTACCCAGAACCTGCCGATCCTGACTCGCCTGCTCTCGCTGCCGTGGGGCTTCACGAGCCCGTTCCGCGCTGAGGTGTACTTCGTCAACCTGAAGGTGTTCACCAACATGCGCTGGGGCACCCGCGATCCGGTGGCCTTCAAGGACAACCAGCTCGGTCTCATCCGCCTCCGCGCCTTCGGCAGCTTCACGATGCGGGTTACCCAGCCGCTGCTCTTCGTCAACAGCCTGGTCGGCACGCAGGGCTCCTACACCACCGACGAGATCGAGGACTACCTTCGCGAGGTCATCGTGGCCCGGCTCAACGACTTCCTCGGCGAGACGGTACAAAGCCTGGTCGACCTGCCGAAGCAGTACGACGAGATGGCGGTGGCGCTGAAAACCCGTCTGGCCGACGAGTTCCGGAAGTACGGCACCGAGATGGTCGACTTCTACATCAACCGCATCACCCCGCCCGAGGAAGTCGAGCGGATGATCGACGAGCGCTCCGGCATGGGTGCGGTCGGAGACCTCGATCGCTTCCTCAAGTTCAAGGCCGCCAAGGCCATGGGCGACGCCGCACAGGGCGGCGGTGGGTCGCAGGGCAATGGCGCCGCCGCCGGGGTGGGCGTGGGGGTCGGCGCCGGGCTCGGCATGATGATGCCGGGCATGCTGGCCAAGACCCTGGGCGCCGAGTCTTCCGCGCCGGCCTCCCCGGCCGCTTCCTCGGTCGTCACGTGCCCGGGCTGCCACTCGGCGGTCGCCGGGGAGAGCCGCTTCTGTCCGCGGTGCGGCCGCCAGCTCGCGGCGGCCGCGCGGTGCGCCCGCTGCCACACCGAGCTGTCGGGCGGCGCCCGCTTCTGCTCCGCGTGCGGCCAGGCGGTGCCCGGGGCCTGAGCCGCGAGCCTTCCGGTGGAGACCATGCGTCAGGTCGTCGTCTCCACCGAGTGCCCCACCTGCAGCGGTCCCCTCGACTTTTCCGAGGGGGCCAACGCCATCCGGTGTCCGAGCTGTGGCTCGACCCTGCTGGTGACCGGCCGCAAGCAGGTGCTGAGCTACTGGGTACCGCCCAGGATCAAGGCCGACGTCGCCGGCGCGGCGGCGCGCACCGGCCGTCTCCAGGCCCGGGTCGCACGCGCTCAGCTCTTCTTCGTGCCGTTCTATCGGCTGACCGGTCACGATTTCCAGTGGCAGGACATCCCGCCCAAGCCGGCGCCCGATCCCGACGTTCCCTCGATGCTGATCGGCGGCGGCGACCGGGCCAGCGATCGTCCCGAGATCGATATCCCGCTCGGCGCCGTGCTGGGCTGGGGAGCCGACGTGCTGCTCGGCTCCCGCGCTGGCGACGTGGTGCGCGACATCCTCGGTGAGCCGACGACGCCGCAACGGTCCCTCGAGCAGGCGGTACTCGCCGCCCCGCGACCAGCCCGGGAGCCCTCGGAAGACGCGCCGGTACAGTTCCTCGATCGATACGTCGAGAAGAGCTTCCCGGCGGCGGACGTCCCGGGCCTCGGCGTGGCCTCGCTCGGCGTCCGCACCCAGGCGTTGCGGGTCTCGCTCTTCCAGCGCGAGACGCTGGCCGGGCTCGGCACCATCGTGAGCGTGCAGATGGACGAGGCGACAGCCCTGGCGCAGGGCCTGACCGCCCGGGGCTTCGAGCACGTCGTGTACCGACAGGTACTCGGGCGCATCCTCTCGGTGATCTACTTCCCGCTCTGGGTGGTCGAGCTGGCGCAGGACACCGAGCGCTGGCTCACGGTGGTGGACGCGGTGGCCGAGACCGTGGTCCAGCCGCGCGCCCCCCTCGCTCTGTACGATGCGCTCGCGGGGCGCGCGACTGGGGAGTCTCGCACGGTGGGGCTGCGGCCGCTCGTGTGCCCGAACTGCGGCTGGACGCTCCCGCCCGAGGCGGACGACGTCATCTTTTTCTGCGTGTCGTGTAGCCGGGCCTGGCAGATCCATGGAGCGGATCTGACCGAGATACCTCACGAGATCGCCGAGGTTGCGACAGTCTCCTCCCGACCCACCGACCTCGTCTACCTGCCGTTCTGGCAACTCGATCCCGCCGCCGGCGGACCGGAGGGCCGCGCCTGCGTCCCCGCCTTTCGCTGTCGGCGGCTCAAGATCCTCAACGACCTCGCTTCGCGGTTCACCGCGAAGCCCCCGGTCTACCAGCCGGCTACCGGCGAGCGACCCACCGTCCACAGCTGCTTCTACGACGCCGAGGATGCAGTGCTGCTCGCGCGATTCGCCGCGGCGGGCCGGCGTCGGAGTCCGGGCGCGGTGAAGGCGGCGGCGGCCGACGAGCCGATCTTCGCGGGCGCCCGCCTCACCTGGTTCCCGTTCAAGCGAGAGGGCCAGTCGCTGCTCGATCCCTTTTCCGGCCTGGCTCTCCAGGAGGCACTACTTGGCTAAGACCAGGACGAGCCCGCTCCGACGCCTCCTGACTCCGGCGTTTCTCGCGCGCGGGGTCCTCCTCGTACTGCTCGGCGCCGGACTCGGCGTGGCCGGCTTCCAGGCGATCCGATTCGCACGATCCTGCATGGGTATCGACGGCGCCCGCGCCGCGATCGAGGCCCACGTCAAAGACAAGCACGTGCGGCGGATGGCGCGGGTGCTCAAGGCGGCCGATCGGGGCGTGCTGGCCGCCCGCACCGCGGTGCGCGTGACCACGCTCACCTGTGGGCCCAGCCTGCTCGGCGGCATGACCTGTCGCGCGCGCTACCTGATGAATGGCCAGAGCGTGGGGATGGACTCCACCGACCACTATTTCCGGATGGGCTACTCGCTGCTGGGCGGCTGGCAGGTCGCGAGCGTGAGCGAGACCTCGGGGCTACGCTACTCGCTCACGCCGTGTCGGTGCTCCTGGGGCGGCGCCGACGGGCGATAGCCCCGCGGATCGCCGGCCGGCCGCGGCCGCCGCTGATCGCGGCCGTCGTCGCGGCGACCGTGCATCCGCGCCGCCGGCTTGCGTGACCGGTCCGGGACGCCGAGCGGCGCGGACCCATTCCGCGATCCGAGAATCGGAAAGATCTCCCGGACGAGCCCTTCGTACTCCTCCACCGTGCGCCGGTACACGTCGAGGCCGGGCACCAGGTGGAGGTCGAGCGTGACCGGCGGGAGGCCCTGGGGCAACGCCGACACATGCACGGCCTGGAAGCACGAACGGCCAGCCTCGGGACGATCCGTCACGATGATCTCGTAGAGCTCGGGCCACTGCTGAGCAACCTCGGGCGAGCGCGAAGGCGAGTCGTGGCGCAGATACTCGTCCAGATCGGCGCGGTACTTCACCTGGATGGCGAGCAGGCGGTAAGAATGGTGGCCCAGACTCGGCTCGTCGAGCGTCCGCCACACCACGAAGTCCGGCATGAACTCGCCACGGCCGCTCCGCATCAGCGCCGGCATCTGCGTCTCACGCCCCACCCGCGCCACCGTGTACTGCGCACGCTTGAAGATGCCTTCCACCAGTGCTTCCGCCATGCGGCCCTTCAGGTGCGTGATCGGATCCATGGCTCAGTGCTTGGCGTCCGAGATCTTGGTGGAGAGCTCCCGCAGCCGCTGTAACGTCTCCGGGCGCAGCATCGCGGCGAAACCAGCCGGATCGGACTTGGCCTGCTCGAGCGCTTCGTTCATGCGCTTGGGGTCGCCCCCCGAGTTCCGGGCCAGGTCCGCGAAGACCTCGGCCGCGAGGCCGTAGACCTCCTGCGCGAGTGCCGAGCCGGCCATGCCCTGCACCTGCTTGTCGATCTCGGCGGCGGCGGGATCGGTGGCAATGATCTGGCCCCGCGAAGCCGGATCGGCCAGCATCCGGAGGGTCGTGGCCAGCGCACTGGCCGCCGCCGGATCGAGCGTCTGGGGGCGGACCGACGTGGCGGTGAGGGCCAGCACTAGGAGCGTGGCGAGACCGGCAGTCGCGAATCTTTTGATCATGCCCTCGGGAATCAGCAAGAGTCGGACCATGGCCAGAACCTCCAGATCCGTCGAGAAACTGCGCACTTGGCGCCCCGCCTCGCCGCTCCGTTGACAGCCGGTGTCACGCCGGCTCTCACCGCGGACGCGGCTTGACCCGCCCGGGCGCGCCGGAGAATAATCCACGGGCGACGCCACCCACCCAACAGGAGGATATGACGATGGCCACCGCCGCTCACCGGGAAGAGATCTGGGTACCGGGCATGCCCGAGCCGATCAGCCACTTCGTCCACGTCGTCCGCGCCGGGCGGATCGTCTTCGTGTCGGGCTGTGTGGCGAGCGACGACCAGGGCCGGACGGTGGGCGGCGGTGACATCGTCGCCCAGACCCGCCAGGTGCACGAGAACATCAAGCGCTGCCTGGCCGCGGCCGGGGCCACCTTCGCCGACGTGTGCAAGGTGACCGTGTACCTTAAGAACGTCAGCGACCGGGAGAAGGTGAACACGGTGCGGAAGGAGTACTTCGGAGCGAGTCGGCCCGCGAGCACCCTTATCGAGATCTCCCAGTTCGTGCGCCCGGACCTGCTCATCGAGGTCGAGGCGGTGGCGGTGCTACCCGAGCGGGCCCCGAGGACCGCTCGCCGGCGGAAGCCCGCGCGCGCACCCTCCCGGAAGTCACGGCGCCGCTGAGCCGCGCTCAGCCCTTGTCGTGGCCCACCATGATGTGGTGAGGAACACGAGCAGGAAGGTCTGCCGGCCCGCGATTCGATGGTCGAGTGTGAGGATCCGGTGCCGGCTACACCGAAGGCGCGTTGACACCGGGAGACCCCGTCGGTAGCATCCGGCCGATGATGGTTCGCGCCCGCTTTCTGCTCCGATGCCGCCGCCGATCCGCATCCGAGTAGGCCCGCTCGCGTTTACCGCCCGCTGGGAAGAGGCCGCGGCGCCGCGCACCTGCGCCGCGTTCCGCCGGCTCCTGCCTTACCGGCAGCGGATCATCCAGGCTCGCTGGAGCGGGGAAGCGGGCTGGATCCCGCTGGGCGACTTCGACCTCGGTGTGGGCGCGGAGAACGCCACCCGCGAGCCGGCGCCCGGAGCGCTGCTCTTCCACCCCGCGGGGATCAGCGAGACCGAGATCCTCTTCCCGTACGGGACCGCCCGGTTCGCGAGCGTGAAGGGTCCGCTCTCCGGTAACCACTTCCTCACGATCGTCGACGGGCGTGGGCAGTTTCCCGAGCTCGGGCGGCTCCTCTGCTGGGAAGGCGCCCAGGCGATCACCTTCGAGGCGTAGCGGCGGCCGCCTCCGGGTTCTCCACCCCGGGGCGCCACTCCTTCACCATCTCGTCGGCACGCGCGACCTGCTCCGGCGTCAGCATGGCCTTGATCGAGTCGCGTGCCTGGCGGGCGGTGTCAGCTTCCTTCCCGAGCAGACCCTGCGCGGCGAGGCTGAACCAGAGGTACGCGAGCTGCGGATCGCGCTCGACTCCCTGCCCGTTGGCGTAGCGCACGCCCAGGTTGAACTGCGCGAAGGGCACGCCCTGGTCGGCCGCGCGCCGGTACCACTTGGCGGCCTCCTCGAAATCCTTGGTCACTCCGTCACCGTTGGCGTAGCGCAGCGCGAGCTGGTACTGCGCGGGGGGGAGCCCCTGTTCGGCGGCCTTCCGGTACCAGCGGGCCGCCTCGTCGGGATCCCGCGGCACCCCCTCGCCGTTGGCGTACCGCAGACCGAGCTGGTACTGCGCGAGGGCGGCGCCGCGCTCGGCCGCGCCGCGGAGCTGCAGCACCTCGCGTGAGCCGGTGGTGGGCCCCGCCACCCGCCCTTCCGCGCGGAGCTGCTCCAGCGCGGCCCGCGCGGCCTCGTTGCCACGCTCCGCGGCGCGCGCATACCACTCGGCGGCCTCCACGTCATCGCGCTCCACTCCGCGGCCGTAGGCGTAGAGGAACCCGAGACGGAACTGCGCGTGGACGTCGCCCTGCTGCGCGGCGCGGCGGTACCAGGTCAGCGCCGCGGCGGGATCCGCGGGACGCCCCTGACCGCGCTCGAGCATGAAGCCCACCAGGAACTGGGCACCAGTATCGCCCGCCTCGGCGAGCGGCAGCCACTCGAGGTAGGCGGTGGCGTAGTCGGCCCGGGAGTAGGCGCGCCGACCGTCGTCGAAGCCGGCCGCGGCAGGCGCGGCGGCCAGCAGGGCCGAGAGGGCGGCTCGGGAGAGAAGCGCGAGCGGTCGGCCTAGCGCCAGCGCACCTGCACCTTGATCTTCGGGTACTCCGGCTCGCGGCCTTCCACGTCGACGATGCGCAGGATGCCGTCGCTCGACTCCAGCAGGAGGTTGTTGTTGGAGAAGCCGACGAGCTTGCCCCACGCGCGCGGGACGCTCACGTCGTACTTGGCGGGCGTCTCGGCCACCGCCACCGAGGGCCTGGTCTGGGAGATCCAGAGATTGGCCGCGATGGCTACCAGGGCCACCGCGATCACGGTGAGCAGAGCCTTGACGTAACGATCCGCGAGCATGCGCTCCTCCTTCGCCGGCGACGCGCCGGGGCTAGAGCAGGCCGGGGACGAAGGCGTCGCGACCCCGCACGTAGGTGGCCTGACGCTGGGCCGCGTTGCGGTTGACCAGCGGGCGCATGTACATCGGATGCGTCGCGCAGCGGACCTCGTGCTCGAGCTCGGAGAGCTGCTTGCCGCTGTCCGGGTCCACGATCACCTGGAACCGGTACTGGTACGGGTTGCTCTCTTCGGTGACGAGCCCCCGCTCCTGCAGCCACGCGTGCGGACCCGAGAAGTCTGCGATGTAGATCGCGATGTGGTGACCGTCGTACGGCGCGAAGGCGGCGTCGGTCTCACGGAACACCACCTCCTGGTGGTACCCCATGCTCACGTGGGCCGCCGCGCCTCGGTCGTCCTGGCTCACGGTGGCGGACGCGCGCAGCGCCTTCTGGTAGAAGCGTGCGATGCCCGCCGCCGCACCGCGAGCGACCGGAACTTCCACGCGCCCGATGCCGAGTGTCATCTCGCCCCACTCCGGGCCGGGGCCGACGCAGCGGAACTGGTTACCCCAGGGGCAGGTCACGGCCACGTGCTTGTCCCGGACCTCGAAGGCGAAGGCGGTGCCGGCGAGCGCCTCGCGGACCGAGGACAGCCGCCGGGTGAGCGCGTCGAGGTTGGGGACCACCAGCTCAACGTGACCCTGCACGACCTGTGGCTTCGCGGTGGGCAGGTGGAACTGGGTCTGCCCCGCGTTGGCCCACATGTTGTCGACGCTCACCATCAGGTAGGGATCGCGCGTCAGCCCGAGTCCCGCGATGTAGAAGAGCGTGGCCGCCTGCTGGTCCGGCACGCGCACGTTGACGTGCTCCAGAAAGATGATGTTACCGAGATCCTGCTCCCGCCGATCGTAGGTCATCGCCGCCATGGCCCCGGGCCCTCCTCTGCCCTGCGGGCAAGCATACTACCTCAGCGGGCGACCCGCACTCCTGCATTGCGGACCCGGACCGCGTCCTCCCGGACCAGCCAGTGCCCGACCCGGATGAGGCCCGCGCCGAGCCGCCGGGACAGCCGGGGGCCGGGCTGGACCGCCCGGAGAAGCGCCAGCCGTGCACTGCGCCTCCGAAGCTCCGCGAGCCGGTCTTCCATGATCCGCTCGACCGCATACAGATTGAAGTCCATCGCTCTCCTCCTCCTCAGGCCGCCCGGGTGAGCCGGCCGGCCGGGCGCGTCGATCCGACGGCCGTCGGGCGGCGCACTGGCCGCGGCTCCTGCGGGACGAGCAGCAGGTGTACGCGCGGGGGCTCCAGCCGGTCGAGTCGGCGGAACAGATCGTGGGTGATCCGACTGATGCTGCCCACCAGAGCCTCCCGATGCAGCGGCAGCCGGACCGAGACGATCCAGGCGCCCCCCCAGCCCCGCCACACCTCCGGCGCCGCCACCGCCCCCAGCTCGCGGTGGATGGCGTCGGTCAGCGCGATCTGCCGGGCCACGCGCGCTTCGCGCGCCTCGGCGACGCGTCGCGACACCACGAGCAGGGCCCACACCGCCAGGAATGGAATCACCGCGATCATGATCGTCGCCTCCGTCTCCGTGATCATCGTGTCCTCCTCCGTGGTCGTCCGTTTCGTTCACCGGATGAGACACCGGGGCCCACGCGGCGTGAAACGAGGCGGGCCGAGCCGGAGGGGCGCGGCTATGCGGGGAGCGGATGCAGATCGGGCCGGCAGCTCGAGCAGGGCGCGAGCCCGGCGGCCTCGGCGCGCTCACGCGTGCCGAACAGGGTGAGGACGGACAGGGGCTTGGACGAGAGCGAGCCGCAGGTCGGCACGCAGTACTCGCGCTCGCCGTCCATCAGCGTGTACATCGCCTCGCGCGGAACCCGGAAGTCGTGGTGCGCGGCCACCGTCTTGACACCTTCCACCGCGAGCAGGCGCTGCTTCAGCTCGACGCGCTTGCCCGCGTACCCGACGAGCGCGCCGGTGCTGCCGATCACCCGATGGCAGGGAATCACGATCGGCAGCGGATTCCAGCGGAGCGCCTGCGCCACCGACCGCGCCGCCGACGGGGCGCCGATCCGGGCGGCGATGCCCGCGTAGGAGGCGACCGCGCCGTACGGCAGGGCCGAGGTGGCCTCCAGTACCCGGCGCTGGAAATCGCTGCGCATCCGCCGCAGGTCGAGCGGCCAGTCCAGGCGCGCTCGCCGACCCTCGAGATACTCCTCGAGCTCAGCGCGCAGCCCCTCGGTGGCGCTCCGGTCCTCCACCGCATCATCCCCGAGCAGCCGGCGCACGCTCGCGGTGAGCGAGCCCGAGGCGGAAAGATACTGCACCAGCGCGACACCCTGCTCGGAGCGGCCGATCAGCACCGGACCGAGCCGGGACGGGAAGATCCCGAAGCTCACCACGCGCGAGCGCAGGTCCGCCAGCCTCGCGGTGAGCTGCGCGCGGGCCAGGGTCGCGTCGTCGCCGACCATCGGCGCCCCGCGGAGGGAGTGGACCATGCCGTCGACCGCCCGGTACTGGCCGAGCTCCTCCCGGCAGGAGCGGCAGATCGCCACGTGCCCTTCCACCCGCTCGGCGGCGCGCCGGTCCGCTTCCCCGGTGGCCACCGCCAAGAGATGCGGCTCGATCTCCCGGCAGACCGCAGGCCGCTTGCTCATGCTTGAGACTCCGTTCCCGCCGCGAGGTGACCGTCGAGGCCGCGCCGGATCTTCCGGAGCGCCTGGAAGACGTTCGCGCGGGCGCTCTCTTCCGAGCACCGAAGGCTCGTCCCGATCTCCGCGTACTCGAGCTCGTGCATCTTTCTCATGATGAATGCCAGCCGCTGCTTCTCGGGCAGCCCGTCGATCACCCGCTCGATCCGCGCCCGCGCCTGCTCGGCCATCACCTGTCCGTCCGCGTGGGCGGGGGCGCCCACCGGCATCTCCAGCGCCGCGGCCGCGTAAGCCTTCCGCCGCCGCGACTGCGCGCGGAAGTGATTCCGCCCGAGATTCGTCGCGATCGTGAACAGCCAGGCCCGCACATTCGCGCCATCCGGGAGCGCGCGGTAGGCCCGGAACGCGCGAAGGAAGGTCTCCTGCGAGAGGTCGTCGGCGTCGCTGGCGCGCGCCGTGACCCGCAGCAGGTAGCGCCGTATCTCCGCGTGATGGGCTCCCACCACCGCCTCGAAGGCATCCTCTGCCATCACCCTGCCTATTGAGACCCCGGTCCCCACCGGTTGTGAAAGCAGCCCGTCCATGGGGCTAAGTGCTCACCGGAACACGCGCCTTGTCGGCCGCCTCGGCCGCCTGCTGCTCGCGCACGAAGCGCATGGCGACCACGGTGGCGACGGCCAGGCTCATTGCGAGGGACACCAGCAGGGTGGCCCCCAGGGTCAGGAGCACGGCGCGCTGGGACCCCAGGATCTGATGGACCGAGCCCAGCAGCACCAGATTGACCCGCAGCGTCGGCATCACCGCCTGGGTCACGAGCCAGTCACCGTCGTCCATCTCCACGATCCCCGTCCCGTTCCGGCGGGACAGCTCCCGCACGACCGGATGGCCCTTCCAGTCCTCCTGGGTGACCTGGCGGGTCTTCGGGTCGAGGTAGATCGCCCGGTTGTCGCTATCGATCATCACGAGCCACCCGCCGGGACCGGCCGCGGCCTGCTCGATGGCCTCGATGGAGGCCTGCAGGCGGATGCTGCCGAGCAGGTAGGCGACGGTCTGCTGGTCCATCTGGATCGGCACCGCCGCCCCCACGATGAAATCGCGGGTGGCCCGCCCGAAGATGATGCCGGAGATGGCCGGCCGCTGGGTGCGGATCGCCTCCTGGAGGAGCGGGCGGTCCGAGTACCGCAGATCCAGGTTGGAGCTGCCGTCGGGCGCGGTCATCGGGCTGAACGCGAGCGGCCGGCCGTCAGGCGCCACCACGAACAGGGTGGGCATCTGCAGCATCGCCCGCACGCCGTCGATCTCGCGCTGCAGCGCGCGCGGCTCGTGCGAGGCCCAGATCTGGGCCAGATGTCCCGCCACCGGCCCGAGCGCGTCGAGCTTGTCGCGCACCTGCGCGTCGGCCAGACGCGCGAGCACCCGCACGGTCTCCTGCCGCTGGGCGCGCGCGTCCGCCAGCGCCTGCGGCTTGAGTCGCGTGGTCCACGCGAGGCCCACCACCATGAGCGCCAGGAAGGACACCAGGGCCCACGTCGATCCGAGGAAGATCACGTGCGGCCAGCGCAGTCCCGCCATCGGGCCCCCATGGGGCCTGATGATACCGCGCTTGACAGGGCCCCGGCGCCGCCGCATCATCGGCCGCGCAGCGCCCGGACCCCGAGAGGCCACGCATGACCGACGGCGTCAAGATCGACACGGTGCGATCCGGCTCGAGTGGCGTGCTCGGCCGCTCGCTCAACAGCGCCCGGCACCAGCACTTCGTCCTGGACTCACCGTCCGGGCCCAACGAGGCGATCACCAACGGCGAGGCGTTCCTCGCCGGCATCTCCTCGTGCGGGGTCACCCTGATCGAGAAGCACGCCCACGATACCGGAGTGCCGCTCAAGAGCATGGAGGTGCTGATCGAGGGCATCCGCAGCAACGCGGCGCCCAACCGGTTCCAGGCCATCCACGTGAAGTTCGCGCTGCGCGGAGTCGACCAGGTCACCGCGCGGGCCCTGGTCGAGACGTGGCAGGACCGGTGACCGCTCTATCGCACGGTCGCGGTCGCGACCGAGGTCGAGGTGGACGTCACCGCCGTTCCCTAACTCTCCAAAGAAGGAGATCGCCGTGAAAGCCGCCGTTCTCTACAAGGCCAATACCCCGCTCGAGGTCGTGGAGCTCACCCAGGAAGGTCCGAAGGTCGGCGAAGCCCGCGTCAAGGTCAAGGCCGCCGGCGTCTGCCACAGCGACTGGCACATCATGAACGGTGACTGGACGCCGCCGCTCCCGATGGTGCTGGGCCACGAGGCGGCCGGCATCGTCGAGGAGGTGGGCCCGGGCGTCACCAACGTGAAGCCCGGCGACCACATCATCTTCTCGTTCCGGCCCCATTGCGGCCACTGCCTCTACTGCTCGATGGGCCGCTCCATCCTGTGCGATGGCCACGCCTCGCCGCGCTGGGGCATGCTCGACGGCACCTTCCGGCTCAAGCGGAATGGGCAAGACATCTACCAGATGGCGCGCATCGGCACCTTCTCCGAGCAGGTGGTGTGCCCGGCCGAGATGCTGGTGCCGATCCGGAAGGAGATGCCGTGGCCCCAGGCCGCGCTGATGGGATGCTGCGTGCCCACCGGCGTCGGCGCGGTCACCCGCTGCGCCGAGGTGGAGGCGGGCGCTTCCGTCCTCGTCATCGGCTGCGGTGGCGTGGGGCTCAACGTGGTACAGGGGGCGCGGCTGGCCGGGGCCTCCATCATCGCGGCCGCCGATCTCCTCGACAGCAAGCTCACCTACGCCAAGGGCTTCGGCGCCACACACACCATCAACGCCAAGACCGAGAACGTGGTCGACCGCGTGCGCGAGCTGACGCAGGGGCGCGGGGTGGACTACGCCTTCGACGCCATCGGCGGCGAAGCCACCACCCTGCAGATCGTCGACGCGATCCGTCCCGGCGGCACCGCGGTGATCGTGGGCATGGCCGCGCTCAACGTGCGCGCGCCGATCACACCCTACAACATGGCCCTGCAGGAGAAGGTCATCAAGGGCACGATGTACGGCTCGGTGCGGCCGAACACCGACTTCCCGAAGCTTGTCGACCTCTACCTCGACGGCCGGCTCAAGATCGACGAGCTCATCAGCCGCACTTACAAGTTGGAAGATATCAATGAAGGGTTCACCGCGCTGCGGACCGGGCAGGTCGCCCGCGGCGTGGTCGTGTTCAACTGAGCGCGGGCCTCTTCCTGCGCCAGCTTCTGCTACGGTCGCTGGGGCGGCTGCTCAGTCGCCGCCCTCGCGGCCCGATCCGGCCGCCGGCGCCACTCGAGGCGGTTCTGGCCGGCGACGATACGCCCCTGTCGCTGGCCCGTCTGCTGTGCGGGCGTGACAATGCCGCGCGGGAGTCCGCGCTCCCGCGATACTTCCAGCACCGCGGCATCGCCTTCTCGCGCCATCGCTTCGCGGCGGCGGAGGGCTCCGGCGAGACCTTCGCGGTCGAGCTCGGCGAGGGCGCACGCGTCCTCGTGCTGTGCGCACATCACGACGCGATTCCGGGCAGCCCCGGAGCCAACGACAATGCGGCGGCGGTCGGCGTGCTGCTCCACCTGATCCCGCGCCTGCCGCGCTGCATCCCGCCAGGCTGGCGCGTGCGGCTGCTCTTCACCGCGGCGGAGGAGGTCGACTATCTGGGCGCGCGACGCTATGTGGCCGATACTCCGCTGCCGGACGTCGGGGGCGTGCTGAGCCTCGAGCTGTGTGGCATCGGCGACGCGGTCGCGCTGTGGGATGTGGCGGCGGAGACCCCGTTTCTCGAACAGGTCACCGCCGCGCTCGAGTCGGCCGGCCTCGGGCGCGATGCGGGCTATCACGTGGTCGGTCGCATCCCGATGTTCGGCAGCGATCACCGCGCGTTCGCCGCGGCGGGCGTGCCCGCCCACGGCTTCACCATGGTGCCGGTCGCGCACGCGGAGGACCTGCGCCGCTTCGTGCTCAGCCCGGTACGCTCGACCTTCCGCAGCCTGATCCACCGCCCGCCGCCGTTTCACACCTACCACACGAGCGGTGACGCGCTCGAGACGCTCGAGCCCGACGCCCTCCGCCGCGCCGCCTCCGCCCTGACCGCGGTGGTGGCCGGCCTGCGCTGACGGCTAGCGCAGCACCGAGAGCTTCTTCCGCTCGATCAGCTCGAAGTCGATCTGGGCCCCCAGACCCGGCGCGGTGGGCGCGCGCACCATGCCGTGCGAGTCCACCTCGATGTCGGCGACCAGCCCGTACTTCTGGGCCTCCGCGGGCAGCAGCACCTCGAAGAACTCGCAGTTCTTGATCGCCATAGCCACGTGGAGATTGGCCACGTTGTTCAGCGAGTTGCCGCCGTGGTGGATCTCGTAGTTCATGTGGAAGCCCTCGGCCAGATGGGCCGTCTTCACGAGCGCCGAGATGCCGCCCTTGACCGCCACGTCGCCCCGCAGGAAGTCGGTGGCCCGGGCCACGATCCACGGTGCGTAGGCGGTGAAGCCGCCCGGCGCGTACTCGGTGGCGAGGATTGGGATCGAGAGGTGCTGCTTGAGCTTGACGTAGTTGTAGAGGTCGTCGTCGGCCAGCGGGTCCTCGTACCAGTGATAGCCGAGATCCTCGACGACCCGCCCCACACGCAGCGCCTCCGGGTACTGGTACGCCCACGTCGAGTCGAGCATCAGCGTGAAGCGATCGCCGACGACGCGGCGGACGGCGCGGCACACCTCCATGTCGACGGCCGGATCGGTCGGCGGGTGGATCTTGTACGCGGTCCAGCCGTCGGCCTTGAAGCGCGCCGCCTCCTCCGCGTAGGCCTCCTTGGACGGGAGCACCGCGGAGCTGGCGTAGGCGGGCACGCGGTCGCGGTACGACCCGAGCAGCCGGTGGATCGGCAGCCCGGCGACCTTGCCGGCGATGTCCCAGAGCGCGATGTCCATCGCGCCGATGGCCCGGTACGTGGTCTGGCGGTTGCGCGACCAGAGCGCGTGGAACAGGCGCTCGCGGTCGAGCGGATCCTGGTCCATGACGGCCGGCTTCAGGTGCGAGATGAGCGAGGCCGCATCCATGTGGGCGCCGCGCATCGCCGAGCCCAAAAAGGCGTTGCCCTCCACGCCCTCGTCGGTGCGGATCGCGAGCAGGCCGAGCTGGCTCTCGCCGCTGAAGCGCCCGGTGTGGCGCCCGTACGTCGTCGGGGGAATGCCGGGCCAGGCGAAGAGCGTCAGCGTGACGTCGGTGATCTTCATGTCGGAGCCTCCGTGACTACGGGCCCACCGGCAGGCGGTCGCCGGGCGAGTACCAGACCGGCTCCTGCCCGCGCCGGAAGAGCTTGACGCGGGCGGCGCCGCGCACCGTCACCGCGCCCGCCTCCGCGACGACCCAGCCCCCCTCCTCGAGCCCGGCCACCGGATTCGCGTTCACGGCGTGGTACTCGCGGATGCGGTCGTCGCGCGTCTCGCTGTACGGCGCCATCGCCGGGTCGGTCTCGCGATAGTGCGGGTTGATGTTGAACGGCACGAGGCCCAGCGCGTCGAAGCGGCCCAGGCCGACGACGTTCCAGTCGTTGGTGGTGAGGATGTTGGGGCCGGCGACGTTGGAGCCCGCGCTCGCCCCCGCGTACGGCATCCCCGCGGCGACGCGCGCGTTGATCGCATCGAGCAGCCCCGACCCGCGGAGGCGGTCGAGGAGCGCGTACGTGTTGCCGCCGCCCATGAACAGCGCGTCGGCGCCGGCGAGCGTGCCGAGCGGCCGGTCGTTCCAGCGGAGGTGGAGAGCCTCGAGCCCCGCGCCCGCGGGCGGCGGCGCCTCCACGGCGGCCTTGATGCGCGCGAAGTACGCCGCCTCGTCGTGGAGGTTCGCCGCGGTCACGAAGGCGACGCGCCGGGCGGCGCCGAAGAACTCCGCGAGGCCGGCCCACCCCGCCGGTCCCAGCGGCCCGCCCGAATGGAGGAAGACGCGCGCCGGGCTCATGCGAGGAGTCGCCTGAGCTGGGCCATCGACCGGACCATGTGATGCGCCACGCCGTCGGGCCCGCCCTTCGGGGCGAAGAGCACCGCGGTCATCCCGACGCGCCGCGCGCCGCGCACGTCCGAGTCCACGCTGTCGCCGACCATCACCGCCTCCGTCTCCTTCACGCCCATCCGCTGCAGCGCCAGCTCGAACAGCGGGGGCTCCGGCTTGCCGACGACGATCGGGCGCACGCCCGCCGCCGACGCCACCGCCTCGACGATCGCCCCGCAGCCCGGGAGGAAGCCGCCTTCCTCGAGGGGCAGGCGCGGGTCGATGTTGGGCGTGAGGAACGTCGCCCCGCCCGCCGCCGCGCGCGCCGCCGCCGTGAGGCGCTCGTAGGTCAGCGCGAAGTCGTTGCCGACCACGACGACCTTCGCGTCGGCGTAGCGCTCCACCGGCACCAGCGCGTGGCCGCCGTCGAGCACCGCCTGGAGCAGCTCGGGACCGCCGATGGCGAGCACGCGCGACGGGCCGCAGTGCGCGGTGATGACCTCGCCCAGGATCTCGAGCGGCGTGAGCACCTCGCGCGGGGCGGCCTGGACGCCGAGCCGCTCGAGCTTGGCGGAGAGCGTGGCCGCCCGCGCCCGCGAGTTGTTGGTGAGAAAGCACACGCCGCGCCCCTGGGTGCGGAGCAACCCGAGCACGTCGGCGGCGCCGGGCATCAGCACCTCGCCCGTCCACACGCAGCCGTCGAGGTCGAACACGAAGCCGCGCGCGTCGGCGAGCGCCTTCTTGGACGGGCTCATGATGGACGCGCGCGCCCGCGCGCGGAAGACGGGGACGGGGACACCATCGCGTCGGCATCGTACCCCGGATCATTCACCAACGCACGCGAGGCGGGCGGACGGGTCCTGATGTCGCGGGGCCGGACGTCGCGAGTGCTGGCGTCGCGAGCCCTGCCGCGCGGCGCGGGGCCGATTGCGATCGGCATCGCAATCGGCAATGATCGGCGAATGCCGTTCGGCTCGCGCGCCACGCCGCGTCCACTGCGTCCCGCCGCCGGGGGCCGCGCCGGCGCGGCGGGCGCGGCGCGCTGACGGAGCGCCGCGCGTGTCCCCGGCCCGCCGCCGCGTCCGCCGCGCGCTCGTCCTCGGCGTCGCCGTCAGCGTCGCGGTGACTCTGCTCTCGCGGATCGGCGTCCTCGCGGGCTGGGAGACGCGCGTGGTCGACGCGTTCGTGTTCCTGCGCGCCCGCCAGGTCGAGCCGGAGATCGCGCTCGTGACGATCGACGACGAGGCGTTCGCGAGCCTCGGCGAGCGCCAGCCGCTCCCGCGCGAGTACCTCGCCGCGCTCGCCGACCTCCTGCTCGCGAGCGGGGCGCGCGTCGTCGCCTTCGACCTGGCGGTGGGCGCGCCCGGCGACGGCGATGCCGCGCTCGTCGCCACATCCGAACGCGCCGCCATGCGGGGGCAGGGGCGCCTGGTCTTCGCGGCGCCGGCGCGGCCCGAGGCGGGATCGAGCGGCGCGCGCTACGCGCTCCGCCGTGCCTTCTCCCCCGCCCTCCGCGCGATCGCGGGCTTCTCCAACGCGCCCGTCGGCGCCGACGGCGTGATCCGGCGCATGATGCCCGTGCTTCCCGCGGCGAGCGGCGGCTACCTGCCGTCGTTCGCGCTCGCCGCGCTCGCGAGCGCCGACGCGTCGAGCGCCGCTCGGCTGGCCGAGGCGCTGGCGGGCGGAGGGGCGGAGCTGTCGCTTCCCGCGCGGTCGGCCGACGGCGCCCTCGCGCTCGACGCGATCTCGCTCTCCGCCCTCGCCACCCCGTGGCGGATCGACTTCTCCGGCCCTCCGGGAACCTTCACCGCGTTCCCGAGCGGCCCGATCGCGGACGTGGCGCGGACCGCCCTCGCGCCCCCCGACGACAACCCGTTCCGCGGCAAGATCGTGCTGGTCGGCGCGACGTTCGCGGAGAGCCGCGATCTGCACCCGACGCCCGTCGGCCTGATGAGCGGCGTGGAGATCCAGGCCCACATGATCCACACGCTCATGGCGCGGCGGGCGCTCCGCCCGCCGCCGTGGGCGCTCAACCTCGCGCTCCTCATGGCGCTCTGCGCCGGCATCGCCCTGCTCTCGCTCTGGCTCCGCCCGCTCTGGCTCGTCCCCGCCGCCCTCGCCCTGATCGCCGCCGTCGCCGCCCTCAGCTACGAGGCGTTCGCGCGCCGCGGCTACTGGATCGATTGCGTGGCCCCGGCCTTCGCGATGATCGGCTACATCCAGGCGGCGCGCTGGCTCGACCGGCGGCGCATCCGGTCGGCGTTCGGCCAGTACGTGAGCGTCGAGGTGCTCGACCGCGTGCTCCGCGAGGGCAGCGACCTGGGCGGCGAGACGCGCGAGATCACGGTGCTCATGTCCGACGTGCGCGGCTTCACCACGCTGTCCGAGCGGCTGCCCCCCGCGCGCGTCTCCGAGATCATGAACGAGTACTTCGCCGAGATGGTCGACGTGATCCTCGCCCACCGGGGCATGGTCAACGACTTCATCGGCGACGGCATGCTCGCGCTGTTCGGCGCGCCGCTCGCGGACCCCGACCACGCGTGGCACGCCGTCGAGAGCGCGCGCGGGATGCAGGCCGCGCTGGCCCGGCTCAACGCGCGCTGGGCGGCCGCCGGCCGCCCCACGCTCGCCATGGGCGTCGCGATCAACACCGGGCCGGCGTTCGTCGGCAACATGGGGTCCGCCCGGCGGAAGAAGTACTCGGTGCTCGGCGACACCGTGAACACGGTGGCGCGCATCGAGGCGCAGAATCGCGACCTCGGCACGTCCATCCTCGTCAGCGCGGGCACGCTCGCGCACGTGACGGACCGCGTGGCCGTGCGCGACCGCGGGCGCGTCGCCCTCAAGGGCAAGGCGGAGCCCGTCGCGATCTACGAGCTGGAGCCCGCGCCGTGACCGGCCGGCCTCGGCGCCGCCCGTGTCTGCTATGGTGGGAGCCGGATTCGTCCAGAGGAGGGTCATGGCCGGCATGAGCACACGCGGGGGGCGCCGTCGACTCGCCGCCGGGGCGCTCGTCGGCGCGATCGCCGTGAGCTGGCTCGCGGCGGCCGGCGCCCAGACCGCCGAGACGGCGGGCATGATCACCGAGATCAAGGCCGGCAGCGGGAAGGTCGAGGCCAAGGCGGGGGCGGCCGACTGGCGGCCGGCCGCGCCCCTTCTCACGCTCCGCGCGGGCGATCAGGTGCGGACGGCGGGCGACGCGACGGCGGTGGTGTTGCTGGCGGGCGGGCGCGGCGCGGTGCGGGTCAGCGCAGCGACGTCGCCGTACACGGTGGCGGGAATCCCCGCGGGCGACGGGACGGCCCAGAAGGCGCGCGCGCTCCTCTCCGCGAGCCTCGGCTTCCTCGGGGCGGGCGCCAAGGAGCAGCCGAAGGCCGTGCTGTCGACGCGCGGGGGGTCGCGCCCGCCCGAGATCCTCGGGCCGCGCAACGGCCCCGTCCTGCCCGACGCGCTCGTGTTCGAGTGGCTCGGCAGCCCGTTCTCCCGCTACACGGTGCGCGTCCTCGATCCCAGCGGGATCGTGCTCGAGAAGAAGGGCGTGGTCGGCGCGCGCCTCGCGTACCCGGCGGACGCGCCCGCGCTCGCCCCCGGCGTCCGCTATCGGCTGCAGGTCGAGGCGCTCGGCCAGCCCGCGCAAGAGGCGTGGTTCGAGCTGGTGGACCCGGCGCGCGCGGCCGCGGTCCGCGCCGACCTCGCCCAGCTCGATGCCGCCCTCGGCCCCGGCGTCTCTCCCGACTCGGCGGCGGCGGTCAGGGGCGGGGCGCTCGCCGCGCAGGGGCTCTACCACGACGCGCGCCTCACCGCGCTCACCGCGCTGGCGCGGAATCCCGACGACCCCGCCCTTCACATGCTGCTCGGCAACCTGTACCAGAAGATCGGCCTCCCCCAGCTCGCCGCCGAGTCGTTCGACGAGGCGGCCTTCCTGCTGTCGAGGTAGCCGGGCCGCACGGACACTCACCCCGATGACACAGGAGAACAGCATGCTGCGCGACGGTCCCAGTGGTGGATATCGCTTCTTGCCGGGAATTCCCGCGTTCTCGTCGGGCACGGTGGCGACGCCGGGGCACGAGATCGTGCACGTGACGCTCGCCGCGCCGGTGCCGTGGCGCCAGGGATTCAATCGCATCGACGAGCACCTCAAGGCGCAGGGTCGCCCGCGCACCGCGCTGTGCGGCATCGAGCTGCGGAGCCCGGCCCAGTTCACGTTCGACGGCTTCGCGCGGTTCAACGACGGCTACCGCGGGATGCTCGCCGAGTGGAAGATCCTGATCGGCGAGGACAACCCGATCCCCCGCACCAATGTGGCCCCCGTCTCCGGCGGCCCCTCCGAGCCGTCGCTGTACGCGTTCGACTACACGGTGCCGGGGACCACGCCGGCCCCGACCTTCATCGTCGCCGGCGCGGGCGAGATGCGCGACCGGGCGCGCGGGGCCGCGGGCATCGTGCGGCTCGGCGAGACCTCGCCCGACGCGATGGCCGAGAAGGCGCGCTTCGTGATGGGCGTGATGACCGAGCGCCTGGGCGCGCTCGGCGGCGACTGGAGCCGCGTCACCGCCATCGACGTCTACACGGCGGAGTCGCTCCACGCCTACCTGATCGAGGACATCCTCCGCCCCGCCGGCGCCGCCGCCATCCACGGCATCCGCTGGTTCCCGAGCCGCCCGCCCATCGAGGGGCTCGAGTTCGAGATGGATCTCCGCGGCGTGGCGCGCGAGCTGGTGATCTGACCGGCCATGCCCGACGTTCGCGCGCTCGCCGAGCAGCTCTGGCGCGGCGACATCGACACGGTCGAACACCACCCGGTGAGCGGCATGGCATCGGCGGGCGAGGAGATTGCCCCCGGCGTGCTGTTCTTCAAGGGCATCGCGAGCGCCAACACCGTCGACACCGGCGACGGGCTCGTGATGCTCGACACCGGGAGCCGCGCCGACACGCGGCCGCTCCACGAGGCGGTGCGGCGGTGGCGCCCCGACGCGCCACTGGCTGCCGCCGTCTTCTCTCACCATCACGTCGACCACATCTTCGGCGTGGGGCCGTTCGAGCGCGAGGCGGCGGAGCGCCGCTGGCCCCGCCCGCGCGTGTACGCCCACGCCCTCGTGCGGACCAACTTCGAGCGGTATCTGAAGACGCTCGGCTGGAACACCGCGATCAACATCCGCCAGTTCCATTTGCCGCCCGACCGCTTCCGGTGGCCGGACGCGTACCGCTATCCCGACGTGGAGATCGAGGACGCCCTCACCTTCTCGCGCGGCGGCCTCTCGTTCGAGCTGCGCCACGCGCGCGGCGAGACCGAGGACGCGATCTGGACGTGGATTCCCGAGACGAAGATCCTCGCCCCCGGCGATCTGTTCATCTGGGCCGCGCCCAACGCCGGCAACCCCCAGAAGGTGCAGCGCTACCCCGGGGAATGGGCGGTGGCACTCCGCGCGATGGCGGCGCTCGGCGCCGAATTGCTCGTGCCGGGCCACGGGCTGCCGATCTGGGGCGCCGACCGCATCCGCGTCGCGCTCACCGACACCGCGCGCGTGCTCGAGTCGATCGAGGAGCAGGTGCTCGCGCTGATGAACGCGGGCGTCACGCTCGACCGCGTGCTGCACGCGGTGCGCGTCCCGCGCGAGCTCCTCGACAAGCCGTATCTCCGGCCCGTGTACGACGACCCGGAGTTCATCGTCCGCAACGTGTGGCGGCTCTACGGCGGCTGGTGGGACGGCGAGCCCGACAATCTCCTGCCCGCGCCCCGCGCCGACCAGGCGCGCGAGTGGGTGGCGCTCGCCGGCGGCCTCGGCCCCGTGCTCGCCCGCGCGGCCGCCCTCCTCGCCGCGGGCGACGCGCGGCTCGCCTGCCACCTCGTCGAGTTCGCGGTGATCGCGGAGCCGGGCTCGCGCGAGGCGCACGAGCTGCGCCAGGAGATCTACGCGACGCGCTCCCGCGGCCAGATCTCGTCGATGGCGCGCAACATCCTGAACCACGCCGCCCTGGCCAGCGCCCAGGGCAAACGCGACCTCGCCGGCCAGAGCTGAGCTGATCTCTCCCGCTCTTCTCCCTCTCCCCAGAGGGGCGAGGGTCGGGGTGAGGGGCGGGCCGATCATCGCTCGGATCTGATCACCCCCTCACCCTGCCCTCTCCCCCACGGGGGAGAGGGATTCGAACGGCGGGCCGCCCGAGGACAACCCGCCTCCCGACCCCCCGCCAGGTCGAAGTTCCTGCCTGAGAGCATTCTCATCGGCCCCTCACGGTGGCTTCATGCCTGTTCGCTAGTCTGCCGGTGGAACGAGAGACATGACGCTCAAGAACGCGTGGGGGTGGGTGGCGCTGGGCATCGGGACGGTGGCCGTCATGGCCGCTCTGGTCCACGTCGAGCGCCAGTGGCAGGCCCATTCCCTCGAGGAGCGCGGCAGGGCACTGGTGGCCGAGGAGCGATATCTGCCGGCCATCCGGGTGCTGCTCCAGGCGGTCGCCGAGGCACCCGGTAACGCCAGCGCCCATCACTATCTCGGCCTCGCCTACGCCGGCATCGGCCTGTGCGGGGCCGCGTGGATCCACATCGACGAAGCTGCGCGACTGGCGCCCGATCAGGAGCGCAGTCACGCCGGCCTCGGCCCGGCCTGCCGAGGACCCGCAATCGTGCAGGACGTACCGGGCCAGTTCGATCACGCGGTCCAGCGCGACCGCTAAGGGAGGAACACTCACATGAAGCGATTCTTCCGCAGTCATCGTTGGACGTGGCCGGTGGCCGGGCTGGTCGGCCTCGGACTGATCGCCGGGGTCGGGATGGCCCCGCACTGGGGCTTCACCGCGGGCACGCGCGCCCCGCTCTGGTCCGAGCGCACGGTCGACGTGGCGCCGGCGACGACGCAGGCGCCCAACTGGGTCGAGCTGGCCAAGCAGCTCAAGCCGGCGGTGGTCAACGTCAGCACCAAGCGGGTCGAGGGCGGCTCCGAGGGCGCGATGCGCAGCCCGTTCGGGCAGGGCGATCCATTCGAGCAGTTCTTCAAGCAGTTCGGTGAGCAGCCCCGCCGGAGCGTCCGCAGCATGGGCTCGGGCTTCATCATCAACGCGACCGGCCAGATCCTCACCAACAACCACGTGGTCGACGGCGCCACCGAGATCACGGTGAAGCTCTCCGACGGCCGCGAGCTGACCGCCAAGGTGATGGGCCGGGACCCGAAGACCGACCTCGCGCTGCTCAAGGTCGAGGCGACAGGGCTGCCCACGATCCCGCTCGGCGACTCCACCGCGCTCAAGGTGGGCGAGCCGGTGATGGCGATCGGCAATCCGTTCGGTCTCGAGCAGACGGTGACCACCGGCATCGTGAGCGCCACTGGCCGCGTGATCGGCCAGGGCCCGTACGACGACTTCGTCCAGACCGACGCGTCGATCAATCCCGGCAACAGCGGCGGGCCGCTCATCAACGCGCACGGCCAGGCCATCGGCATCAACGCGGCGATCTTCAGCCAGAGCGGCGGGTCGGTCGGCATCGGCTTCGCGATCCCGAGCAACCAGGCGAAGTCGGTCGTGACCCAGCTCGCCGAGAACGGCAAGGTGGCGCGGAGCTGGCTCGGCGTGTCGATCCAGTCGCTCTCGCCCGAGCTGGCCAAGGGCTTCAACCTCGGCGACGCCAAGGGCGCGCTGGTCGCGAGCGTCAGCGACGATTCTCCGGCCATGAAGGCGGGGATCAAGGCCGGTGACGTGATCACGGACTACGACGGCAAGAAGGTGTCGCGCTCGGAGGACCTGCCCAAGCTGGTGGCCGAGACCCCGGCGGGCCGCGAGGTGCCGGTGACGGTGCTGCGCGACGGCAAGCCGCTCACGCTGCGCGCGACGGTGACGCTGCTGGACGAGCCCGACCAGAAGCTGGCCGCCGAGGCCGGCGGAAAGGGCAAGCTCGGCGTGGCGGTGGAGACGGTGACCCCGGCCATCGCGCAGGAGCTGGGACTCAAGGACGCCAAGGGCGTGGTGGTCAAGCGCGTCGAGGACGGCAGCCCGGCGGCCAACGCCGGCATCCGGCCCGGCGACGTGATCCTCGAGCTGGATCGCCAGCCGGTGAAGGACGTGGCCGGCCTGCGGCAGCTCATCGACAAGCACGGCAAGGGCGGTCCGATGATCGTCCTGCTGCAGCGGCAGAACGCCACGCTGTACGTGGCGGTGTAGGCGAGGCGCACCCATGACGCGAGTGGCGCGCGAACCGAGGCGCCACGCGCACGCGACGACCTCCCCCGCCCACCGGCGGGGGAGGTTCTGCGGTGCCGCGCGACGCGGCGCCGGCCCTTCACCCGAATCGCCCAAAGGAGATGCGACGATGAGCCCGCGCACCCTCACCGCCCCGATGCCCGAGCCGCGCCGGACGCGCCGCGCGCCCGGCCTGTCTCTGACGACGCGCCCGGGCAGCCTGCCGACCTGGTATCTGGGGCTCGTCCCCTACTGGATGAACGCGAAGCCCGGCGTCAAGTGCCGGCTCCTGCTCCGCACCCACGAGTGGATCATCGACCGCGTGCTGCCGCCCGAGGTGAGCCTCGACACGGCGATCGCCGACCTCGGGCCCGACGGCGAGCTGACCCGGGCGCTCACCGCGCTGGTGCCCGCGGACGACGCCGCGGAGTGGCGCCATTTCATCGACGTGGTGGTGGCGAACCTGCGCCACGCGCTGCAATTGCCGGTGACGCGGCGGAACGAGGCGTGGGTGCGCTGGCTGTTCCTGATCCCCTACAGCGCGGCGCCGGCCGGCGCGTAGTCCATCAGGCGCAGCCTCCCTCTCCCTCCTAGGGAGAGGGTCGGGGTGAGGGCGGTTCGATCAGAAGGACGCGTTGATCGTGCCGCCGGTGGAGAGCTGGCACTCCCCGGTCCCGCCGTCCCGCATGCCGCCGGGCGGGTTGGCGAGCTTGAACCGGCATCGGATCATGTTGCCGCGATCGCCGAAGAGCGTGGCGACGACCTTGCCGGTGTAGTTGCGGCGGAACGTCATGACGTCGCTCGGACCGCTGACCCACGTCTCGCCGAAGGGGCCCCACTCGCTCCACGCCGGGCCCCAGCTGGCCCACGTCGGCCCCACCGACTCGACCGCGGTCGTGGACGTGATCTGCACGAAGCGGCCGCTGAAGCGCTCGCCCGTCGGGAGCGTGACCGACAGCGTGCCGCCCTCGTCGTCGAAGCGGTCGGCCGCGTAGGTCATCTGCACCCGCTCGGGGGCCGCTTGCCCGGGGAGCGCGAGCTGCCCCTGGATCGGCCCCGTGCTCGCGCAGCCCGCCAGCGCGCCATCGCCACCGCCGCAACGAGCGCCTCCCGGAGCGCGGACATCGAGCCTCCGCGCCTACAGGCGCGACTCGTCGACCGGGAGGCCGAGCCAGTGCCGACCGACCAGCTCGTAGTTCGCCAGCCGCGACTGCATGTGCTGGCTGATCACGTGGACGTCCTGGAAGTGGCGCTGGAGCAAGTGGCTCTCGTAGATCGCCGTCGCGCCGGCGGCGTTGTACACCGCGTCGACGACCTCGACGGCGAGGCGGATGCCGTGGGTCGCCGCGATGCGAAGCGTCGCCCGCTGCTCGAGCGTGATCGCGCCGCCCGCCGTCAGGTGGCTCCAGATGTCGCGCACCGCCTCGGTGACGAGGGCGCGGGCCGACCTGAGACGCGCCTCCGCGAGCCCGATCGTCCCCTGCACCATCGGCTGGTCGCGCAGGAGCCCCGGCATCGCGCGCGGCGTCTTGGCGCCGGCCAGCTCGGCGAAGGTCTCGAGGCACGCGCGCGCCAACCCCATCGCGACCGACACGTCGCCCGACGCGAACAGGAGCGTCCGCGGGATCTGGTAGAGCGGCCCCGGCTCGCGGAGCGGCGCGGTCACCGAGAGCACCGTCCGCTCCTCGGGCACGAAGACGTCGGCCACCTGGAAGTGATGCGTGCCGGTGCCGCGCAGCCCGCGCACGTGCCACGTGTCGAGCAGCTCCGCCTCCCGCACCGGGACGAAGCAGTAGCGCGTCTCGGGCTGGCCGTTGTCCTCGAGCCGCGTGCGCCCGCCATCGGTGACCTGGGCGTGGGCCGCCACCCACGACGCGTGGCGACAGCCGGTGCTGAAGCCCTGGCGCCCGGTCACCCGATAGCCGCCCGGCACCGCGACCGCGGTCGCGGTGGCCGCGGGCGTGTTCGCCACGACCCCGCGCGCCGTGTCGAGCCAGATCGCGCGCGCCCGATCCTCTGGCATGCGCGCCGCGTAGGTCGCGAAGATCGCCCCCTGGTTGACGGCCCACGCCGTGCTCGCGTCGGCCTTGCCCAGCTCCTCGATCACCTGGATGTAGGTCGGCAGGTCCAGCTCCGGGCAACCGAGCGAGCGCGGCATCGCCATGTGAAAGAAGCCGGCGTCGGCGAGCGCCTCGAACAGGGCCCGCGGCAGCTCGCGCTCCGCCTCGATCTCGTCGGCGGCAGCGCGGATCTTGGGGGCCAGCTCCCGGGCGGTGTCGAGTAGCGATCGGTTCGCGGACATGTCGAGGGCTCGCTCCTTGTCGCGTCGTGCCGGCCCTGGCCGGTCTTCCGAGGATACCCCGATCGGCCGGAGCGACGGGCCCCTGTTTTCTGCCTCGCTTCGATGTATCCTGCCTGCGCCAGCCCCAGGACATCCCAACGGGAGGACAGGATGAGCCAGACCGCGACCTACAAGGACATCGGCGTCAGTCAAGAGGGCCCCGTCGGCCAGATCGAGATCCAGCGCCCGCCCCACAACTACTTCGACAACGCCATGATCAACCAGATCGCCGACGCGCTCGAGGCGTTCGACGCCGACGCGAGCTGCCGCGCGGTGGTGCTGTGCGCCCAGGGCAAGTCGTTCTGCGCCGGCGCCGATCTCCCGAATCGCCCCGCGACCGGCTCCGGCGGCGAGGGCGGCGGCGCCGCGAAGCACCTCTACAAGGAGGCGACCCGCATCTTCCGGAGCAAGAAACCGATCGTGGCGGCGGTGCAGGGCGCGGCGATCGGCGGCGGGCTCGGACTCGCGATGGTCGCCGACTTCCGCGTCACGTGCAGCGAGGCGCGCTTCAGCGCGAACTTCAATCGCCTCGGCTTTCACCCGGGCTTCGCGCTCACCTACACGCTGCCGCGGCTGATCGGCCAGCAGAAGGCCAACCTGCTCTTCTACACGGGGCGTCGCGTCCCCGGCGACGAGGCGGTGGCGATGGGCATGGCCGACGTGCTGGCGCCGCTCGAGGAGGTCCGGAGCGCGGCCACCGCGCTCGCCACCGAGATCGCCCAGTCGGCGCCGCTCGCCGTGATTGCGACTCGCGAGACGATGCGGCGCGGCTTCGCCGACGCCGCCG
>DATIWG010000048.1:0-99940 GCA_035519555.1 Nitrosotalea sp. | reverse complement strand
CTGGTGCGGATTTTCGCCGTAGCGCAACGGCTGCGCCAGCGGCGCGGAAATCGTCAGCACCTGCGGCAGCGCATTCTTGTCTGCGGCAAATTCCTTCTGCAAATGTGCGGCAATCGCCGCGTCATACGCCGCGGTGCGCGCATAGACTTTCGCGCAGAGTTTGCGACGCAATTCCAGCGTGGTGTTGCCGGTTTCGGAAATTTGCTTGGCCACTTCCGCGTAATCAAACGGATCCACCACCACCGTCACGCTGTCGTGGTTTTTGGCGGCGCTGCGGAGCATTGACGGCCCGCCGATGTCGATGTTTTCAATCGCGTCATGCAGCGACACGTTGGGTTTGGCCACCGTGGCTTCAAAGGGGTACAAATTCACCACCACCAAGTCGATGGGCGGAATGCCGTGGCTGGCCACCGCGCCTTCGTGCGTGGCGTTGCCGCGGATGTAGAGCAGGCCGCCGTGCACCTTCGGGTGCAGCGTCTTCACCCGGCCGTCGAGCATCTCGGGAAATCCGGTGACCTCGGCCACGTCCACCACCGGCACACCCGAGTCGCGCAGCAGCCGGGCGGTGCCGCCGGTGGACAGGATCTCGGCGCCGAGCGCGTGGAGGCCGCGCGCGAAGTCGACGACGCCGGTCTTGTCGTGAACGCTGATGAGGGCGCGGCGCACTCGAGTCATGTCCTCTCCCTGATGTGTACGCGGCGGCCACGGATCTCGAGCCGGCCCTCCGCGAAGAGGCGGACCGCTTCCGGATAGAGCCGGTGCTCCTCGGCGAGAATCCGGTCGGACAGCGTGGCCTCGGTGTCGTCCGGCCGAACCGGCACCGACGCCTGCAGCACGATGGGTCCGGTGTCCACTCCTTCGTCCACGAAGTGGACGGTAGCGCCCGAGATCCTCGCCCCGTGCTCGAGGGTCTGGCGATGCGGATGGAGGCCGGGGAAGGCGGGCAGCAGCGACGGATGGATGTTCAGCAGCCGCCCCCGGAAGTGATCGACGAAGGCACCGGTGAGCAGACGCATGTAGCCGGCCAGGCACACCAGGCCAACACGGCGCTCCTCGAGCACCGCGATGACCGCCTTCTCGTGCGCCTCGCGCGACGGGTGCTGCTTCGGATCCACCACCACCGACTCGATGCGGTGGGCGCGGGCGATGTCGAGCGCGGGGGCGGTCGTGCGGTCGCTGACCAGCACGACCACGGTGGCCGGGATGCGCCCCGCCGCGGCGGCCTCGGCGAGCGCCCGGAAGTTCGAGCCGCGGCCGGAGGCGAGCACGCCCACCCGCAGCGGCTCAGGCATAGTCCACCCCCGGGTCGCCGGAGATAATCTCGCCGATCTCGAAGCACTGCTCGCCCGCGGTCTGGAGCCGCGCGACGACCTCGGCGGCATCCGCGGGCGAGACAACCAGCACGAAACCCACGCCCATGTTGAACGTCCGACGCATCTCGCCGTCGTCCACCGCGGCCGCCCGCTGGATCGCCTTGAAGATCGGCGGCACCACCCAGGCGGCCGGATCGATCCGGGCGCGCCGTCCCGGGGGGAGCACGCGCGGCAGGTTCTCGCTGATGCCGCCGCCCGTGATGTGGGCCATCGCCTTGACCGCGACTCGCTCCCGCAGCACGGCCAGCACCGACTTCACGTAGATCCGGGTGGGCTCGAGCAGCTCGTCGACGACCGGCCGGCCGGTGCCCGGGATCGGATCGCCGAGCTTGAGCCCCATGCGACCGAAGATCGCCTCGCGCGCCAGCGTGTAGCCGTTGGAGTGGAGGCCCGAGGACGCCAGACCGACGATGCGGTCGCCGACCGCGACGTGCTCGCCGGTGATCAGTCCGCTGCGCTCGGCCACTCCCACCGCGAAGCCGGCCAGATCGTACTCTCCCGGGGCGTAGAACGAGCCCATCTCCGCGGTCTCGCCGCCCACCAGCGCGCAACCCGCCTGCCGGCAGCCCGCCGCGATGCCGGCCACGATGGTCTCGATCCGGTCGGGCTCGACGTGATTCACCGCGAGGTAGTCGAGGAAGAAGAGCGGCTCGGCCCCGTGGACGAGCACGTCGTTGACGCCCATCGCCACGAGGTCGATCCCCACCGTGTCGTGGCGGTCGGCCATGATCGCGATCCGGAGCTTGGTCCCGACCCCGTCCGTCGAGGAGACGAGGACCGGATCGCGGTAGCCCTCGGGCACGCGGCAGAAGGCCGCGAACGCGCCGATGCCGCCCAGGACCTCCGGCCGATGGGTGGACGCGGCCAGCGGCGCGATGCGGCGCACGGCGAGGTCGCCGGCCTTGATGTCCACGCCGGCCGCCCGATACGTCAGCGGATCCATGCTCCTTACGAGTCGAACAGCTTGAGCTGCGCCAACTCCTCGGACTCGAAGCCTACCTGGTACTGGCCGGTGAAGCACGCGTGACAGAAGTGATGCGGATCCGACCCGGTGGCCTTGAGCATCCCCTCGAGCGACAGATAGCCGAGCGAGTCCGCCCCGAGATAGCGCTGGATCTCCTCGACCTTGTGGCTCGCCCCGATCAGCTCACGACGCGTGGGCGTGTCGATGCCGTAGTAACAGGGCCACTGGATCGGCGGCGAGGAGATGCGCATGTGGACCTCGCGCGCGCCGGCGGCCCGGATCATCTTGACGATCTTGCGGCTGGTGGTGCCGCGGACGATGGAGTCGTCGATGACGACGACCCGCTTGCCGTCGAGGACCTCGCGGTTCGGGTTCAGCTTGACCTTCACCCCGAAGTGCCGGATGCCCTGCTGGGGCTCGATGAAGGTGCGGCCCACGTAGTGGTTGCGGACGAGGCCCACGTCATACGGCATGCCGGACTCCTCCGAGAAGCCCAGGGCCGCACCCACCCCGGAGTCCGGCACCGCGATGACCAGGTCCGCCGCCACCGGGTACTCGCGGGCGAGCTGGTGGCCGAGCGCCTTGCGGACCGCGTGCACGTTGCGGCCCCACAACATGGAGTCCGGCCGCGCGAAGTAGACGTACTCGAACACGCACTGCAGCCGGTCGGCCGGGCGGAAGGGCTTGAGCGAGGTGAGACCGCGCTCGTCGATCACCAGGATCTCGCCCGGCTCGACGTCGCGCTCCACCTTGGCCTCCATGAGATCCAGGGCGCAGGTCTCCGAGGCCAGGACCCAGGCGTCGGCCAGGCGGCCCAGCGTGAGCGGCCGGAAGCCGGAGGGGTCGCGCACCCCGATCACCGAATCGGGCGTGAGCAGCAGCAGGGTGTAGGCGCCCCTGACGCGGGTCAGCGCCCGGGCCAGCTGCTCGGCGAGGGTCGCCCCCTCCGAGCGGGCCAGCAGGTGCAGGATGACCTCGGTGTCGGAGGACGACTGGAAGACCGCGCCGTCCTTCTCGAGCTCTTCGCGCAGCGCCTCGACGTTCACGAGATTGCCGTTGTGGGCGATGGCGACCGGCCCGTGCGCGGTGGTGCCGGTGATCGGCTGGGCGTTGCGCAGGTTCGAGCTGCCCGCGGTGGAGTAGCGCACGTGCCCGATCGAGCGGTGGCCGGGCAGACGCTTCAGGCGGTCGCGGCTGAACACGTCGGCGACCCACCCCATCGCCTTCTCGACCTGGAAGTGCTCGCCGTCGGTCGACGCGATGCCCGCGGATTCCTGGCCTCGATGCTGGAGCGCGTACAACCCGAGATACACGACGTTGGCGGCCTCGGCGTGGTTCCAGATGCCGAACAGCCCGCACTCGTCGTGGAACTTGTCGTCGTCCAGCTCGATGGCCGTCGCCTCAGCTGACATATCGCTCAAAGCCGCCCCTCCACGCGCCCGCGATGCGATCCAGATCCAGATCCACGAGCGTCGCCTCGCCCGCCCGGATCCGCAGCCGATCACCGCCGACTCGCCCGATCCAGCGCCACGGGACCCGGAACTCGCTCATCAATTGCTCGAAGTGGCGCGCCCGGTCCGCCTTCACCGAGACCACGACGCGCGACGGCCCCTCCCCGAACAGCGTCAGATCGGCACGCCCCCCGACCGGTCCGAGATCGACGTCCGCTCCCCACCGGCGCGGCCCGCTCGCGCAAGCCTCGGCCAGCGCCACCGCGAGGCCGCCCTCCGCGCAATCGTGGGCCGAGCCCAGAAGCTGCGCCCCGATAGCCGCGCGGCAGGCCTCCTGCAGCGCGCGCTCCACCGCGAGGTCCAGCGGCGCGAGGCGGCCGGCCACCCGGCGATGCTGCACCCAGAGCCACTCCGATCCACCCAGGCTCACCGTGTCCGGCCCCAGCAGCGCGATCCGGTCGCCCTCCTCGGCAAGCCACTGGGTGCAGCGCGCCTCCGCGTCGTCGAGGATCCCCGCCATCCCGATGACCGGGGTGGGGAGGATCGCCTGACCCAGGGTCTCATTGTAGAAGGAGACGTTGCCTCCTACCACGGGGATTTCCAGCACGCGGCAGGCCTCGCTGATGCCGGCCACCGCCTCCTTGAACTGCCACAGGATCTCGGGCCGCTCCGGCGAGCCGAAGTTCAAGCAATCCGTGAGCCCGAGTGGGCGAGCCCCGCTCACCGAGAGGTTCCGTGCGGCCTCCGCCACCGCCATCGCCGCACCCGCACGCGGATCCAGGTAGACAAAGCGCGCGTTGCAGTCGGTGGTGACCGCGACGCCGGTGCGCGTGCCCTTGATGCGCAGGACCCCGGCGTCGGAGCCGGGGAGCACCAGCGAGTTGATCCCGACCTGCTGGTCGTACTGACGGAACACCCACTCCTTGGAGGCGATCCCCGGCGAGGCCAGGAGGGTGAGGAGGGCCTCGGCGGCGGCATCGCAAGAATCGGGCGGCGTCGGCAGGGCGAGCGGGTCGAAGGCCCCGAGCGCGTCCTGCCACCCGGGCCGCGCGGTAGGCTTCTCGTAGACCGGGGCTTCGTCGGCCAGCGCCTTGACCGGCACCTCGGCCACCACCGCGCCGTGGAAGCGGACGCGCAGGAGGCCGTCGTCGGTGACGGTGCCGATCTCGACGGCGTCCAGCTCCCACTTGGCGAAGGTGCGGCGGACGTCCTCCTCGCGGCCCCGAGCCGCCACCAGGAGCATGCGCTCTTGCGACTCCGACAGCATGATCTCGTAGGGCGTCATCCCCGTCTCGCGCTGCGGCACGCGCGAGACCTCGATCTCCATGCCCATGCCCGAGCGCGCCGGCATCTCCGAGCACGCGCAGGCGAGCCCCGCCGCCCCCATGTCCTGGATACCGACGATCGCGCCGGTGGCCATGGCCTCGAGGCAGGCCTCGAGCAGCAGCTTCTCGGTGAACGGGTCGCCGACCTGCACGGTCGGCCGCCGCTCCTCGGCGGTCTCGTCGAAGGTGGCCGACGCCATGGTGGCGCCGTGGATGCCGTCCCGTCCGGTCTTGGCTCCCACGTAGAAGACCGGGTTGCCCACGCCGTCGGCGCGGGCCCGGAAGATGCCCCGCTTGCTGACGAGCCCGACCGCCATCGCGTTGACCAGCGGGTTACCCGCGTACTCCGGCGCGAACCCGACCTCGCCGCCCAGGTTCGGGACCCCGAAGCAGTTGCCGTACCAGCCGATGCCGGAGACCACCCCTTCGATGAGGCGCCGCGTACGCGGATCGGCGGGGTCTCCGAATCGCAGCGAGTCGAGGACCGCAATGGGCCGCGCGCCCATGGTGAAGATGTCGCGCAGGATGCCTCCCACCCCGGTGGCCGCGCCCTGGAAGGGCTCGATGAACGACGGGTGATTGTGGCTCTCGATCTTGAACGTCAGGGCGAGATCGCCACCCAGGTCCACGATGCCCGCGTTCTCGCCAGGCCCCTGCAGGACGTGGGCCGCCCGGGTGGGCAGCGAGCGCAGGAACACGCGCGAGTGCTTGTACGCGCAGTGCTCGGACCAGAGCGCGGAGAATAGGCCGAGCTCGGTGAAGGTCGGTTCCCGGCCGAGGCGCCGGATGATGCGATCGTACTCTTCGGCCGTGAGGCCGTGGCTCTGAGCCAGGTCCAGCGTGACCTTAGGGTCGCCCGCGGTCACCCCGCCCCCACCCGGTTGTCACGTGGCTTATCGCTTGAGGAACGAGCCGTCTTCGACGAGGGTGCCGAGAATCGAGTTGAAGATCAGGGTACCGTCGGTGCCGCCCACGGCCGCTTCGGCCGCCCGCTCGGGGTGCGGCATCAGCCCGAGGACCGTGCCTTCGTCATTGATGATGCCCGCGATGTTGTCGAGGGAGCCGTTCGGATTGGCCTCCTTGACCACGCGGCCGTGCTCGGTGCAGTAGCGGAACACGATCTGGTTCTTCTCCCGCAGCCCCCGCAGGGTCTCCGCGTCGGCGTGGTACTTGCCCTCGCCGTGGGAGATCGGCATCTTGAGCACCTGTCCGGGACGCATGGCGCGGGTGAAGGCCGTCTCGGCGTTCTCGACCAGGAGGTAGGTGGACTGGCAACGGTACTGAAGGCACTCGTTGCGCATCAGGGCGCCGGGCAGAAGCCCGGCCTCGCAGAGGATCTGGAATCCGTTGCAGGATCCGAGGACGAGACCACCGCGCGCGGTGAACTCGGGCAGCGCCTCGACGACGGGAGAGCGACCGGCCACCGCGCCCGCCCGCAGATAGTCCCCGTACGAGAAGCCCCCGGGGAGGATCAGGCAGTCGAAATCGGCGAGGTTGGTGTCCCGGTGCCAGACGTAGCGCACCGGCTGATGTAGGACTTCGCTGATGACGTAGTGAAAATCGCAGTCACTCCACGTGCCAGGGAAGATCACCACGCCGAAGTTCATGGGACCGTGTGTTCCTCCTTTAATGACTACACCGTCACTCTAACCTGCCGTCCGCGATCTGACAAGGGCCAGGCCACGCGTAACCCCCTCTTTTTGTATCCGCTCGGCGGTATCCGCTCGGCTCGCCTACGGTTGCGCCTCGCCAAACTCGACGCTGAAATCCTCGATCACCGGGTTGCAGAGGAGGCGGGCGCACATCTCGTCGACACGGCGACGGGCCTCTTCGGGACCGAGACCGTCGAGCTCCACGTCGACGACCTTGCCCACGCGCACGTCTTGCACCTCCGCGAAGCCGAGACCGGCCAGCGCACGCTTCACGGTGACGCCCTGCGCGTCGAGGATGCTCGGCTTCAGCCGCACCAGCACCCGCGCCTTCACACCAGCCCCACGCGGCGATAGATGGCGGGGACGTGGCGGAGGTACCAGGCGGGGTCGAAGCACTCGTCGAGCTCGTCGCGCGTCAGGTGGCTCATGATCTCCGGGTCGGCGGCGAGGAGGTCGCGGAATGCGGTGCGCTCCCGCCAGGCGATCATCGCATTCTTCTGCACCATCTCGTAGGCCTTCTGCCGGGGAAGCCCCTTGTCGGTCAGCTTCAGGAGCACGCGCTGGGAGAACAGGAGGCCGAAGCTCCGGTCCATGTTCTCCCGCATGCGCTCCGGGTAGACCTGGAGGCCGTCGAGGATCCGCGTCATCTGGTGGAGCATGTAGTCCACCAGGCACGTGGAATCGGGCAGGATCACGCGCTCCACCGAGGAGTGGCTGATGTCGCGCTCGTGCCACAGGGCCACGTTCTCGAGCGCGGCGAGCGCGTTGGTCCGCACCAGGCGGGCGAGGCCACACACCTGCTCGCACGACACCGGGTTGCGCTTGTGCGGCATCGCGCTCGAGCCCTTCTGGCCGGCGGTGAACGGCTCCTCCGCCTCCAGGATCTCGGTGCGCTGGAGCGCCCGGATCTCGGTCGCCACCTTCTCGAGCGAGGCCGCGATGATAGCGAGGGTGGCCGAGAACTCGGCATGCCGGTCCCGCTGGACGATCTGGTTGGAGATCGCGGCGGCCTCGAGGCCGAGCAGGCGGCAGGCCTCCTCCTCCACGTCCGGGTCCACGTGCGCGAAGGTGCCCACCGCCCCGGACAGCTTGCCCACCCGCACCGCCTCGCGCGCCCGCCTCAACCGCTCGACGTTGCGGCCCGCCTCGCTGTACCACAGGGCGGCCTTCAGCCCGAACACCATGGGCTCGGCGTGAATGCCGTGGGTGCGGCCCACGCAGAGCGTGTCGCGATGCGCGAGGGCGAGGGTCCGCACCGAGCCGCGGAACCGCTCGAGCCCGGCCAGCAGCAGGTCGGAGGCCTGCTGCAGCTGCAGGGCGAGCGCGGTGTCCACCACATCCGAGGAGGTGAGCCCCATGTGGACGTAGCGGGAGTCGGCGCCGAGCGCCTCCTCCAGGTTCGTCAGGAAAGCGATGACGTCGTGTCGGGTGGTGACCTCGATCTCGTCGATGCGGCCGGCCTGCACCCGCGCCCGCGCCTTGATCCGCCCCAGCGCGTCCACCGGGATCAGGCCGCGGCGGGCGTACACCTCGCACACTGCCAGCTCCACCTGCAGCCAGGCCTCGTACTTCGCGTCCGGGGTCCAGATCCGCGCCATCTCCGGGCGCGCGTACCGGGAGATCATGGCGTCCTCCTACGAGCGGAGCAGGCCGCGGGGGAAGTGCCGGCGATTGACCGCCCCCAGGGTCATGAGCGAGAGCTGCTCCTCGTCGAGCACGCGGTGGATGAGCGCGTCGACATCCCCCATCTGCACCGCGTCGATGGCGCCCAGCATCTCGTCCATGCTCATGAACGAGCCGAACCGCATCTCGTGCCGGGCCAGCCGGTTCATCCGCGAGGAGGTGGACTCGAGCGAGAGCATGAGGCTGCCCTTGAGGTGGTCCTTCGAGCGGCGGAGCTCGTCGGCGGTGACCCCATCCTTCTTGAGCGAGCGGATCTCCTTCATCAGGGCGTGCATGACCTTGCCGAAGTTGGCCGGGTCCGTGCCCGCGTAGACGTAGAAGAGACCGGCGTCCCGGTAGGCCTGCTGGCCGGAGTGCACCGAGTAGACCAGGGCCTGGCGCTCCCGCACCTCCTGGAACAGCCGCGACGACATGCTGCCACCGATGATGTCGTTGAGCAGGTACAGGGCGTAGCGCTCCGGCGCGAGGTCCGACACCCCGGGCAGCCCCACCAGGAGGTGCACCTGCTCGAGCGGTTTCTGCACGGTGTGCACGCCGGGGCGTATGACGGGCGGCGCCACCGCGTGGGACGCGGTGGGCTGGCCCCAGCCGTCGAAGCCGGCCGCGAACAGATCCGCCACCTGCTCGTGCTCGGCGTTGCCGGCGACCGCCACCACGATGCGGCCCGGCGCATACTCGCGCTGGAAGTAGCCGAGCACGGTGTCGCGGTCGAACGCCTTCACGACGTCCCACCGGCCCAGGATCGGCCGCCCGAGGGGATGCCCGGCCCAGATTTGCTCGGCGAAGAGGTCGTGGATGAGATCGTCGGGGGTGTCCTCCACCATCTTGATCTCCTGGAGGACCACCGCCTTCTCCTTCTCGATATCGCCCGGCGCGAACAGCGGCTGACGCAGGATGTCGGTGAGCAGGGCCACCGCCAGCGGCAGGTGCTCGTCGAGCACGCTCACGTAGAAGCAGGTGTGCTCCTTGGCCGTGAACGCGTCCATCTGGCCACCCACCGAGTCGATCGCGCGGGCGATCTCCTCGGCCGAGCGGGTCGCGGTGCCCTTGAAGACCAGGTGCTCGATCAGGTGGGAGATGCCGCCCAGCGACTCGGGCTCCATCCGCGAACCCGTCTCCACCCAGATACCGACCGCCACCGAGCGCACATGCGGCATCGTCTCGGTGACGAGGCGGATGCCGTTGGGCAGCGCGCTCTTGCGATGGGGCACTAGGCAGAGCCCCCCGCCGCGGGCGCGATCTTGAGCTTCTCCTGCTCGGCGATCGCCGGCTGGTCCCGGTGGGCCGCCTTGCGCGAGAGCCGCATCTTGCCGTTGCCGTCGATCTCGATGACCTTGACCGCCACGATGTCGCCCTCGGACAGGACGTCGCCCACCGTGCGGATGCGGTTCTCGGCGATCTGCGAGATGTGCAGCAGCCCCTCGTTGCCGGGGATGATCTCCACGAAGGCGCCAAACTCCTTGATGCTCTTGACCTTGCCCACGTAGATGCGGTCCAGCTCCGCCTCCCGGCAGATGTCCTGGATGATGCCGATGGCCATCTGGGCCGCCTCGCTGCTGGGAGAGAACACGGTCACCTTGCCGTCGTCCTCCACGTCGATCTTGGCACCGGTCTTCTCCTGGATGCCGCGGATGACCTTGCCGCCGGGGCCGATGATCTCCCGGATCTTCTCCGGGCGGATCTTGATGGTGAGGAAGCGCGGCGCGTGCGGCGAGAGCTCGGCCCGGGGCCCCTTGATGACCTCGGCCATCTTTCCCAGCACGTGCAGGCGCGCTTCCTTGGCCTGGGCGAGCGCCTGGCGCATGATGTCGATGGACACCCCGCCGATCTTGATGTCCATCTGGAGCGCGGTGATGCCCTTCTCGGTCCCGGCGACCTTGAAGTCCATGTCGCCGTAGTGGTCCTCGGTGCCCATGATGTCGGTCAGGATGCCGACCTTGTCACCGTCCTTGACCAGACCCATCGCGATCCCGGCCACCGGGGCCTTCAGCGGAGCGCCCGCGTCCATCAGGGCCATCGATGCACCACACACCGTCGCCATCGAGGACGAGCCGTTGGACTCGAGGATCTCCGAGACCACCCGGACCGTGTACGGGAACTCCTCGCGCGTGGGCATCACCGCCTCGATGGCCCGCTGGGCCAGGGCGCCGTGGCCGACCTCGCGCCGACCCGGGGTCCCGAAGCGCTTCACCTCACCCGTGGAGAACGACGGGAAGTTGTAGTGCAACATGAACCGGCGGTAGCCATTACCTTCGAATGCTTCGATTTTCTGCTCGTCGTCCTTGGTGCCAAGGGTGGCGATGACGAGCGCCTGGGTCTCACCGCGGGTGAACAGCGCCGAGCCGTGGGCGCGGGGCAGATACTCCACCTCGCTCCAGATCGGACGCACTTCCTTGACGCTGCGGCCGTCGACGCGGATGCCCTTGTCGACGATGAGCCGACGCACCTCGGTCTTCTCGACCTTCTCGAAGTACTCGCGCGCCTTGGGGCGGAGCGTCTCGTCGCCACCCAGGGCGGAGAAAATCTCTTCAAAGATGGCGTCGAGCGCCTGGGCCCGCGCCTGCTTCTCGTGCACGGAGAGAGCCTGCGCCACCTTGGCGGAGGCCAGCTCCTTCACCCGCGCCTCGAGAGCGGGATCGGCACCCTGCGGCTCGAAGGCCCACCGAGGCTTCGCGGCCTTGGCCATGAGATCCTTCTGGGCGCGCGTGATCTCCCGGCACTTCTCGTGCCCGAAGGCCAGCGCCTCCAGCATCTGCTCCTCGCTGATCTCCTTGCCGCCGGACTCGACCATCAGGACCGCGTCCTCGGTGCCCGCGATGACGAGCTCGAGGGGAGAGGCGGCGACCTGCTTGTAGGTCGGGTTGGCTACCAGCTTGCCGTCCACCAGCGCCACCCGCACCGCACCCACCGGGCCCGAGAACGGGATACCGGATAGCGACATCGCAGCCGAAGAGCCGATCATGGCGAGGATGTCCGGATCGTTCTCGCTGTCGGCGGAGATCACCAGGTTGATGATCTGGATCTCGTTGCGGAAGCCCTTGGGGAAGAGCGGACGCAGCGGCCGGTCGATGAGCCGGCAGGTCAGCGTCTCCTTCTCGTCCGGCCGGCCCTCGCGCTTGAAGAACCCGCCCGGGATGCGGCCGCCCGCGTAGGCCTTCTCGCGATACTCCACGGTCAGCGGCAGGAAGTCGCGCCCTTCCAGCGCGCTCCGCGAGGCGACGGCGGTCGAGAGCACCATCGTGCCCCCGCAGCGGACGACCACGGAGCCGTCGGCCTGCTTCGCGACCTTGCCGGTCTCGATGGTCAGCGGCGTGTTGTTGATCTGAACTTGCACAGAGTGAGTCATACGGTCAGCGTCCTCCAGCTATGGTGAGTACGTCTCGGAGAGGGGCGTTCTTCTGAAGAGGCCCAAGGGGCCGGGCAGGCGTGACGATCGATCCGATCGGGGGCTGAGGTCACTTACGAATCCCGAGCTTCTCGGTGACCGCTCGGTAGCGTTCCGAGTCCTTCTTGCGCAGGTACTCGAGAAGGCCCCGGCGCTTGCCGATCAGCATCAGCAACCCGCGACGGGAGTGGTGGTCTTTCTGGTGGGTCTTGAAGTGGTCGGTGAGGCCGTTGATCCGCTCGGAGAGCAGCGCGATCTGAACCTCGGGTGAGCCGGTGTCACCCTCGTGAACCTTGAACTGCTCGATGAGGCTCTTCTTCTTGTCCTGGGACAGCCGCATGCCGGATCCTCCCGGGGGTTCCCCCCCCAATCGCCACATCCCCAGGGCCCCGCCTGCGGCTCCGTTGGGATGGGTTCGTTGGACCACTCAAATCCGCGTCAAAGCTGAGCGGAGTGTAACACGGGGTGGTAAGGCATTCAACCGATCACCCCGCCGGTGGTGTCCGCGGTCACCCCTGCAGGAGGCGCCGGGCCTTCGCCATGTCGGCCTGGACCTGCGCCTTGAGCGCCTCCACCCCCGGGAACTTCGTCTCGGGTCGGATGCGGTACAGGAAATCGAGGGTCAGCATCCGATCGTAGAGGTCCCCCGAGAAATCGAAGAGGTAGGCCTCGATCCAGTACTGTGTCTCCTCGAAGGTCGGCCGGACCCCGATGTTGACCACCGCATCGGCCCGCCGCCCGTCCCACCGGGCATGGGCCGCATAGACCCCTCCGGCCAGGGCCAGCGCACGGTCCGGCTTGAGATTCGCGGTGGGAAACCCGAGGGTGCGGCCGCGACCGGCCCCGCGCTGCACCGTCCCGGTCACGGAGTACGGCCGACCGAGCAGGGCCCCGGCCAGCTCGACGTCGCCCTCGCGAAGCGCCTCGCGGATGACGCTCGACGACACGGTCAGCCCGTTGACCTGCAGCGGGGGCAGCACGTGGGTGACGAAGCCCCGGTGGGCGCCCAGCTCGCGCAGCAGGACCGCGGTGCCGCGAGCCCCGCTGCCGAAGGTGTGGTTGAAGCCGACCACCACCTCACGCACACCCAGGGTCTTCCCCAGCACCTCGTCCACGAAGGCCTCGGCCTCCATGTGGGAGAACTCGCGCGTGAACGGGATGACCAGGGTCGCGTCGAGCCCGCGCTCGGCGATGCGCGCCAGGTTCTCCTCGAGCGTGCCGATCGACGCCGGCGCCCGCTCCGGCCGCAGCACCGCCGTCGGGTGCGGATCGAAGGTGCAGGCCACCGCGGAGACCCCGAGCGCCCGCGCGCGCTCCACCGCGGTGTCGAGGATCTTGGCGTGGGCGAGATGGATGCCGTCGAACGCGCCGAGGGCGGCCACCGACGGCCGCAGCTCAGGCGGGAAGGACCGAAGATCGCGAAGGATCCGCATGGAGAAGTCGTTCGGGTTTCACCCGGTCACCGAGCCCCTGCCCCACCCCGAGCAGGCCGTCGGGCCCGTAGACACGCAGCAGCCCGACCGTGCGCGCTTCGACCGTCACCGCTTGCCCGTGGGCGAAGGCCCGCGCGGCGGTCGCGTCGAGCCGCACCGGCGACAGCGATCCCAGCGCGCTGTCGGGTGGCAGGAGTCGCGCCCAGAGCCGCTCCCCGGAGCGGGCCTCGCGCACCTCGTCCCAGGGGGCGGCGTCCGCCAGCGCGTAGGGCCCGACCCGGGTGCGCACGAGGCCGGCGAGCGCGGCGCCGCAGCCGAGCGCTTCGCCCAGGTCCGCGGCGAGCGTGCGCACGTAGGTCCCCTTGCCGCAGCGGATGCGGATCACGAAGTCGGGCAGGCTCATGGACTCGAGACGGATGCTGTCGACCCGCACCTCGCGGGGCTCGCGCTCCACCTCCACACCCTCGCGGGCCAGCTCGTAGAGCCGCTTGCCGCCGCGCCGGAGCGCCGAGAACATCGGCGGGACCTGGCGAATGACGCCGATGAACGGGGCGAGCGCGGCCTCGATGGCGGCCGCGTCGAGCGCGGGGACCGGCCGGGTCTCGAGCACCGCGCCGGAGAGATCCTGGGTGTCGGTGGTGACCCCGAGCCGGACGGTGGCCACGTACTCCTTGTCGAGGTCCACCAGATAGGGCGTCAGCTTGGTCGCCTCGCCGATCAGGATCGGCAGGAGGCCGGTGGCGGCGGGATCGAGCGTGCCGCCGTGGCCGATGCGTGGCGCGCGGAGGATCCGGCGCAGGTGGGCCACCACCTGGAACGACGTGACCCCCGGGCCCTTCTCGACGGGCAGGATGCCGGAGCGATGCCGATCGCTCACGACGTCCGGCCGTCCAGGGCCTGCTTCACCGCCGCGAGCAGCGTTGCCTTCGCCTGGGCCAGTGGGCCCGGCAGGGTGCAGCCGGCCGCGTTCTCGTGGCCGCCGCCGCCGAACTGGTGCGCGATCCGGTTCACCGGGATCTCGCCCTTGCCGCGCAGGCTCGCCTTCACGAGCCCGCCCGGCTCGGCGCGGAGCAGCAGCGCCACCTTGACCCCCGCGATCGAGCGCGGGTACGTCACGAGATCCTCCGCGGCCATGAACTCCTCGGAGGCGACGCCCTCGGGCACGGTCAGCGTCGCGACCCGTCCGTCCTCGCTGACCTCCACCCGGCTCAGGAGGCTACCCAGGGTGAGCAGCGCGTCCTTGGGGCGGCGCTGGTACAGCCGGTCGGTCACCAGCGCGGGCTCGGCGCCTTCCGCAGTCAAAGCCGCCGCGATCCGAAAAGTCCGCGGCGTCGTGTTCGAGTAGCGGAAGGAGCCGGTGTCGGTGTGGACCGCAGTGTAGAGGCCGAGGGCCACGTCGCGCCCGATCGGCCACTCGAGGGCGGCGAGCAGATCGAAGATCATCTCGCCGGTCGCCGCCGCCGATGGGTCGATCCAGTTGACGGTGCCGTAGCGGCGATTGTCCGGGTGGTGATCGATGTTGAGCACCTGGCTGGCGGGACCCCGGACGCCTTCCAGCAGCCCCTCGGTGCGCCCGTCGTTGGGACAGTCGGTCAGGACGATGGTGTCGAAGCGCCGGGGCGCCTTGCGCCACACCTGCCAGCGGTCGGCGCCCGGGATGAAGTCGAGCACCTCCGGCACCGGATCGGGCCCCGCGTAGCTGACCGTCCACCCGGCCCGCTCCATCGCGAGCCCGAGGCCGAGGAGCGTGCCGAGCACGTCGCCGTCGGGGTGCACGTGACCCAGCATGAGGGCCTCGCCGCGCGGACGCCGGAGCAGCTCGAGCAGCCGGGCCGGCGGGTCCGACGCGACCACGGTCAGGCTCGCGGCGTCGGCGCTCATCTCAGTCCGTTCCGGGCGAATCGGCGGCCTTCGCTTTGAGCCCGGCGAGCAGCGACTGGATGTGGGCGGCGTGCTCCATCGATCGATCCGGGCGGAACAGCAGCTCCGGGGTGGCCCGCAGGTCCAGGTGGCGGCGCAGCCAGCTCCAGACGAAGCCGCGCGCGCTCTCGAGGGCCTTGAAGGACGCGGCCCACTGCTCCTCCGGTCCGAGGACCGAGACGTAGACCTTGGCGTGCTTGAGGTCTGCACTCGTCTCCACCTCGGTGACCGTGACGAAGCCGAGCCGAGGGTCCTTGAGCTGGCGCTGGACCAGCATGGAGATCTCTTCCTTGATCAGCTGGTTCACCCGCTCGAGCCGCTTGCCTTGCATGATGTCGCTCCGAGAAGCCGTGAGCCCCTCTTTCAAATGCGTTCGCCTCGCCTCCGGCTGCGGCTCACAAGACTTCGACCTGGATGTCCGTCACGTAACCGTCCACGTGATCCTCGATGTAGTCCATGGCCTTCGAGATGACTTCGTTGGCGTGGCGGGAATCACCCGAGACACAGGCCAGCGCGAGGGTCGCGCGCTGCCACACGTCGTGATGGTCCACCTCGGCGACCGAGATCTCGAAGCGGCGGCGCAGGGTGTCCTTGAGCCCCTTCAGGGCGTGGCGCTTGCCCTTGAGCGATCCGACGTCGGGCAGGTGCAGCTCAACGGTGCCGACCGCCACCCGCGCTCCCGACATCGCTACAACGTCCGCGCGACCTCTTCGGTGCTGAAGGCCTCGATGACGTCGTTGGGCTGCACGCCCTTGATGCCCTCGATGCCGATGCCGCACTCGAGTCCCTGCAGCACCTCGCGCACGTCGTCCTTGAATCGCTTGAGCGAGCTGATGGTGCTCTCGCCGAGCACGGTGTCGCCGCGCTTGATCCGGGTCCGCGCGCCCCGGACCATCTTGCCCTCGGTGACCGACGAGCCGTAGATCGTCCCCACCTTCGAGATCGGGAAGAGCTGGCGCACCTGCGCCCGGCCCAGCACGACCTCGCGGATCTCCGGGGCGAGCATGCCGGAGAGCGCGGCCCTCACGTCGTTGATCGCGTCGTAGATGACGTTGTAGCTGCGCATGTCCACGCCGTTGGCCTGGGCCTGGGTCGCCGCCTTGGCGTCCGCCTTGACGTTGAAGCCCAGCACGATCGCGTTGGAGGCGGAGGCCAGCATGACGTCGGACTCCGTCACCGCACCCACCGAGCTGTGGATGACCTTGAGCTTGACCTCGTCGGTGGAGAGGCGCTCGAGCGACTCGGTGAGGGCCTCGACCGATCCCTGCACGTCGGCCTTGATCACCAGCCGCAGCTCCTTGACCTCGCCCGCCGCGATCTGCTTGTGCAGGTCCTCGAGGGTGATGCGGGCCGCGCTCTTGCCCTTGAGGCGGTCGCGCTCGCTGCGCACGGTGGCGATCTGCCGGGCCTTGCGCTCGTCGGCCACCACCAGCATGGTGTCGCCCGCCTGGGGCACGCCGGAGAGGCCCAGGATCTCGACCGGGTCCGAGGGGCCCGCGCTCGCGACCTTCTTGCCGCGATCGTTGAACATGGCGCGGACGCGGCCGGAGTGCGAGCCGACCACCACCGCGTCGCCTTCCTTCAGCGTGCCGGACTGGATGAGCGCGGTGGCCACCGGACCACGCCCGCGATCGAGCCGGCCTTCCACGATGACGCCCCGCCCCGCGCGGGCCGGGTTGGCGCGCAACTCGAGGATCTCGGCCTGCAGCGCAGTCATCTCGAGCAGCTGCGGGATGCCGTCGCCCCGCTTCGCCGAGGTGTGGATGAAGATCGTCTGACCGCCCCAGTCCTCGGGCACGAGTCCAAGGTTGGACAGCTCGCGCTTGACCCGGTCGGGATCGGAGCCGGGCTTGTCGATCTTGTTCACCGCGACCAGGATCGGCACGTTGGCCGCCTTGGCGTGGTTGATCGCCTCCACCGTCTGGGGCATCACCCCGTCGTCGGCGGCCACCACCAGGACGACCATGTCGGTGGCCTGCGCCCCGCGGGCTCGCATCGCGGTGAACGCCTCGTGGCCCGGCGTGTCGAGGAAGGTGACCTTGCCGTGGCTCGTGTCCACCTGGTAGGCCCCGATGTGCTGGGTGATCCCGCCGAACTCGCGCTCGGCCACCTTCGTGGTACGGATCGCGTCGAGCAGCGAGGTCTTGCCGTGGTCGACGTGCCCCATCACCGTGACGACCGGAGGCCGCGGCCTGAGCTGCGCCGGATCGGCCTCTTCCTCCTCGAGCACGTCACCCTCCAGCGAGCGGACCTCGACGTCGAAGTGGAACTTGTCGGCCACGAGCTTGGCCGCGGTCGGGTCGAGCACCTCGTTCACGGTCGCCATCACGCCCAGCTCGAGCAGGGCCTTGATCACCTCGGTCGACTTGCGGCGCATGGCGCCGGCCAGCTCGCCAACCGTGACCGACTCGGGCAGCTTGATCAGCTCGCGCTTGATCTCCTCAGGCGGCTCGGGCGGCGCCGGCGGTGCGGTCGGCGTCGGCTTGGCCGGGGGCGCGGCCGCTGCGACCGCAGCGGCCGGACGGGCTGGGATCGGCGGAGCGGCCGGGCGCGGGGGCGGCGGCGGTACGGCCGGGCGCGGCGGCGCCGCGGGCGGCACGACCGTACGCGTGGGAGCCGGCGGGGGCGGAGAGGTGGGGACGCGCCGCGGCGGCGCCGGAGGCGCCGGGGCCGGTCTCACCTCGACCGCCGGGGTCGCCGCGGCTGGACGCACCGGGGGCGCCGGCATGGGCGGGGCCGCCGGCTTCGGCGGGGCCGGGGGCGCAGGCGGCGGAGCGACCGCCGCCGCGGGCGCGATCGGGGGGGCCGGGGTGATCTCGACGGGCGTGGGCGGCGACATCGGAGCGGGCGCGGGACGGAAGATCGTCGCCGGGGCCTTCTGCGCCTCCAGGGCGGGCGCGGGGGCGAGCTCGACCGGCGGCGATGCCTCCTCGATCGCGCTGGCCGCGGCCGTCTTCTTCGAGGCCGCCGTCTTCTTCTTGGGCGTCGCGGCAACCGCCTCGCCTTCGGCCGCCTTCGGCTTCGGCACGCGCTTGGGCTTGGCTTCCGGAGGCAGCTCGCGGCCGCGGCCGAGCTTGACGCGCAGCTCGTTGGCGGTTGCGGCGAGCAGGGGGCTCATGGCCCGCATGCCCTTGTGACCCATGCCCTCGAGCGCCACGATCAAGTCCTTGCTGGTGACGCCCAGCTCCTTCGCCAGGTCGATGACCTTTACCCGTGCCGCCACGCGCGCTTACCTCCTCGTCCAGCTCGCCAGAATGATCGCTGCGCTGTCCTGTGGGGGCCGACTCGGGCGCTTGAACGCGTGCCCGAGCTTCCCCACCTGCAGCGCCTTCTCCAGACACTCGAGCGTGGCGCACGCATACGCGCCGCGCCCCGTCGCCCCTCCCTCACCGTCGACTCGCACCGTCCCGTGCTCGTCCCGCACCAGCCGGACCAGCTCCGCCTTCGCCCGCGCCGCCCGACAGGCGATGCAGGTTCGCAGCGGCGTGCTCGGCCTGAGTCCCGTAGTCGCCCCGTGGCGTCAGCGTTCCAGCGGGTTCGGCTCGATCTCCGAGCCGCCGTGGTCGGGCTCCGGACTCTCCGGATCGCTCTCCGCGGCCGACAGCGCCGGATGCTCCGCAACCCAGGCGGTCGCCGCGGCCAGGATCGCACTCGCCTTGGTCTCACCGACGCCCGGCAAGGCCTGCAGCGCGTTGATCCCGGCGGCCACGATCCGATCCGGCGAGTGCAGGCCGGCATCCACGAGCCGATCGACGAGCTGCGGCCCGACCCCGGGCAAGCGGGTCAGGCTCTCACGACCCTCTACGCGCTCCTGCTCCTCGCGCCGCCGCTCCTCCTCGACCTCTCCTTCGCTCTTGATGTCGACGCGGAAGCCGGTGAGCTTCGCGGCGAGGCGCGCGTTCTGCCCCTTCTTGCCGATGGCGAGCGAGAGCTGGTTGTCGGGAACGATGACCAGCACCGAGCGGGCCTCCTCGTGCCCGCCGATCTCGTCAGGCTCCGCCAGGGCGACCGACGACACCTTGGCCGGCGACAGGGCCCGCGCCACGAACACGGCCGGATCCGGAGACCATTCCACGATGTCGATCTTCTCGCCCCGGAGCTCGCGGCTGATGACCTGGATGCGAGTCCCCCGCAAACCCACGCAGGCTCCGATCGGGTCCACGTCGCGCTTGGTCGACGCGACCGCCACCTTCGCGCGCTCGCCCGGCTCGCGGGCCGCCGCCTTCACGAGCACGATCCCCTCCGCGATCTCCGGGATCTCGGTCTCGAACAGGCGCACCAGGAAGCCCGGATGCGTTCGCGAGAGGAGGATCTGCGGACCCTTGGCCGTCTTCTTCACCTCGAGCATGTAGGCACGCAGCCGGTCCCCCGGATTGTACCGCTCGCCGGGCAGCTGCTCGCGCTCCGTGATCACCGCCTCCGCCTTGCCCAGCTCCACCACCACGTTCCGCTTCTCGATGCGGTGCACGGTGCCGCGGACGATCCGGCCCTCGCGGTCGATGAACTCCGAGTAGACCGCGTCGCGCTCGGCGTCGCGAACCCGCTGCAGGATGACCTGTTTGGCGGTCTGGGCCGCGATGCGCCCGAACTCCTGGGGGGCCAGCTCGAGCTCGATCTCGTCCTCGAGCTGCGCGTCGGTGTTGAGCCGGCGGGCCTCCTCCACCGTGATCTCGAGCTTGGGGTCGGTGACCGCGGCCACCACCTTCTTGCGGGCGAACACGCGCAGGGTGCCGCTGTGGCGGTCGATCTGCATCCGCACATTGTCCGCCGTGCCCATGGTCTTCTTGGACGCCGACAGCAGGGCAGACTCCAGCGCCTCGAAGAGGACCTCCTTGCCGATCCCCTTCTCTCGCCCGATCTGCTCGATCACGTAGATGAGATCTTTGTTCATCATCGCTTCGTCCGCCCGAATGCGGCCAGCTCGAGCCTGGCCTTCGTCACCAGCCGGCGCGGAATCTCGCGCCGCATTCCTTCCGACTCTTCCACCGTGAGCACCGCCGTCGACACCTCGAGCAACCGGCCCGAGAACTCCAGCCGCCCGTCCACGGGCTCGCTCACCCAGCAATGCACCTCACGGCCGATGGCCCATCGGAGCTCGCGGTCCTTCTTCAGGACCCGATCCAGCCCCGGCGAGGACACTTCGAGGTCGTAGGAGGGCTCGATCAACCCGGAGACATCCAGCACGTCGCCGGCCTCCCGGCTGAAGGCCTGGCAATCGGCGATGCCCACGCCCCCCGGCTTGTCCACGAAAAGCCGGAGCACCCAGCGACGCCCTTCGCGCCGCCACTCGCTGTCGACCAGGCTCATGCCGCGCGACGCGAGCACCGGGGTCACGACCGCCTCGACCTGGTCGAGCCACTGTGCGTCGTCCACCACGCCGACACCCTCCACAAAAAAAAGTGGGCGACCGCCCACTTTTTTCAGGACTTTAGCACAGGGACCGGACCCCCGCAAGGGGACGCCCCCGCAATCTGGCGTGGGGCGGCTATGAAATCGTTTTCGCCATCTCCCTGATCGTCGCCACGACCTCCGATTTGGGCACCCGGCGGTCGGCCCTGGTGCTCCGCTGGCGCACCTCGACCACACCTTCCTTGGCCAGGGCGTTGCCGACGGTGACCCGGATCGGGACGCCGAGGAGGTCGGCGTCCTTGAACTTGACCCCGGCCCGCTCCTCCCGGTCGTCCATGAGCACGTCGAAGCCGGCCGCGCGCAGGTCCCGGTAGATCTCCTCGGCGGCGGCCATCTGCGCGCCATCCTTCACCGCCACCGGGACCAGGTGGACGTGGAATGGGGCGATCGCCCAGGGCCAGACGATACCGTCGGCGTCGTGGCGCTGTTCCACCGCGGCCGCGGCGATCCGCGCGGGGCCGATGCCATAGGAACCCATCACGATCGGCTGCTGCTTACCGCCCTCGTCGAGGTAGGTGGCGCCCAGCGGGACCGAGTACTGGGTGCCGAGCTTGAAGATGTTGCCGACCTCGATCACCCGCTCGATGCGCAGCGGCTTGCCGCAGCTGGGGCAGCCCTCGCCGGCCAAGGCCACCTGCAGGTCGGCCCACTCGCAGTCGAAATCCTGGCCGGGAGCGACACCGCTCAGGTGGAAGCCCTCCCGGTTGGCCCCGACCACATACCGCCCCTCCCGCAGCGAGTCGTCGGCCAGGATGCGGGCGCCGCGGACACCCACCGGCCCGATCGAGCCCGGGAGCACGCCGAGGTGCTGCTTGACCTCCTCCGGATGGGCCGGCCGGGCCTCCGCCTTGAGCGCCCGAGCCAGCTTGCGCTCGTGGAGCGCGTGGTCACCGCGCACCAGGGCGAGCACCGGGCCGTCGGGGCCCATGAAGACCAGCGACTTGATGGTGGCCGCCGGATCGATCTTGAGCAGCGCCGAGACCTCGGCGATGGTCCGGACGCCGGGCGTCGCCACCTCCTCCTTCTTGGCGCTCCCCGAGCCAGGGGGCGGGGCGGGGACGCCGCGGGCCAGCTCGACGTTGGCCGCGTAGCCGCACGCGGCGCAGAGGGCCACATCGTCCTCGCCGGCCGCGCTCGGCGCCATGAACTCGTGGGAGCCGGAGCCCCCCATCATGCCGGGATCCGACTGGACCACCACATACGTGATGCCGCAGCGGTCGAAGATGCGGCAATAGGCGTCCTTGTGAGCATTGTAGGAGACCTCGAGGGCCGCCACGTCGGGATCCAGGGTGTAGGAGTCCTTCATCAGGAACTCGCGCGTGCGCAGCACGCCCGAGCGGGGCCGCGCCTCGTCCCGCTCCTTGGTCTGGATCTGGTACCAGATCTGCGGCAGGTCCCGGTACGAGCGGATCTCTCGCGCGGCCAGCCACGCGATCACCTCCTCGTGGGTCATGCCGAGGCACATGTCACGGCCGTTACGATCCTTGAGCCGGAACATCTCACCGCCGATGACGTCCCAGCGCCCGGACTGCTGCCAGATCTCGGCGGGGTGGAGCACCGGCATCTCGATCTCCTGCCCGCCGATGCCGTTCATCTCCTCGCGGATGATCGCGTTGACCTTCTCGATCACCCGCAGGCCGACCGGGAGGTAGACGTAGATGCCCGCCGCGAGCTGGCGGACGAGGCCGGCGCGCACCATGAGCTTGTGGCTGATGGCTTCCGCGTCGGCGGGATCGTCCCGGAGCGTGGGGATGAGCGACCGGGTCCAGCGCACTACTTGACCTTGTTGGCGCCCTTGACGCCCGGATCGTAGATCAGGCGCTTGACCGGCACCCCGTTCAGGATGTGCGACTCGAGGATCTCGGACAGGTCGCTCTCCTGGACCCCCGCGTACCAGACGTTCTCGGGATACACCACGATCATCGGGCCGTGGCCGCACTGCGAGAAGCAGCCCGCCTTGTTGACCCGGACCTCGACGTGGCGCCCGGCCGTGACCACGCCCGCCCGCAGCGTCTTGACGTACTTCTCGACGTCGCCCTGGCCCGGGCAGCTGTCGCCCGCCGTGCACACAAAGACGTGTCGCTCGTACTGTCCCATCAGAAGAGTCCGATCCGTTTGAAGTCGTTGTAGAAGGCGAACACCATCAGCAGCATCAGGAGCGCGAAGCCGACCTGCTGGGCAACCTCGCGCTTGCGGACCGAGAGGGGGCGACCGAGCACGGCCTCGAAGGCGAAGAAGAGCAAGTGCCCGCCGTCGAGCATCGGCACCGGCAGGAGATTGAGCAGGAACAGGTTGATGCTGATGACCGCGGTGAAGAGGGCCAGGCTCACGATGCCCTGGCGCGCCTGCTCACCCGCGGTCTTGGCGATCTGGATCGGGCCGCCGATGTTGCTGCGGTCGAGCTGGCCCACCACGATCTTGTACAGGCCGATCGCGGTCTTGACCGTCACGTCCGCCGACCAGACCAGCCCCTCCCAGAGGGCGGAGATCGGATTGGAGCGGACCATGGTCACCGCGCCGCCCGGCCGGATGCCGATCAGGCCGACCTCGACCTCCTTGCCGTCGGGTCCCGGGATCTTGCCCTTCTTGGGCGTGACGGTCAGGGTCAGCGTCTCGGCACCCCGCTTGACCTCGAGCCGTGTCGCCTGGCCCGCGCGCTGGTGGATCTTCTCCGCGAGCTCGTCCCACGACAGGACCGGCTGGCCCTCGATCGCGGTCACGACGTCGCCCGGCTTCAACCCCGCCGCGGCCGCCGGATCGCCGGTCACGGCATCGCCGATGGCGGCCGGCATGTAGGGCGTGGCGCCGATCTCCCAGACCACCTGCTCGTCGCCGAACAGATCCTTGCGCTTGGCCTGCACGGGGGTGAGCGCGACCGTCCGCTCGCCGCTCGTTCCCCGCACCGCAATCTGCAGCGGGCGCCCGTCGGCCGCCTGCACGACCCGGGCGAGATCCTCCCAGTACTGGACCGGCTTGCCGTCCACCGTGACGATGCGCTCGCCGGTCTTCAGCCCCGCCTGGGCGGCGGGCGTGCCCTCGGCCACCCGGCCCACCACCGCGGGCGCGACCGGGCGCCCGATCAGCGTGAACATGAGCCCCGCGATGACCACGGCCAGGATGAAGTTCATGGCCGGACCCGCGAACACGATCAGGAAGCGGGCGAGGAGCGGCTTGGTGTTGAACGCCTTCGCGGGATCGACGGTGCCCGCCTTGCCGCCTTCGAGCGGGTTCTCGTCGTCACCCATCATCTTCACGTAGCCGCCCATCGGGATCAGCGAGACGCAGTACTCGGTCTCCTTGCCCCGCAAGCGCCAGAGCACGGGACCGAATCCGATGGAGAAGCGCTCCACTCCCACCCCGGCGAACCGGGCCATGAGAAAGTGGCCGAGCTCGTGCACCAGGATGAGGATGCCGAGGACCACCACGAACGACACGAGCATCTGGACTGTGGCCACGAGCCGCCTCTCCTATTGCACCGCGGCGGCGATCGCGCCGGGGAGCCAGTCGCGCACCGTCGCCCGCGTGCGGGTGTCGACGTCCACGCAGGTGTCGATGCTGTCGAGCGCGCGCGCCGGCACCGTGGCCAGCGCGTCCGCGATCAGCTCCGGGATCTGGGTGAAGCGAATGCGTCCCTCCAGGAAGGCGGCCACCGCGACCTCGTTGGCCGCGTTGAGGATGACCGGGGCGCACCCGCCCTCGAGCAAGGCCTGCCGCGCGAGGGCCAGGCAGGGAAACCGCTCCAGGTCCGGCTCCTCGAACGAGAGCGACCCGACCTTGGTGAAGTCGAGGCGCTCGGCCGGACAGGGCAGGCGCCGGGGATAGGTGAGCGCGTAGAGGATCGGGATGCCCATGTCGGGCACCCCGAGCTGGGCGATCACGGTGCCGTCCACGTATTCGACCATCGAGTGGATGACCGACTGGGGATGCACCACCACCTGCACCTGCTCGGGCAGCACGTCGAAGAGCCAGCGGGCCTCGATGACCTCGAGCCCCTTGTTCATGAGGGTCGCCGAGTCCACCGTGATCTTGGCACCCATGCGCCACGTGGGATGGTTGAGCGCCTCCGCCACCGTCACGCGCCCAAGGTCCTCCGCCTTCATGGTCCGGAACGGGCCGCCCGACGCGGTGAGCAGGATGCGACGGACCTCGTCACGGTTGTGCCCCTCGAGGCACTGGAACACCGCGCTGTGCTCGGAGTCCACCGGCAGCAGCGGAACCTCGTGCTCGCGGGCCGCTGCGGTCATCAGGCTGCCCGCCATCACCAGCGTCTCCTTGTTGGCGAGCGCCACGCTCTTACCGCTCTGGATCGCGGCCATGGTCGGCAGCAGGCCGGCCCCGCCCACGATGGCCGAGAGCACCACGTCGGCCTCCACCTGCCCCGCGAGAGACACCAGGCCCTCGGGACCCGCCATCAGCTCGGGCCGCGGGGCGGGCAGCGCGCGGGCCACCGCGTCGAGCGCGCCGGGGTCCGTGAGGGCCAGCGCCCGCGGCCGATGGCGGCGGCAGAGCTCCGCGATCAGGTCCGGGTTCGAGCCGCGTGCGGCCATGCCCTCGACGCGGAACGCGTCCGGAAAATGCTCCACCAGCTCCAGGGTGCGCCGGCCGACCGATCCGGTGACGCCCAGCACGGTCAAGCGCTTCATGTGCCCAGGGTCCTCGCGTAGGTGGCGTAGTAGAAGAGAACCGGCGTGTTCACGAGCAGGCTGTCCACGCGGTCCAGCATACCGCCGTGCCCGGGAATCAGCCGGCCGGTGTCCTTGGTATCGAGGCTCCGCTTGACGCCGGACTCGATGAGATCGCCGACCTGACCGACCACGCCGAGCAGGAGCCCGACCACGATCGCGCTCTCGATCGACAAGCCCGGGAAGAACCACGCGCGCGCGCCCAGGGCGGCCAACACCGACGCGACGAGCTGCGCGAGCGCGCCTTCGATCGTCTTCCGCGGGCTGACGGACGGCGCGAGCTTGTGGCGGCCGAGGGTGGAGCCGACCACGTAGGCCGCGGTCTCCCCAAGCCAGGTCACCGACACCAGCAGCAGGACCCACGCCACGCCCTCCGGCAGCTCGCGCAGCCAGAACGTGTAGCCGAGCAGCCAGTTCACGTAGCAGATACCGAGCAGGGTGACCGCCACCGGCTCCCAGGCCGCGCGACCCGCCTCCCGCCGGAACAGGCCGGCCGCGAGCAGGGCCAGCACCACTGCGGTGAGCGTCGCCCGCTCCGAGATCGGCAGCGCGAAGCTCGCGGTGACCAGCGAGCCGCCGAGCAGGCCCAGCCTCCGGAACGTCCGGATCCCGGCCCGCTCGAACATGCCGGTGAACTCCCACTGTCCGAGGGCGCCGGCCAGCACCATGACGGCGCCGAGCAGCCACCGCGGACCGTCGACGACCATCCACAGGAAGAGCGGCAGCAGGACCAAGGTGCTGAGCAGTCGCCGCACCAGCGCCGAGCCACCGGCCGGAGCGGTGACCTCCGGCGACCGCGAGAGCGGCACGTCCTGCGCCTGCGACATCACACTCTCCCGAAGCGGCGGTCCCGCTGCTGGAACTCGGCCACCGCGAGATAAAACTCGCGCGCGCCGAAGTCCGGCCACAGAGTGGGGGTCATCCACAACTCGGTGTACGCGACCTGCCACAGCAGGAAGTTGGACAGGCGCTGCTCGCCGCTGGTGCGGATCAGCAGGTCGGGATCGGGAACGCCGTCGGTGTAGAGCGCGCGCGAGACGCGGACCTCGTCGATGTCCTCCGGCCGCAGGTCTCCGCTCTGCACCTGCCGCGCGAGCGCGCGCACCGCGTCGACCATCTCGTCGCGCCCGCCGTAGTTGAAGGCCATCAGAAGGGTGAGCCCGGTGTTGCGTGCGGTGGTATCGACGAGCCGCTGGATGCGCTCGGCCACCCGCGCGGGCACGCCGTCGGGGCGGCCGATGACCCGGAAGCGCACGTTGCGCTCCATGAGCTCGGGGAGCTCGCGCTCGATCGAGCGCTCGAGGAGGGTCATGAGGGTCGACACCTCGTGCGGGGGGCGCTGCCAGTTCTCCGAGGAGAAGGCGTAGATGGTGAGAAACTGTACGCCCACCTCGCCGGCCGCGCGCACGACGCTCCGCAGCGACTTCACACCCTCGCCGTGGCCGGCCGCGCGCGGGAGCCCCCGGCTGGTGGCCCAGCGCCCGTTGCCGTCCATGATGACCGCGACGTGGCGCGGAACGGGCCGGGCGATCACCCGTTGCCGGAGGGCGTCCTCGTGAAGCGTGGAGAGCTCTGCCACCGAGACGCCAAGTCCGGCCTTCGCCGCCATATCAGGGCATGTTACGTGAGGGTCCTTTCAATTGCCAGGAAAAACCCGCCGATAGAGGGGAAAAGCGGCTGGGATTTCGCGGGATTGCGGGTTGGAAGGCGGGCGACCATTTACTTCTTCAAGCTCTTCATCTGCGGGGGCCCAGAGATGGCCCCCGCACTCCCCCCAAGCCGCGGACTCTCGTCTCAGGTGACTGCACCGGCCCCCGCGCTCCGAATGGCGGACACTCGTATTCGGCGATCGTCTCCGGTGGCTAGACCGTCATGACTTCTTGTTCCTTCTTCTTGGCGAGCTCCTCGATCTTGGCGTTGAAGCGGTCGGTCGTCTTCTGGATCTGATCGTGGCCGCGGCGCTCCTCGTCCTCGGATACCTTCTTGTCCTTGGCGAGGGCCTTGAGCTTGTCGTTGGCCTCGCGGCGTACGTTGCGGATCGAAACCCGTGCGTCCTCCGCGAACTTCCCTACCGACTTCGCGAGCTGCTTGCGCCGCTCCTCGGTGAGCGTGGGCATCGTGAGGCGGATCACCTTGCCGTCGTTGGTCGGGGTGATCCCGAGGTCCGACTTGGCGATCCCTTTCTCGATCTCCTTGAGCTGCGAGGCGTCCCACGGCTGGATGACGATCGTGCGTGGATCAGGCACCGACACCGACGCAAGCTGGTTGATCGGGGTGAAGTTGCCGTAGGCCTCGACGCGGACCGAGTCGAGGAGCGCGGCGTTGGCACGCCCGGTGCGCACGCCCGCGAATTCTCGGGCGAGCACGTCGATCGCCTGCTGCATCCGGGTTTCGAGATCCTTCAACACCGCTTGCTGGGTCATGGCTCACCCCTTCGGCGACGCTCCCGCGTCGGCCGAGACAACGGAGCCGACCGGCTCGCCCGTGACTATCCGTCGGATGTTGCCCTTGCGCGTGAGGTCGAAGACCACGATCGGCAGCTTGTTGTCCATGCACAGGGAAATGGCCGTGGTGTCCATCACCTGCAGTCCCCGGTTGAGCGCCTCGATGTACCCGACCCGCGGCAGCCGAACTGCCGTCTTGTCCTTGGCCGGATCCGCGGTGTAGATGCCGTCCACCTTGGTGGCCTTGAGGATCGCCTCCGCTCCGATCTCCACCGCCCGCAGGGCGCCCGCAGTATCAGTGGTGAAAAATGGATTGCCCGTGCCCGCCGCGAACACGACGACGCGCCCCTTCTCCAGGTGGCGGATGGCCCGCCGGCGGATGTAGGGCTCGGCGACCGCGCGCATATCGATGGCGGAGAGAACCCGGGTGGGCACGCCCGCCTTCTCGATGGAGTCCTGCAGCGCGAGCGCGTTGATCACGGTGGCCAGCATGCCCATGTAGTCGCCGGTGGCGCGGTCCATTCCACCCGCGCTGGCCGCGACGCCCCGGAAGATGTTGCCGCCGCCGATGACCACCGCCAGCTCGACCCCAAGCCGCACCACCTCGGCGAGCTCCTCGGCGATGCGGCCGATGACGTCGGGATCGATCCCGTAGCCCTGGCCGCCGGCCAGCGCCTCGCCCGAGATCTTGAGCAGGACGCGCCGGTACGCGGGAGCCGCGCCGGGGGCGGCCATGGGGTCTAGCTCTCGCCCACCTGGAAGCGGGCGAAGCGCTTCACCACGATGCGCTCGCCCATCTTGGCGGTGGCCTGATCGACCATGTCCCGGAGCCGGGTCTTGCCCGACGCGTCCCGGATGAACGGCTGTTCCATCAGGCAGGATTCGGCGTAGAACTTCTCGAGCTTGCCCTCGATGATCTTGTCGATCACCTGGGCCGGCTTTTTCTGATCGGCCATCTGTTGCCGGTAGATCTCGCGCTCCTTTTCCACCACCGCCCCCGGCACGTCCTCCCGGGAAACGAAGGAGGGATTGGCCGCGGCCACCTGCATCGCGACGTCCTTGACCAGCTGCTGGAAATCGTCGGTGCGGGCCACGAAGTCGGTCTCGCAGTTGACCTCGACCAGGACGCCGATCTTGGCGCCGGGATGGATGTACGAGGTCACGACCCCGTCCTTGGCCTCGCGGTGCGCCTTCTTGGCCGCGTCGGCCAGCCCCTTCTTTCTCAGATGCTCGATCGCCCCTTGCATGTCTCCCTTGGAGGCCTCGAGCGCCGCCTTGCAGTCCATCACCCCGGCTCCGGTGCGCTCCCGGAGCTCCTTCACCTGTTCCGCGGACGCGGCCATGTTCTCTCCTCGCCTCCCGCCGGTCAGGCGCCGGCTTCCGCGGACGCCGACATCTCCGCCTCGGTCACCACCGGCAGATCGGGCGACGCCGGGACCTCCGCCTCGACCTCCTGCTTGGCGAGGCTGCCGCTGCCCTCGATGATGGCGTCCGCGATACGCGAGGTGATCAGACGCACCGAGCGGATGGCGTCGTCGTTGCCCGGGACCGGATAGTCGATCCCGGACGGGTCGCAGTTGGTGTCCACGATGGCCACGATCGGGATCGAGAGGCGGCGCGCCTCCTCCACCGCGATCGTCTCCTTCTTGGGGTCGATGATGAAGATCGCGGAGGGTAGACGGTCCATGTTCTTGATGCCCACGAGCGCGCTCTGCAGCTTGGCCCGCTCGCGCTCCAGCCCGATGACTTCCTTCTTGGGCAGTCGCTCGTACTCACCGGTCTCGCTCATCTCGTCCAGCTTCTTGAGCCGCGCGATCGATTTGCGGATGGTCGCGAAATTGGTGAGGGTGCCGCCCAGCCACCGGTGGTTGACGTAGAACATGCCGCAGCGGGTGGTCTCCTCGAGCACGGTCTCCTGGGCCTGCTTCTTGGTGCCCACGAAGAGCACGATGCCGCCGTCGGCGGCGAGGTCCCGCACGAAGGCGTAGGCCTCGCGGAACTTCTTGAGCGTCTTCTGCAGGTCGATGATGTAGATGCCATTGCGCTCGCCGAAGATGTACTTCTGCATCTTCGGGTTCCAGCGCTTGGTCTGGTGGCCGAAGTGCACCCCGGCCTCCAGTAGCTCCTTCATGGTGAGAGTGGCCATGGTCCTGCCGTCCTTTCCGTCGTCGTTCGGTTGGCCTCCGGTTCCGAGCGGCCGGCCCCCGGAAAGGGAGGCGGCACTTCCCCGCGGGCCGACGCGGCCGACGGGGACCGAAGCTCGGAGCCGTGCGTGTTAGGTCGTGTACTTCGCGTTTATTCGAACGTACTCCTCACTGAGGTCCGATGTCCACACGGAGTCCTCACCCCGTCCCAGTCCCAGATCGATGGCGATGGTGTAGACCGGGCCCCCCATCACCTCGTGGATGCGGTCGATGCGGGCGCCCGGCCGCAGCATGCCCTTCTCGACCAGGGGCTCGTCCCCGATCGCGATGGCCACGCGGTCCGCGGCCACCCGCGCCGGGCTCTTGCCCAGCGCCATCATGATGCGGCCCCAGTTCGGGTCGGCGCCGTTGATGGCGGTCTTGACCAGCGGGGAGTTGGCCACCGAGCGCGCCGCCACCACCGCCTCGCGTCGAGTGCGGGCACCGCGCACCGCCACCTCGACGAGCTTGGAGGCGCCTTCTCCGTCCTCCACGAGCATGCGGGCCAGGCGCTCCGTGATGGCCTCGAGCGCGCGCGCGAACTGGCGGAGGCCCTTGCCTCCGCGCTCCAGCGGGGCGTTCTCGGCCAGGCCGTTGGCGAGCACGGCGACGGTGTCGCTCGTGGACTGATCGCCGTCCACCGTGATGCGGTTGAACGAGCGGTCCACCGCCCGCCGCAGCACCCGCGGCAGCGAGTCGCGCGCCACCATGGCGTCGGTCGCCAGGAAGCAGAACATGGTGGCCATGTGCGGCTCGATCATGCCCACCCCCTTGGCGATGCCCCCGATGGTGACGGGCCGACCCGCCACCTCGACCCGCAGCGCCGCTTCCTTCGGCTTCGTGTCGGTGGTCATGATGGCTTCGGCGGCGAGCCGCCCGCCCTGGGGGGAGAGACCCTTCACGAGCTTGGGCAGCCCGGCCCGGATCTTGTCCATCGGCAGCGGCTGGCCGATCACGCCGGTGGAGGCGATCAGGACCTGCCGCGGCGCGATCCGCAGCAGCTCGCCGGTGATGCGGGTCATCTCGCGCGCGTCCTTGATCCCCTGCTCGCCGGTGCACACGTTGGAGCATCCCGCCGAGGCCAGGATGGCCTGGGCACGGCCGTCGCGCACGTGCTCCTGGGAGACCAGCACCGGGGCGCCCTTGATCTGGTTGCTCGTGAACACCGCCGCCGCGCGCGCGGGCGAGGACGAGTAGATGAGGGCGAGATCCTTCTTGCCGCTGGGCTTGATGCCGGACGCGATGCCGGAGGCAAGGATGCCGGGAACGGCGGTGATGCCTCCCTCCAGCCACTGGAAGTCGGACATGCGGATTAGGGATACACCGGAGGCGCGCCGAGGCCGGTCCGCTCGTCCCACCCCATCATGATGTTGAGGCTCTGGATGCCGTTGGCGGAGCCGCCCTTGCCGAGATTGTCGAGGGCCGAGACGCAGACCGCGCGCTTCGTCCGCGGGTCGGCCACCACCGTGACGTCGCAGAAGTTCGAGCCCACGACCGATCGAGTGGTGGGGCGTTGGCCCTCGTCGAGCACGCGCACGAACGGCTCACCCGCGTAGAATTCGCGATAGAGCGCCACCAGATCGGCGGTGGTGGCCGGCTTCGTGAGGGGCACCGACGCGGTGGTGAAGAGCCCACGGTTGAGCGGCACGAGGTGGGGCGTGAAGGCCACCACGACCGGCCGGCCGGCCAGCGCGGAGAGCTCCTGCTCGATCTCGGGCGTGTGCCGATGCGTCGCCATCCCGTAGGCCTGCACGTTCTCGTTGGCCTCGGTGAAGAGATACATCGCCTCCGCCTTGCGGCCCTGCGCTCCCGCCCCGGTGACCCCGGATTTACCGTCGATCACGATGCCGTCGGTCGCGCCCCGGCCGCTCTTGAGCAGCGGCGCGATGGCGAGCACCGCGCCCATCGGGTAGCACCCCGGCGAGGCCACCAGGGACGCGCCCGCGATCTGCTTGCGGTGCAGCTCGGGCATACCGTAGACCGCCTCTGCGAGACCGGCCGCGTCCTCGTGGGGCGCCTTGTACCACGTCGTGTACAGCGACGCGTCCTTCAAGCGGTAGTCGGCGGAGAGATCGACGGCCTTCCGGCCGTGGCGGCGCAGCACCGGCACCAGCCGTTGCGACTCCATGTGGGGCAGCGCGAGGAAGACGACATCCGACTCGTCGGCCAGCCGCTCGGCCTGGACGTCCTGGAAGATCAGATCGCTGAGGCCGCGCAGGTGCGGGTAGCTCTTGTCGAGACGCTCCCCGGCCAGCCGCTCCGAGGTGACGGCGGTGATCTGCACCTTGGGATGGACGGAGAGGAGGCGGAGAAGCTCCGCCCCCATGTACCCGCTGGCCCCGGTGACCGCGACCCTGAGCATGGCGGCCTCGACCGGGCCTACCGCTTCGAGTACTGGAACTTCGAGCGCGCCCCGGGCTGGCCGTACTTCTTGCGCTCCTTCATCCGCGGATCGCGCGTGAGGAGACCGGCCCGCTTCAGCGTCTGGCGCAGCTTGTCGTCGAACTGGAGCAGGGCCCGTGCGATACCGTGTCGCACCGCCCCCGCCTGACCCGTCGGCCCGCCTCCACCCACGTTCACGAGGGCGTCGAACTGGCCCATGGTGTTCGTGAGCTGCAGCGGCTGGGAGATCACCATGCGCAGGGTCTCCCGGGGGAAATACTCCTCGAAGGGGCGGCGATTGATCAGGATCCGGCCGTTCCCGGCGCTGAGCCAGACGCGGGCGACGGAGGTCTTGCGACGTCCGGTTCCGTAGAAGCGAGTGACGACGGCCATGGGGCTCCTCAGCGGGCACGCTCGCGCATGGCGAGCGGCTCGGGCTTCTGGGCGGTGTGCGGGTGCTCCGCCCCTTTGTAGACCTTCAGCTTCTTGGCCATCGCGCGGCCGAGGCGACCCTTCGGGAGCATGCCCTGCACCGCCCACTCGATCATGCGCTCGGGATGCGTCTTGAGCATCCGCTCCGCGCTGACCTCGCGTAGTCCACCGATGTAGCCGCTGTGCCAGCGATAGATCTTGTCGGTCAGCTTGCGGCCGGTGAGGTGCACCTTCTCGGCATTGATGACCACCACGTGATCGCCCACGTCGAGGTGCGGCGAGAACTGGGGCTTGTGCTTGCCCCGCAGCACCGTCGCGACCTGGGTGGCCAGACGTCCCAGCACCTTGTCCTGGGCGTCGACCAGGAACCACTTGCGCTCTACGGCGCTTTCCTTCGGCATCAGCGTCGTCATTGTCTCCGTCCGGATGGGACCCCCGCGGTCGGGTTGCCCGCTGTCATGTAGAACGTCCCCGGCAATAGCAACGGGTAATCATAAAAGAAACGGCCCACCCGGTCAACTCCCCCGCCGCGATGAGGTGCCGCGCGCCGGCCGCGCCGGGGCCGGTTTGGTCTTGCCGGGCCAGGGGCAGAGCCCCAGGATCGGGCAGGTCGGACAGGCCGGCTTGCGGGCGAAGCACACGCGCCGGCCGTGCAGGATCAGCAGGTGGCTGGCCTGGGTCCAGCGCGGCTTCGGGAGCACCTCGCAGAGCTGGTCGTGGATCTTCTCGGGATCGTCTCCCCGGGCGAGCCCGAGGCGCTGCGACACCCGGAACACGTGGGTGTCCACCGCGAGCGCCGGGATGCCGAAGGCATTGCCCAGAACGACGTTGGCGGTCTTGCGGCCCACCCCGGGAAGCGCCACCAGCTCGTCGAGGGTCTTCGGCACCTCGCCGCGGTGACGGTCGACCAGGGCCCGGGCCATGCCGCTGAGGGAGCGGGCCTTGGCGCGGAAGAAGCCGGTCGAGTGGATCTCGCGCTCGAGGGTCGCCAGGGGGATACCCGCCCAGTCCTCCGCGCTCCGGTAGCGCTTGAAGAGGTCGGCGGTGACCGCGTTCACCCGCTCGTCGGTGCACTGCGCCGAGAGGATGGTCGCGACGAGCAGGTCCAGGGGCGTACCGAAGTGGAGCTCGGTGCGCGCGTCGGGATACGCCTTCTCCAGACGGGCCAGGATCCTCCGGGCGCGCGCCTTCTTCGCGGTCGGGCCTTCCGCCATCAGCGTGGCTCCTTTGTCGCGGCTGCGACGGCGGCTCCCACCTCGAGTCGCTGCGGCCGGATGTGCACGGGCGCGAGGACCACCGCCATCGGCAGCCGGCGCAGCCGCGGAGTGGGATCGAAGTTTCGCACGATCCAGTCGACGAGGAGCGCGGGAAGACGCACCCCTCCGTAGCGCACGTCGGTGGCCCGGAGCGTGAACGGATCCGGCGGCGTCCCCGCTGCCAGCGCCAGGCGCGCGGAGAGCGCAGGGCCGAGCAGGCGCCAGTCGACCCGGATCCAGTCCTCCTCCATGGTGACGCGCAGCCCCGACAGCCCGCGCTGCTGGGCGATGAAGTCGGTCAGGTCCTGCTGACTGATCTCGAGCCACTCCACCGTGAGGGACTCGACATCGAGCAGCTCCACCACGCCGGTCCCGGCGAGGCGCCCCGGGTTCACCACGACACCCCGGGCACGCACGCGCACCGGCCCGATGCGCAGCGGCGGCTTGCGGCGCACGAACTCCCCGACCAGCGCCGACTCGGCCTGCACCGTCACCTGGTCGACCTCGCCCCGCCGGAGCGCCTCGTCCCGGTACTCGACGCTCACGCGCAGGCCGCGGGCATCTCGCACCACGTCGGCCAGCAGGGCCTCGGCCCCGATCCGGAGGCGGTCGGCCAGCGCGGCCGGCGCGAGCGCGCGGACGGGCTCGAGCCGACGCATCCGCACCATGCCCTCGCTGCCGTCCGGCAGCGGGACCCGCGCGATGACCGGGTAGGCCGCGGCCAGCCACGGGTCGCGGCCCTCGAGCGCAGCCATGATCCGGTCCGGCTTGGCGGACGTGGCGTCGGGACCCTGATCGCCGGTCTTCACGATGGCGAAATCGACGGCGAGCGGCGATTGGTCCCACGCCCGGCCGAGCCGCATCGGCAGCCGGTCCCGCGAGACCTCGTAGCGGAAGTTGGACACCGAGAAGAAGTTGTCGTTGGGCACGACGGCGACCCGGCTCTCGCGGGAGCCGGCGCCCGCGCGACGGATGGCGTCGAGGATTTCCTGGTGGTGCCAGTCTCGCCCGTCGGGAGGCCACGAGACCGCGATCGCCGGCACGATCGGCGCGACCACTGTGGGGGATGGCCGCCCGAAGGTCGTCGAGCCGACCTGCAGCGCGGCCATCGCCACGCAGGCCCAGGCAACCGTCCGGCGCACCCGGGGCCCGAGCGCGGCCACCCCGGCCGCCGCGGTCAGAGCCGCCGCGGGCAGCAGCGGCAGCGTGTAGCGCAGGTTCTTGTTCTGGATCAGAAAGAAGATCACGAACGGCGCCAGGGCGGACCAAAGCAGGCCGCGGGCCCGAGGGTTGCCGCGAAGGGCGACGATGCCCCAGAGCAGGAGCGCGACGGCGAGAAGCCCGAGCTGCGGCACGATCAGCTTCGGATAGAAGAGGAACGCGGAGCCGGACAGCGCAGGGGCCTGGCCGGCCTCGGCGGCCTGCTTGAAGGAGCGGTTGATGAACTGCATCGGGAGGCCGACGAGCCGCGGCCCATACCATGGCAGCGCGATCAGGGCGGCGACACCGAGGGCAGCGAGGAGGCGCCCAAGCCGGGCGCCGCGGTCCGGGGCGCGAACCACGCGCCACGCCGTCCACAACAGCGGCCCCGACAGGTACGCCGCGAACGTCGGCTTGGTGAGCATGCCGAGGCCCATGACGAGCCCGAGCGCGAGCGACCAGCGGCGGAGCGCCAGCGCCTCGGTGCGCACGAGGGTATACAGGGCGAGGGCCACCATAGCGGCCAGCGGCAGGTCGAGCTGGAAGTTGAGCAGCGAGAACACCACGAACGGCGCGGTGGCGAACAGGAGCGCGGCGAGCGCGCTCGCGTCGGGGTCGAGGAGCCGGCGGCCGAGGCCCGCGACCGCGAGTGTCCCCAGGACCAGGAAGGCCCACATGACGGCCTGCGCGGTGAGCGGCACAACCGGAAACACGAAGTAGAGCAGGCCCGCAGCGCAGGTGACGATCGGGGGATAGAAGCTGGACTCGGCGATGATCTCCGCCAGGCTGTTCCGTCCGGGCTCAGTCAGGCTCCGGTGACAAGCCAGCGCACGCTCGAGATGGTTGGCGTGATCCCACTCGGGTGGCCGGCGATCTATGGAGAGCCAGACCACCATGACGGCGGCCAGCCCGAGCAGCAGGGCCGCGAGGGCGCCCGCGTGACGGACGGTCATGCGGAGGACGTGCGCCGCGAAGGCTCGCCGTCGGCCGCGCGGGCGACGAGCAGGATCGAGATGCCGAAGGGCAGGTTCGTCCAGCGCAGCAGCCGCGCCTCGGCCCCGAAGCAGCCGGCCAGGATCCGATTCACGAGTCGCCCCGGCCGCTCGAGGTCGTGCTCGGGACGGCCCAGCACCGCGCGCGCGAGCCGCACCATCATGATCGGGATCGCGAGCAGCATGTTGAAGTACGTGAGCCGCTCAACCGCGAGACCGGCCGCCTCGGCCGCCCGCCGCAGCGAGCCCGTGGTGTACCGGCGCCGATGGCCGAGCAGGTCGTCGTGCCGGCTCCAGAGCCAGGCGTACGCGGGCACGGTCACGAAGAGCCGGCCCCCGGGCGCCAGCAGCCGCCGGCACGCGCGGAGCGAGGCCGCCTCGTCGTCGACGTGCTCGAGCACGTCGAACAGGCAGACCGCGTCCCAGCAGGAAGCCTCGATCGGCAGGTCGTCGGGGAGCGCGCCGGGGACCACGCCGAGGTCGCGCTCGCGCGCCCGCCCACTCAGGACGGGGTCGCTCTCGACGCCGAGGGCGGAGCCGAAGCGGTCGAGCGCCTCCAGCATGCCGCCACTACCGCAACCGATCTCCACCATCCGCAGCCCCGCGCCCGCTAAACGACGCGCCATCTCGGCCAGAACAACCGCCCGCCGCCCCACGAACCACCAGTGCGCGCGATCCTGCTGAGCGTGGGCGGCGGCGTACTGCGGGTCCATCGCATTCCCCGCCATGCGGTCAGACGGAGGTGGCGAGCGCGTGGCGGATCGCGTCGATCCGGTCGCGGGCCGCCACCGAGCCGAGCGGAGCCGGGTCGTGCGCGACCCGCCAGATGGGCGCGTGCAGATCGGGATCCGTGGCCAAGCGCGGCACCAGGTGCCAGTGGATATGCGGGACCTGGTTGCCGAGCAGCTCGTAGTTCATCTTCACCGGGCGGAACACCCGCGACAGCGCCTCCGCCACCCGGCTCACCTCCTCCACGAGGGTCCGGCGCTCCGGGGCGGAGAGCTCGTAGAGCTCGGTGGCGTGACGACGCAGCACCAGCAGGACGTAGCCGGGGAAGAACTGATCCTCGTGCAGGAAGAGGCGCGAGCTCTCGAGGTCAACGATGTGCAGGGCGCCCCCGCTCTCTCCGTACTTGCCGCACATCACGCAGACCGGGCCGGTCATCGGCGGGCGGTCAGGAAGCGGCCGATCCGGCGCATCGCCTCCTCGATCCGCGGGAGGGATTGTGCGTAGGAGAAACGCAGGTAGCCCTCCGCGTTGCGTCCGAAGTCCACGCCCGGGGTGACCCCGACGTGCGCCTGCTCGAGGATCTCGAACGCGAAGGCGAGCGAGTCGCTCGTGAAGCGCCGCGCATTGGCGAGAACGTAGAAGGCGCCGGTGGGGGGCGTGCCCACCCCCAACCCGATGGCCCGGAGCCCGGCCACCATGGCCCTCCGCCGCTCGTCGAAGACGCGCCGGAAGCGCGCGCTCTCCTCCCCCGCCTCGCGAAGCGCGGCCAGGGCGGCCCACTGCACGAACTCGTTGCTCGAGATGAAGAAGTTGCCGTGCATGGCGGTGAGCGCGGGCATGAACTCGCGGGGGGCGATCAGGTAGCCGACGCGCCAGCCGGTCATCGCGAAGGCCTTGGAGAAGCCGTTGAGCACGAAAGCGTGGTCGGTGAACTCGAGCACGGTGTGCTCCGGACCCTCGTAGGTCAGCCCGTGGTAGATCTCGTCGGAGACCACCCAGGGGCCGAGCCGGCACAGCGCGGCCATCCGCTCCGCGGTCAGGACGGTGCCGGTGGGATTGGCGGGCGAGTTCACGAGCAGCGCCTTGGTGCGCGGGGTGACGCGCGCCGCCACCGCCTCCGGCCGGAACTGGAAGGCGTCCGACTCCTCGACCGGCACGTACACCGGCTTCCCCTCGGAGAACTTCACGAACTTCGGGTAGCACGCGTAGTAGGGGTCGGAGAGGATCACCTCGTCCCCCCGATCGAGCAGCGCGCTGAAGAGCAACAGCATCGCCGGCGAGGTCCCCGCGGTCACCAGGATCTGATCCGGGGATACCGTCACGCCGTATCGCGCGTGGTAGCGCTCGGCGATGGCCTCGCGAAGCGGCAGGATGCCGAGGGTATGGGCGTAGCGGGTCCGGCCGTCCTTGAGCGCCTTCTCGGCGGCTTCCCGGATGACCGCGGGGGTATCGAAGTCCGGCTCGCCGAACTCCAGGTGGATGACGTCGACCCCCTGCTGCTCCAGGGCCTGGGCGCGCTGGAACACCTCGACGGCCAGGAACGGCTCGATCTCCTGCGTGCGCCGCGCGATCAACTCGCAGCTCCTCCTCTCCCCCGGCGGGCGAGCCGGCGGCGGGCCGCCAGCACTTCGCGGAGCATGCGCGGCCCATCGCGCAGCACGCCGACCTTGGAGCCGGGCTGATCGGCCCAGTTCACCGGCACCTCGGCAACCCGATACCCGTGCCGCTCCGCCAGCATCAGCAGCTCGACGTCGAAGCCGAAGCCGTCGGTCGTCACCTGAGGAAAGAGCGCGGCCGCGACCGGCCCGCGGAAGAGCTTGAAGCCGCACTGCGTGTCGACCACGCCGCCGACGCCAAGACGCCGCACCAGGAAGTTGAACACGTGCCCCGACAGCTTGCGATGCGTCCGCACCTGACGGGACACGCCGGGGGCAGGCAGCACGCGAGAGCCGACCGCCAGGTCGGCCCCCGCCTCCACCGCCGCTTCGAGGCGCGCGACCTCCGCGATGGGCGTCGCGCCGTCGGCATCGGCCATCAGGCGTAGCGCGCCGGTCGCCCGGGCCATCCCGACGCGGACCGCGTGGCCCTTGCCCCGGTTCTCGGGCAGCGCGTGGACGGTGACGGCGGCGCGGCCCGCCGCGACCTCGCGGACCCGGTCGGCGGTGGAGTCCCGGCTGCCGTCATCCACCACCACGACCTCGTACGGCTCGTCGCGGCCCTCGAAGTAGGCCTGGATGTCCTTCAGGTAGCCGGGTAGCCGCAGCGCCTCGTCGTAGGCGGGGATGACCACCGACCAGCGCAGCGGGACGTCGTTCACGTCCACACGGTGGTGTCGGCGCGCCGGCGGCGACGGGCCACCCCGGTCTTCTGGGCGGCCCTCGCCACGTCGCGGGCCACCGCGGCGGCCACGTTCTTGTTGAACACGCTGGGAATGATGTACTCGGGACCGAGCTCGCCGCGCGCCACGCAGGAGGCGATGGCGTGGGCCGCCGCGATCTTCATCTCGTCGTTGACGAACCGAGCGCGGGAGTCCAGCAGGCCGCGGAAGAAGCCCGGGAAGCAGAGGACGTTGTTGATCTGATTCGGGTAGTCCGAGCGTCCGGTGGCCATCACCCGCACGTGACGCTCGGCCTCTTCCGGCTGGATCTCCGGCACGGGGTTGGCCATCGCGAACACGATGCGGTCGCGGGCCATGCTCTTGACGTCTCGCACGGTCAGCACGCGGGGGACCGACAGGCCGATGAACACGTCCGCCCCACGGATGGCGTCCGACAGCCGCCCTTTGACGTTGCGGGGATTGGTGGCGGCCGCGACCCAGGTCTTCATGAAGTCCATCCCCACCGCGCGGCCGCGGTGGATGGTGCCGTGCTCGTCGACCCCGATGATGTCGCGGGCGCCCAGCGCGAGCAGGATCTTGATGGTGGCGGTGCCGGCGGCCCCCACCCCGGACACCACGACCTTGATGCGGCGGATGTCCTTCCGGACGATCTTGAGGGCGTTGAACAGGGCGGCGAGCACCACGACCGCGGTGCCGTGCTGGTCGTCGTGGAAGACCGGGATGTCGAGCTCCTTCCGGAGCCGCTCCTCGACCTCGAAGCAGCGCGGGGCCGAGATGTCCTCGAGGTTGATGCCGCCGAAGGCCGGAGCGATCATCTTCACCGTCTCGACGATCTTGCCCGGGTCCTTGGTGTCGAGCGCGATCGGGAAGGCGTCGACCCCGGCCAGCTCCTTGAAGAGCATCGCCTTGCCTTCCATGACCGGCATGGCCGCCTCCGGCCCGATGTCGCCGAGCCCGAGCACCGCGGTGCCGTCCGTGACCACCGCGACCGCGTTCTGCTTGATGGTCAGCGTGAAGGCCCGGCTCGGATCGTCCTTGATCGCCAGGCACACCCGGGCCACCCCCGGGGTGTAGGCCATGCTGAGGTCGTCGCGCGTCCGGATCGGCACCTTGCTGTGGATCTCGATCTTGCCCCCCAGGTGCATCAGGAAGGTGCGATCGGAGATGTTGGCCACCCGCACCCCGGAGGCGGTCCGGAGCCGGTCGATGATGTCGTGAGCGTGCCGGCTGTCCCGCGCCTTGATCGTGATGTCGCGCAGAACCCGCTCCCCGGTCATCTCGACTAGGTCCACGGCCCCGATGTCGCCACCGGCCTTGCCGATGACTGAGGTGACGCGGCCCAGCATGCCGGGCTTGTTCCGGATCTCGAGCCGGACCGTAAAACTGTAAGAGGCGCTGGGGGCGACGGCCATCAATCGCTCATCATTGCGGGTATTTAGACGGTAGAACCGGCCTCGATCAGAGTCAACAAATTTCCCCCGTGGCGATTGACCCGCCGTGTCGCCCATGGTATCCCACCGCGTATGCCTACGAGAGTGGCCCTTCTCGGCCTCAGCGCGATCCTGGCCCTGGCGGTCCCGGTGTCCGCCGAGATGCAGCGCTTCACCGTGGAGGGGGACAAGAGTCACGCCGGATTTGACGCGTTCCACCCGTTCGGCAACTTCTCGGTGAGCAGCGAATCGACGACCGGTGAGATCGAGGCCGACATCGCGGACCTCAAGCAGCCCATCAAGGGGCAGTTCGGCATGCTGGCCATATCCCTGCGCTCCGGGGACGAGAAGCGGGATCGAAAGATCCACAGCAACCTGGACACGGAGCGCTACCCGACGATCAGCTACCGGATCGAGAAGGTGGAAAGTTCGTTCTCCTCGCTCGCCGAGAACAACGACGTCCTGTTGACCATCCGCGGGGTGCTCACGATGAAGGGGCTGGACCGCCCGGTAGACTTTTCCGGGCGGGTGCGCCTTCGTCCGGGAGGCGCGCTCTGGGTGCGGGGAGAGAGCTGGATCCGTCCCCGTGACTGGGGCGTGCCGCCGATTCGCATCTGGCTCGCCGCTTCCAGGGAGACGGTGCTGGCCACATTCGACCTAGTCCTGAGCAAAGCACAGTAAATCACCACTGCTTCACTCGTTTTCCAGCACGGGGCGGGATCAGGCTGTCGCTCGACAGCCGCTCCCGGGACCTCGGCGGGGCGTGAATAGCCGACCGGCCTGCCGCGTCTGCTTTACTGGCGCAAGCTTACAGGAACGGTACGCCGCGCCTAACGGTTCCTCAGATGAGCCCGGCGTGCCGAGTTCGTCGCCTGCAACCGTCGCGTGCGATGAGCCATCTAAACAGCTGACGGCGAAGCCTAGAAGGACTGACCTGGGAAACAATTACCGGACGCATCCGCAAGGATGCGAGAGGCCGTAATGACTTTCAGAGAGACCGATACGGTGGTGGCGACGGAGACGAGCCCGTTCAAGGCGGGCGCGAGCGAGACCAAGCGACGGGGGCGGCAGTCGCAGAAGTCGACCCTCGGGGGCGCTCCCCCGGTCGACGACGAACTCGATCGCGTGGTCGACAGCGCGGTCGAGATGGACGAGACCCCCGCCCTCTCGGACACCGCGCTGCGTCCGTCCGCCTCGCCGGCCGAGGATCCCGTCCGTCTGTACCTCAAGGAGATCGGCAAGGTCTCCCTGCTCCGAGCCGAGGAGGAAGTGGCGCTCGGCCGGCGCATCGAGGTCGGCCAGATCGCGCTGCGGCGCGCGCTCGGGCGCGTGCCGTTCGCCACCGCTCGGCTGCTGGCCCTGGTCGACCGGGTGCGGCGGGAGGAGGTCCCGCTCGAGGACGTGATCCTGCTGCCCGAGGGCGGCGAGCCCACGCCCAGCGAGGTGCGCTCGAGCCTGGCCGCGTTCGCACGCATCCGTCGGCTGGAGCGCGAGATCGAGCGCCTGAAGCAGGCCCTCGGCGACAAGCGCCGCAGCAAGACGACTCGCGCGAACTACAACAAGTGGATCGTGAAGAACCGCGAGTCCATCCAGAGCGTGCTCGAGAACCTGCCGCTCAAGCCGGCGCTGGTCGACCAGGTCGTCGGCGAGATCCGACAGCTCGCGAAGAGCATGGGGGCGGGCAAGGCACGGGCCGAGCTGCGCGAGCTCGAGCAGAGAGCTGGGCTGAGCCGGAAGGCCCTGCTCGCGTCGCTGAGCGAGATCGAGGAGCACGACCGCGTCGTCCGGCAAGCCAAAAAGGAGCTGATGGAGGCCAACCTGCGCCTCGTGGTCTCGGTGGCCAAGCGCTACCTGGGCAGCGAGCTGTCCCTGCTGGACCTGGTCCAGGAGGGCAACATTGGCCTGATGAAGGCGGTGGACCGCTTCCAGTACCGCCGGGGCTTCAAGTTCTCGACGTACGCGACCTGGTGGATCCGGCAGGCCATCACGCGGGCGATCGCGGACCACTCACGCACGATCCGGATCCCGGTGCACATGGTCGAGACGCTGAACCGAATCTCGCGGGTGAACCGGTCACTGGTCAACGAGATGGGCCGCGAGCCCACTCCGGAGGAGCTGGCCCAGCGCACCGGAGTGCCCGCGCGCAAGGTGCGCCTGATCCTTGAGTCCTCCCGCAAGCCGCTCTCGCTCGAGACGCCGATCGGCGACGACTCAGAGCTGGGAGACTTTCTCGAGGACAAGGGGGCCGAGTCGCCGAACGACAACCTGATCACCCAGGACCTCACTACCCAGGTGGAGCGGGCGCTGAGCACGCTGTCGCCCAAGGAGAAGGAGATCCTCAGGCTGCGCTTCGGTATCGGCGAGGCGGGCGAGCACACCCTCGAGGAGGTTGGGCGCCGTTTCTCGGTGACGCGCGAGCGCATCCGCCAGATCGAGACGAAGGCGCTGCGCAAGCTGCGCCACCCGCTGCGCGGGCGCGCCCTCCGGGCGTTCGTCGAGAATTAGATCGGGGTCAGGTCTTACATTCCGACATTTCCACGCGCGGGGCGAGTCCCCACGGTCCCGAAATGTCGGAATGTAAGACCTGACCCCACTAGCGGATCAGCTTCGCGTACTGGTCCAGGAGCGGCAGGATCACCTCACGGCTCTCCGAGGGCAGGCGCAGGATGGACCGGTTGATGCCCGCACCCGCGTAGCTCTCCAGCGTCGCCTCGTCCGGCTTGGCCCCGAACACCGAGACCGAGATCGTCTTCATGTCCCGGCCGGCTCGGGCCGCGCGCGCCTGCAGATCCTTGAGCCCGGCCAGGATCACGTCGCCAGCCCGCCCGCGCGGGAACCAGCCTTCGCAGAAGTCCACCACCCGCTGCAGCGTGTGCCCGCTCTCGCCACCCAGCAGCACCGGGGGATGGGGCCTCTGGGCCGGCTTGGGCCAGGACCAGATCGGATCGAAGTTCACGTGCTGGCCGTGGAACTGGGCCTCGTCCTTAGTCCAGATCTCCTTCATGGCGAGGACCTGCTCCCGCATCCGCTTGAAGCGGCTCTTGTACTCGGTGCCGTGGTTCTCCATCTCCTCGGCGTTCCAGCCCGCCCCGATGCCGAAGAGGAAGCGCCCGCCCGAGAGCAGGTCGAGGCTCGCCACCTCCTTGGCGGTGGTGATGGTGTCGCGCTCGATGATCAGGCAGATCCCGGTGCCCACCTTGAGCCGCGTGGTCGCGGCCGCCGCCGCCATCAGCGAGACGAACGGATCGAAGGTGTGCGAGTACTCCTTCGGCAGCTGCGCACCGCCCGGGAACGGAGTCCGGCGGCTGGTCGGGATGTGGGTGTGCTCCGGCACGAACAGCGACTCGAAGCCGCGCTCCTCGGCGGCGCGGGCCAGCTCGTCGATGCGGATGGCGTAGTCGGTGGCGAACATGCAGAGACCGATGTGCATAGCGTTCTCCTCCTTGGTCAGACCGGCATCACTCCGTGCTTCTTCCAGGGACGCTCGACCTTCTTGCTCCGGGCCATCTGGAGCGCGCGGATGATCACCGGTCGAGTCTCCCTCGGGTCAATGACGTCGTCGATCAGCGCTCCTCCGGCCGCAATGTAGGGGTTGATCAGGCGGCGGAACTCCTCCACCCGCCGCGCGCGCTCCTCTTCCGGGCTCGGCGCCGCCGCGATCTCCTTCCGGAAGATTATGTTGGTGCCTCCCTCGGGGCCCATCACCGAGATCTCCGCGGTCGGCCAGGCCACGATCAGGTCCGGCTCGTAGGCGCGCCCGCACATGACGAAGTAGCCGGCCCCGTAGGCCTTCCGGACCACCACCGTGACCTTGGGCACCGTGGCCTCGCTGACCGCGTACAGCATCTTGGCCCCGTGGCGGATGATGCCCTGGCGCTCTACCTTCGAGCCCACCAGGAAGCCGGGCACGTCCTGCAGGAACAGGAGCGGGATGTGAAAGGCGTCGCACAGCATGATGAAGCGCGCCGCCTTGTCGGCCGCGTCCACGTCGAGCGCACCGCCAAGGACCATCGGCTGGTTGGCCACGATCCCGACCGAGCGGCCGCCCATCCGGGCGAGGCCGGTGATCAGGTTGCGCGCCCAGCCGGGCTTGATCTCGAAGAAGCGGCCGTGATCGACCAGGTGCCCGATGATCTTCTTCATGTCGTAGGCGCGCCGCGCCGAGTCGGGCACCACCCCGACGAGCGCCTCGTCCATCCGGTCGAGCGGATCCTCGCACGGCACCGCCGGCGGCTGCTCGAGATTGGAGCCGGGGAAGAACGACAGGTACTCCTTCACCGCCGCGATGCAAGCGGCGTCGTCGGCCACCTCGAGGTCCGCCACCCCAGAGATCTCGGTGTGCACCTTCGAGCCGCCAAGCTCCTCGGCGGTGACGTCCTCGCCGACCACCGCGCGGACGAGCGGCGGCCCGCCCAGCGCCATGTGGCTCGTGCCCTTCACCATCGGCACGAAGTCGGCCAGGGCCGGGATGTAGGCGGTGCCGGCGGCGCCCGGGCCCATCATGGCCGCCACCATCGGCACGACCCCCGACATGATCGACTCCTCGCGGAACAGGAAGCCCGATCCCGCGAAGGTCGAGCCGATCGCTTCCTGGATGCGGGCGCCCGCCGAGTCGATCAGCCAGATCATGGGCATGCGCTTGCCGAGCGCGATCTCGCGAGCTCGGTTGCACTTGACCTCGGCGGTGCGGCCCATCGAGCCCGCCATCACCGTGAAGTCGTAGGCAACAACGGCCGCGTAGCGGCCACTCACCTTTCCGAAACCGGTCACGACGCCGTCCGCCGGCGTCTCCCGCCCCTTCATCGAGGGCGCGATATTGGCGTGGGTGGCGAGCACACCGATCTCCTGGAACGAGTCGGCGTCGAATAGGAGATCGACTCGCTCGCGGACGGTGAGCTTGCCCTCCGCGTGCTGCTTGGCCACCGCCTCGGAGCCGCCCATCGCGAGCGCGCGCTGACGGCGCGCCCGGAGATCGTCGACGAGCTCCTTCATCCCCATGCCGGTCAGCCCTTGACGACCAGGGTCCGATACAGGGCGAGCCCGCTGTCGGGCGGCGAGCCGCTGATGAGCGTGATCATGGTGGCCGCCTCGCTCCGGTGGTGGGTGGCGTGGTTGACCACGTGCTGCAGCAGCGGCGCCAGCGCCACCCGGAACTCCTGGCCGGAGGTGTTCTTGTACGAGATCAGCCGCGCGAGATCGGCGTCGGCGAGGCCCTCCACGAAGCGCCGCTGTTCCTCTTCGAGCGCATCCCACTTGACGCGGAGATCGGCCATCGACGCGAAGTCGGCCTCGCCCTGGAGACGGCCGGGCGACGAGCCCTTCCAGCGCCGGAGCCACACGTCGTCGGCCCCGTAGATATGGGCGAACATGCCCTTGAGCGAGGGGAAGCTCCAATGCGGCCCCATGTCGCGCGTGGCCGCGTCGCCCAGGCCGGCCGCCACGTCGAAGAGGCGGCGGTTCGCCCAGCGGTGATAGTCGTAGAGCTCTCGGATCAACGCGACGGACATGCGGTCTCCTCCGCGGGGGCGGGCTAGTCGATCACCGCGACGGTGTCTCCCTCCTGCACCGTCTGCCCCTCGCTCACCTTGATCTCGCGCACCTTGCCGGCGCGCGGGGCTTCCACGGGGATCTCCATCTTCATGGACTCGAGCACGATGACCGGATCTCCCGCGGCCACCGCCTCGCCCGCCTTGGTCGTGATCTGGAAGACCACGCCGGTGATGTGGGCCTTGACGTCCTCAGACATTGAGCGCTCCTTGTCGTTCCGCGGAGGGATTCGCGCGGCGCCTCTCGAGACGGCCGCATTCTCTCATATCCGGACCGGTCCCGGCGGGCGGCCGGGCCCCGGAGGCCCACCCTAGTACGGCAGGCTCTCGCGCCCCAACAGCTCGCGGGCCACCACCATCTTCATCACCTCGGCGGCGCCGTCGCCGATCTCGAGACCGATGACGTCGCGCATCCGCTGCTCGAAGGGCAGCTCGTCGGTATAGCCGTAGTGGCCGTGCAGCAGCAGGCACTGGTGGATCGTCTCCACGGAGAGCCGCGGGCCCCACCACTTGGTCATGGCCGACTCCTTGGTGTGGGGCCGGCCCTGGTCGGCGAGCCAGAGGGCCCGGTAGCAGAGCCAGCGGCAGGCCTCGAGATGCGTGGCCGCTTCCGCGATCGGGAACGAGACTCCCTGGAAGCGCGCCAGGGGGTGCCCGAACGCCTTCCGCTCCCGGACGTAGACCATGGTCTCCTCGACCGACTGCTGGGCCACCCCGAGACACGCGAGCGCGATGCCGATGCGGTTGTAGTCGAAGCCCTGCATCACCTGGTAGAAGCCGGTGCCCTCCTCGCCGAGGCGGTGCGACGCGGGCACCCGCACGTGATCGAAGGCGAGCACCGCGCGGGCGATCGCGCGGGTGCCCATGTCCCGTAGCGGGCTGCGCGAGACCCCCGGGAGGTCGAGCGGCACCAGGAGCGCGGTCACCCCGCGCGCCCGACCCCGTGGATCGGTGCGCGCGAACACGATCGCGGCCTGCGCCACCATGCCGAGGCTGATGCCGGACTTCTCCCCGGTGATGATGTAGTGATCGCCGTCCCGCTCGGCGCGACACGCGAGATTGGCCGCGTCGGAGCCCGCGCCGGGTTCGGTGAGGGCGAGGGCCACCACCGCCTCGCCGGCCGCGGTGGGGGGCAGCCAGCGCGACTTGAGGGGCTCGGGCGCGCTGCGGCCCAGGATCTCTCCGGCGAGTCCTGCGAGCTGGATGCCGTAGGTGCAGCTGAAGTCGCCGCGGCCGATCTCCTCCATCGCGATGCCGAAGGTCAGGAAGTCGGACTCCTGGCCTCCGTACGCCGCGGGCACCCGCAACCCCAGGATGCCCAGCTCGCCCATCCGCCGCCACGCCTCCCACGGGAACTGGCCGCTACGGTCCCACTCGGCCGAGTGGGGCGCGAGCTCCTTGCGGGCGAACTGGCGCAGCGTGCGACCCAGGGCCTCCTGCTCGGGCGAGAATTGCAGGTCCATGGCGGGCGCTCAGAACACCGGCTTGCGCTTCTCGGCAAAGGCGCGGAGACCCTCCGCCGCGTCGGCCGAGCGCATGTGGGCGGCCACCAGCCGTCGCTCGAGCTCGAGACCGTCCGACAGCGTGCGGTCGAGCACTCCGTTCACGAGCGCCTTCACGGTGCGGTTGGCGGAGCTGCTGCCCGCCGCGAGCGCGGTCGCCATCGCCTCGACCGCCGTCGCCACCGTGCCGGCCGGGACCACCCGGTTGACCAGGCCCCAGGCGAGCGCGTCGGCGGCGGCGAGCCATCCGCCGAGGAGCATGAGCTCCTTGGCACGCCGGGCACCGATCAGCCGGGGGAGCCGCTGGCTGCCCCCACCACCTGCCACGAGGCCGAAGTTGGCGTGCTGGTCCCCGAGGCGCGCGCTCTCGTCCACGACCACAAGATCGGCCACCAGGACCAGCTCGAGCCCGCCGGCCAGCGCCAGACCGTGGACCCCGGCGACCACCGGGACGGGCAGCGCCTCGATCCGGTCGAAGACGCGATGCCAGAGCCGCATGAAGGTGTCCCAGCGCTCCGGATCCGGCGAGAGCTCCTTGACCGCGCGCAGGTCCGCGCCCGCGCAGAAGGTCCGCCCGGCCGCGGTGAGCGTCACGACCCGCACCGCCGGATCACCCTCGATCGCGTCACAGACGCGGTCGAGATCCTCGAGCAGCTCGGGGCTGATCGCATTCAGTCGATCGGGACGGTTGAGCGTGATACGGGCGATGCCGCCGCCCGTCGCATACGTGATCGTCTGGAATTCCATGGCGGGTCTCCCGGCTCACATCATGGTGTAGCCGCCGCTCACCGACAGGGTCTGCCCGGTGATGAAGGCGGCGGCGTCGGAGGCCAGGAACAGCACGGCGGGGGCCACGTCCTCCGGCTTACCGATGCGCCGGAGCGGGTAGGCCTTGGCGATGCGCGCCTGCATCTCGGGCGCGCTCCAGGCGCGATTGGCCTCGGCGGCCCACATGCTGCGGTCGCCGAAGTCCTCTTCCGACGCGGGAACGGTCATGCCCGGACAAACCACGTTGAGCCGGATGCCGTGGCGGCCGACCTCGCGCGCGAGGCTCTTGCTCAGCGCGATGACGCCGGCCTTGCATGCGCCGTAGACCGCCTCGCGAAACTCGCCCATGCGCCCGGCGTCCGAGCCAATGCTCACGATCACGCCCGCCTTGCGCGCGATCATGCCGTCGAGCACCGCGCGGGTGCAGTTGATCATCCCCCACAGGTTGAGCTGGATCTCGCGCTCCCACTCGGCCCGCTCCTTCTCGACGAAGAGGCGGTCGTAGGTCCAGCCTACGTTGTTCACGAGCACGTCCACCTGCCCCGCGCGTCCCTCGACCTCGCGGACCATCCCCTGGACCGACTCCCAGCGCGTCACGTCGGTCGGCACCAGCGTCGCGGACGCGGCGCCGAGAGCCCGGGCCTCGGCCACCACCTTCTGCCCCTGACCCTCGTCGATCTCGGCGAGGGTGAGGTGCGCGCCCTCCCGCGCGAAGGCCAGGCTGATGGCCCGGCCGATGTTGGAGCCTCCGCCGGTGACGATCACGCTCTTGTTCTGGAGATTCAGGTTCATGTCGGCCTTTCTCGGCGCTCGGCGATGAGGTCGCGGAGCTTGTATTTCTGGATCTTGCCGCTCGGGGTCGTGGGGAACTCGGAGACCAGCTCGAGGCGCTCCGGGAACTTCTGGCGCGCCAGCTGATGGCGCTCCAGGAAGCTCACGATCTCCCCCAGCGTGATCGTCTGCCCCGGCCGCGGGATCACCACCGCACACGCCCGCTCCCCCAGCCGGGGATCGGGCATGGCCACGATGGCGACGCCCGCGATCTTCGGATGAGTGTAGAGCAGGTTCTCGACTTCCACGACCGGGATGTTTTCGCCGCCTCGGATGATGAGGTCCTTCGTCCGCCCGGTGATGGCGAGGTAGCCGTCGCGATCGAGCGTGCCCCGGTCGCCGGTGCGAAACCAGCCGTCGCCGGCGTGGGCCTCCGCGGTGAACTGCGGCCGCTGGAAGTAGCCGACGAACTGCGCGGCGCCGCGGGCCAGCAGATCGCCCTCGACGCCGGGCGGCACCGGGGCGCCGTCGCCGTCGACGATCCGCAGCTCCATCCCGGGCAGCGGCGAGCCGTCGCTGCCGAAGATCTTCTCCTCGTCGTCGCGCAGCCCGTTGCACGTGACCATCCCGTTTTCGGTCATCCCCCATCCGGCCGAGATGACGCAGCCGAGGCGATCCCGCGCGTCCCGCACCAGCGCGCGCGGGATCGGCGCCCCCGCGGAGACGAACAGCCGCAGCGAGGAGCAGTCGCGCGGCGTCTCGAGATACGTGAGATCCCGCAGGAACGGGGTGGCCCCGATCGAGAACGTCACGCCCTCGGCCTCGATCAGCCGCGCGGCCTCCTCCACGTTCCACACGTCCATCCAGACCGTGGTGGAGCCCAGCAGCAGGTTCAGGCAGTGGCCGAAGAGAAAGCCGGTCTGATGCCCGACGGTGGAGGCCATGAGCAGCACCTCGCGGTCGGTGAGCTCGAGGCGCTCGATCGCGCGATGCAGGCCGGAGAGCGTGGTGTTCTGAGTGTGCATGACCCCCTTGGGCTCGCCGGTGGTGCCCGACGTGAACACCACCTCGTGCACCGCATTGGCGTCGGTGCCGGGAAGATCCTGCCGTCCGTCGCGGGCCTCCCACGGCTGCTCGGTGAGCACGGTCAGGGGCGTCGTGCCGACGGGCCCCTCACCGCGGGCCACGAGCACGTGCTCGAGCCGGGGGAGGCCCGCCCGCAGATCGGCCAGCATGCCCGCGTGGTCGAAGCCACGAAAAGCGGCGGGCACCACCGCCACCTGCGAATCGAGTAGCCCTAGCATGAAGCGCACCTCGCTGGCTCGGTACGTCGGGGGAATCGGGTTGATCACGGCACCCAGGCGGAGCGCGGCCAGGAACATCACGATCGCCTCGCTCCAGTTGGGCAGCTGGCAGGAGATGACGCGGCCCGGCTCGACCCCGTGCGCCCGGAGGCCGTGGGCGACGCGCTCCACCGCCCGCGCGAGCGCTCCCCAGGAATGGCGGCCGCGGCCGTCGACCAGCGCGGTCTTCCCCGGCCGCTCGCGGGCCCACCGGTCGAGGTAGGTCTCGAGGCTCTCGTTGCGCCAGAGGCCAGCCGCGGTCATCGTCCGGACCCGCACCTCGGTGAGAGTGGTCTCCATCCTGCCCCCGGGCGGCGCCTCAGCTGAAGGCGCCCTGCTCGATCAGCTGCGTGTGGACCGATCCGGCCCGGAAGAGGTCGCTCCGCATCACCCGCCGGTGAAACGGGATGACGGTCTTGACACCCTCGACCACGAAGCCGTCGAGCGCGACGACCATCCGCGTGATGGCCTCGTCACGATCCTGGCCGGTCGTGATCAGCTTGGCGAGGAGTGGATCGTAGTGGACGGACACCTCCACACCCTCCGCCACCCCGCACTCGAGACGGACGCCCGGCCCCGACGGAAGCGCCAGGCGCGTCAGGCGACCCGGCGACGGCATGAACCCCTTGGCGGGATCCTCCGCGTAGATCCGGCACTCGATGCTGGAGCCACGCTGGGAGATCTGCTCCTGGGTCCAGGGCAGCGGCTCGCCGGCCGCCACGCGCAGCTGCGCCTGCACGAGATCGAGCCCGGTCACCTCCTCGGTCACCGGATGCTCTACCTGCAGCCGCGTGTTCATCTCGAGGAAGTAGAAGTCGTTTCCGAGGACGATGAATTCCATCGTCCCCGCATTGACGTAGCCCACGGTGCGGGCGCCCGCCAGCGCCGCCTCGGTCAGACGTGCCTTCAGGGCGGCAGCCAGATGAGGAGCGGGGCTCTCCTCGACCAGCTTCTGGTGCCGGCGCTGGATCGAGCACTCGCGCTCGTGCAGGTGGACTACCCGCCCGGTCGCGTCGCCGAAGACCTGGACCTCGACATGACGGGCGCCCTGGACGTAGCGCTCCAGGAAGAGTCCGCCCGAGCCGAACGCGGACTGGGCTCGCCGCTGGGCGGAGGCGAAGGCGGCGGGTAGTCCGGCCTCATCCAGGACCTTCATCATGCCGATGCCGCCGCCGCCCGCGGCCGCCTTGAGCATCACCGGATAGCCGGTGCGGGCCGCCACCTCGCGCGCGGCGTCGACCGATTCCACCGGCCCGTCGCTGCCGGGCACCACCGGCAGGCCGGCCGCCGCCATGAGCCGGCGGGCACCGATCTTGTCCCCCATCTGTTGGATGGCCCGCCAGGACGGCCCCACGAAGATCACGCCCGCCGCCTCGCAGGCCTGGGCGAAGCGCCAGTTCTCCGAGAGGAACCCGTAGCCCGGATGAATGGCCTGGGCCTTCGTGCGCCGCGCGGCATCGAGAATGCGGTCGATGTCGAGGTAGCTCTGCCGCGCCGGCGCGGGCCCGATCGCGATCGCCTCGTCGGCGTCGGCCACGTGCGGCCACTGCGCGTCCGCTTCGGAGTACACCGCGATCGTGCGAATCCCCAGGGAGCGACAGGCGCGGATGACCCGGCGGGCGATCTCCCCCCGGTTGGCGACCAGGACGCTCTGCAGCACGTCACTCAGGCGGGCTGGGCGGCGGAAGCGGACACGAGCTCCAGCGCGGCAATGCGCCAGGCGGCCCCCTCGGGGACCCAGCGGAGCAGGAGCGTCATGCCGTCGCGGGCTCCGTCCACGCGGAGCTTCACCAGGCGCTGCTCGCCGACGCGGGCGAACGCCACGATTCGATGCCGGCCCCCTCGCGCGTCGCCCAGGCGGGCCGTCACCTCCGGCCCCGGCTCGACCGCCGGTGCGAGCCAACGGCGCGCGGCGGCCACGTCGCCCGCGGTCAGCGCGTCGCCGAAGGCCCCGAGGGCCGCGGCCAGCTCCGGAGCCACCGACCACTCGCGGGTCGACTGTTCGAGCCGGATGAACTCGTCCGCGTCGTCGCTCAGCGGCGGCGGCGGCGCGGCGGGTCCGGAGGCGCGCGCGACCGAGCCCGCGCCGGTCACGCCTCCCGCCACCTCCAGCAGCGACCAGAGCCGCGCCTCGACGGCGCGCGCCCGCTCCTCGAGCGCGGGGGTCCGCAGCAGGTGGCGCAGGATGGTCTCGCCCGCGGCCACGTGGCGCCGCTCGTCCTCGATGCACCGCGCGAGGATCCGGCAGGTGGGAGGCTCGTAGACCGCGTTCGCCCTCGCGAGGTGCGCTTCGTAGGCGGCGAGCAGGTGCGGCTTCAGGACCCGGTAGATGCCCACCACTCGCTCGATCGTCTGGTCGGGCGCCTCGGCCGCCTCCAGCGCGTCCATGAACGCCACCAGCCGCTCGCTGGCCGGCTCGGAGACATGGGCGGCCGCGCGCAGCTCGGCCAGGCGCTTGCCCCATGCGTCGGCGTGCTGCGCGTTGTCCCACACGTGTCGGCCCATGAGCAGCTTGGCGGACAGCTCCGGCGTCAGCGCGATCCAGCCGCCGAGGATGCGCATCATCCGCTCGACCGCGTAGCGATAGTGGCGGACGGTCTTCGCCGAGTCGTCGACCTCGAGATGCCCCGCGAGGGGGTGGGCCATGGGAGGAACCCGCGATCCTTAGTAGACGGCCGACCGCTGGGTGCTCTTGAGGAGCCGGGCGATCTCATCGTCGGTGAAGCCGCCCTCGCGGCGCGCCTCGGTGGCGATCGAGATCGGCACCACGTCGTGTGGACCCTCGCGACGCACGCCGCCCAGGTTGAAGCGCTCGTCGATCGTCTCCTGGAACTCGATGGCCCGGCGGCGGCGCTCGGGATCACCCTCGGTGAGCCGGGTCAGCCACTTCGAGCCCATCCGCACGTGGGTGATCTCGTCGGCCAGCACGTAATCGACCGCCCGCTCCAGGATGGGGTCCCCCATCTTGCGCGCGATGTGCACCAGCTGGTTGAACACGTCGCAGGCCAGGCCCTCGAGCCCGCGGTTGACCCCGGCCACGCGCGCCGCCGCGTCTTCCGCACACGCGCAGCGCCACAGGATGGTCGTCTCCGGGAACTCGCCGATGTAGCCGTCCAGGTGCTCGAGCAGGCGGACGTAGATCTCGACGTGGCGCGACTCGTCCCAGACCTGGCGCGCCATGTCCATCGTGAACTCCCACGGCGCGTCAGGGAAGTCGTAGACCGAGCGGCCCGCGCCCTCCATCGCCTGCAGCTCGCCCACCATGATGCCGTGCACGCGCTCCTTGATGGAGTCCCGCGACAGCAGGTCGGGAAATGGCGGCAGCCCCTGGTCGACCTTGATCTGCGCCACCTCGCGCGCCCGCATCCGCACCAGGCGATCCTCGCGAGCCAGCTTGTCGTAGGCGATGGGCCGTTGCATGAGGCTTCTCCGACCGGAAAAATGAACCGCTGTTCAGCGAGTCTAGCCGAAGCCTAGGCCGAAGGCAACGGGGGCTCCCCGGGGCGACGCGCACGACCGGGCTTCCGCAGCAGGCTGGCCGGACGGAGCGATTCCTCGCCGAAGCGCGAGGTCACGCGGTCCATCGCGCGGGCCAGGCGCTCCCGCCGCGCGGCGTCCGGCTGGAGCAGCGAGAGCTGGCCCTCCGCGGCGGGGCCGAGGCCGGACACCGAGAGACCGATGAGCCGCACCGCCTGCCGCAGCGGGATGCGCTCGAGCAGCGCGCGGGCGCGGCGATAGATCAGGAGACCGTCCTGGGTCGGATCATCAGTATGACGGCGGGTCAGCGTCGAGAAGTCGGCGAAGCGCAGCTTGAGGGTCACGCAGCGCCCCGCGTAGCCTTCCTCGCGCAGCTCGCGCGCCACGCGCTCGGCCTGCTCGCGCAGGGTGGCGGCGAGCCGCTCGATGTCGTGGTGGTCATGGCGGAAGGTCTCCTCGGCGCCCATGGACTTGGGCGCCGCGAACGGCTCCACCGCGCGCTCGTCGCGCCCGAGGGCCAGATCCTGGAGGGATCGACCACCCGGTCCGAAGCGCGCCTCCAGGTACTCCGGAGGAAGCGAGGCGAGCTGGCCGATGGTGCTGATGCCCATCTCTTCGAGCGAAGCTCCGGTCACCCGGCCGACCCCCCAAAGACGCGAGACCGGAAGCGGCGCCAGGAAGTCGGCCTCGGTGCCCACCGCGACCACCACCAGACCGTCTGGCTTGCGGAGGTCGGAGGCCACCTTGGCCACGAACTTGTTCGCGGCCACCCCGACCGACGCGGTCAGCGAGAGCCCCCCGGCGATCCGCGCCTTGATCGTGCGGGCGACCGCGGGCCCGTCGCCGTGGAGGCGCTCGGTGCCGGTGACGTCGAGGAAGGCTTCGTCGATGGAGAGCGGCTCCAGGAGCGGGGTGAACTCCGCGAGGATGGCCATGACCTGACGCGAGACGCTCGCGTACTTGGCCATGTCGACCGGGAGGAAGGCGCCGTGGGGACAGAGGCGCGCGGCGCGCCCGATGGGCATCGCGGAGTGCACGCCGAACCGGCGCGCCTCGTACGAGGCGGCCGACACCACGCCGCGGCCGGACGGATCGGCTCCGACGATGACCGGCCGCCCGCGCAGCTCCGGCCGATCCCGCTGCTCCACGGACGCGTAGAACGCGTCCATGTCGACGTGCAGGATTGTCCGCGGGAGCCCCTGGTGCGCCACGCTTGTCCGCCGGTTGGGGGAGTGCGGGGGCCATGTCTGGGCCCCCGCAGCTGAAGAGAAGCTTCCGGTCGCCTACACGCCGCCCCGTCGGCTCTCCACCTGGATCAGCGTGACGCCGTGCGCCCGCGCCACTTGTCGATGGACTTCTTGGAGAAGAGCCACTTGCCCTCGTGATGGACGGCCGGGATGCGGCGCTCGATCGCCATCTGCGCAACCGTCTTCTCGTCCATCGCGAGGTACTTCGAGGCTTCCTTGACGTCCATGGTGTCCCTTGGCAGCACGTCCATCTACCCCCTTGTGGGATGAGCCGATCCGTTCAGGCGTCCGCGGGCGCGTCGGCCGCCTTCTTGAGGCGCTCGACCTCCGCCTCCAGCGAGTGAATCCGCTCGGCCATCTGCTCGAGCGCCCGCGCCAGCGGGTCGGGGAGATCGGTCTGGTTGAGGTCGATGCCGCCCGTGACCCGCTCGCCGTTTCGAAATGTTATGCGACCGGGCACGCCGACCACAACACAGTTCTCGGGCACCTCGCGGACCACCACCGAACCGGCACCGATGCGGCTGCCCGCGCCGATGGTGAAGCCGCCGATCACCTTGGCGCCCGCGCCGATCATCACATTGTCACCGATGGTGGGATGGCGCTTCTCGCGCTTCAGGCTCGTGCCGCCGAGGGTCACCCCTTGCAGGATGCTGACGTTCTCCCCGACCTCGGCGGTCTCCCCGATGACGATCCCCATGCCGTGGTCGATGAACAGCCCGGGACCGAGAACCGCCGCGGGATGGATCTCGATCCCGGTCAAGAAGCGCCCGACGTGCGACACGCAGCGGGCGGTGAGCCCCCAGCCCGCGCGCCAGAGCCCGTGGGCCACGCGATGGATCCAGATCGCGTGCACGCCCGGGCTGCAGAGCACGACCTCGACCGCCGACCGGGCGGCCGGGTCCCGCTCCAGCACCGTTCTCACATCCCGCCGCATCCGCTCAAGCATGTCCGTCGCTCCTTGTGTTCACCCGGCTCAGCGCATCCCGCGCCGCCGCCTGCAACCCCATCATCGCGACCTCAGCGGCGTGCCGTCGCGCCTCCGGCAGGCCGCCGACCGCCGCCTCGACCTTCGCGGCCGGCAGATCCAGCAGATCGACGAGGCTCGCACCAGCCACGATCTCGGTCGCGGCGCTGGCCGCCGCGATGGTCGGCCCGCAGCCGTATGCCTGGAACCGCGCCTCCACCACCCGCCCGGCCCGCACCCGTAGGTGGAAGCGGACGAGATCCATGCACTCCTTGTACTCGCCTTCCCCGACCCCGTCCGGATTCCTCATCATGCCCGCGTTCCGAGGGTTCCTGAAGTGATCGATGAGGGTCGGGCTGTACTGCACGGGCGCCTGGTTCGGCCCGCCCGCTCAGGCCCGCGCCGGCATGGCGCTCCGGAGTTTCGCGACCAACGGCTCGGTCGCGTCGATCACGTAGTCGATGTCCTCCGCGGTGGTGCTCCGCCCCAGCGAATGCCGAACCGCGCCCATTGCCCAGTCGAGCGGCACCCCCATCGCCACCAGCACGTAGGACGGCTCCACGTTGCCGGAGGTGCAGGCGGACCCCGCCGACACGCCGATGCCCTTCAGATCCAGTCCGAGCACGATGGATTCGGACTCCACGTGACGGAAGGAGACGTTGCAGGTGCCGGGCACCCGCTGGGTGGGATGGCCATTCAGCCGGACCTCCGGCACGCGACGTTGCAGGCCCTCCCAGAGGCGCTCACGCAGACCGGTCAGGCGCCGGCCCTCCTCCGCCATGTCGCGTCCCCGGATCTCGACGGCCTTGCCGAGGCCAACGATCCCCGTCACGTTCTCGGTCCCGGCCCGGCGACGGCGCTCGTGCTCGCCGCCGTGCTGCACCGATACCATCTTGGTGCCTTTCCGGATATAGAGCCCGGCGACTCCCTTGGGCCCGTAGATCTTGTGCCCGGAGAACGACAGCATGTCGATGTTGAAGGCGTCGAGATCGATCGGGACCTTGCCGAACGTCTGCACCGCGTCCATGTGGAACGGGATGCCGTGCTCGCGGGCGATCGCGCCGAGCTCGCGGGCGGGCTGGATGGTACCGATCTCCGAGTTGGCGTGCATCACCGAGATCAGGATGGTGTCGGGCCGGATCGCCCGCCGCAGGGCGTCGGGATCCACCATGCCGAACGAGTCGACGTCCAGATAGGTCGCCCCGAAGCCCATCGTCTCGAGGTTCTGCACCGCCCGCAGCACGGCGTGGTGCTCGATCTTCGTCGTGATGACGTGACCGGAGCGCCGGGCCATGGCCACGCCTTTCACGGCCATGTTGTCGGATTCGGTGCCGCCGGAGGTGAAGACGATCTCCTCCTTGCCGACGCGCAGGAAGTGGGCGACCTGCTCCCGCGCGGTCTCCAGCCCCTCCCGCGCCGCGCGACCGAAGCCGTGGACGCTCGACGGATTCCCGAAGCGCTCGCCGAAGTACGGTAGCATGGCCTCCACGACCTCCGGGTGGACCGGCGTGGACGCGTTGTGATCGAGATAGACCTGACGGTTCATTGACGCTCCCCTTTCACGATGTTACGCTTTCGCCCGCATGGCCCTCGCCAGACGGAAGCTCGGTCTGATGGTATCCACCGCGCCGGACCACCCGAACCTCGCCACCGCCCTCGGGCTGTCCGCGGCGGCACTGGACGCGGGCGGCGACGTCTACCTGTACCTGATCGACGACGCGGTGGCCGCGGTGGAGGACGCCCGGCTGCTCGCCCTGGCCGACCGCGGGCTCAAGCTCTTCGTGTGCGCGTACGGCTGCCAGAAGCGACGCCTGCCCCTGTCGGATCGCGCCACCAACTGCGGCCTGGTCGTGCTCACCGACGTGATCAACGGCACCGACCGCTTCATCGCGCTCAACTAGCCCCCGCTCGGTCGTGAGCCAGAACCAGCCCACTCTGGTCGTGATCTCGGAGGATCCGCGCGTCTCGCACCGGGCCAACGAGGCGATGCGCATCGCGCTCGGCATCGTGGCCGGCGACAACGAGGTGCGCGTCGTGCTCACCGGACCCGCGGTACACCTGCTCGACGAGGATACGGACGAGCTCGTCGACGGCGACGACATCGCCAAGTTCCGCGCCTCGCTCAAGAAGCTCGGGGTGACCTTCCACGTGGAAGGCGCGCTACCCACCGCCCCCGACTGGAACACGGACGGCCATCCGGTGGTCTCGGTGAGCCGGGACGAGATCGCGGCGCTGGTGCCCAGGGCGACGCGGTTTCTCGTGTTCTGATGGCCGCGTTCCTTCACCTGATCAAGGGCGACTCGGCCGGCCTGGCCGGCGCGGTCATCGAGGCGAACCGGCGCGAGCCGGATGCCCGCGTCACGGTGGTTCTGCTCGACGGTGCGGCCGCCCCCGCCCTGCCCGCGGGCGTGACGGTGCGCCGTCTCGCCGAAGGCGATCTCGACTACGCGGGCCTGCTCGGCCTGATCTTCGCTCACGATCACGTGGTTGCCTGGTAGCCCTCTCATCCGGAGAGGACGCTAGCGGTCCTGGAACTCCTCGTGCCACTTCATCTGGATGGCCTCGAGTATCCCCTCGTTCGATGTCTTCGCCTCGTCGCTGAAGCCGGGCAGCGCCACCACCCACTTGTGCAGGTCGGTGAACCGCACGGTCAGCGGGTCCACCTCCGGGTGCGCGTCCATCAGAGCCAGCGCGATGTCCTCGGCGTCGGTCCACTTCATCCTCGGCTCCCTTACTTGGGTATCTCCACCACCACGTCGCCCTTGACCACCGCCTGGCAGCCGAGCCGGGAGTGGAGGGTGAGCCCCTCGGCGGTGTCGAGGCGGTCCTCCTCCTCCTGCTCCATCGGCGAGAGATTCTGCTCGCCTTCCCGCACGACCACGTGACAGGTGGTGCAGGCACAGCTCCCGCCACAGTTGTGCTCGAGGTGGATGTCGTGGGCCAGCGCGATGTCCAGCAGCGATCCCGGCCGGCCGTGGTCGGCCAGCGGATACTTGCCGTCGTCGACCTCGACGGTCTTGTTCAGGGGCAGGAACGTCACCTTGTGCACCGCCATCTATGAGCTCTCCAGCAGCCGATCCGCGCGCTTGGAGGTGACCGCGGCCTTGATGGCCGCCTCCATCATCCGGTCGGCGAGCGGTGCGGTGGCCTGATTGAGGGCGATCGTGCAGCCCCGGATCTCGTCCCGGTCCGTGCCGGCCCGCGCGGTCCGCAGCGCGGCCAGCGCGGCCTCGATCGAGGCCCGCTCCTCGGCGGTGGCGATCCCGCCCGCCTGCCGGAGCGCGCGCTCCACGTGGTTGATCACGGTGTCGGCCTCGGTCTGCGTCTCGATCAGGAGACGGGCTTCGACGTCGGCTTCCGCGTGGGTGAACGAGTCCTCCACCATCTGCTCCACCTGGGACTCGGTGAGCCCGTAGGTGGGCTTCACCTCGATGCTGGCCGCCTTGCCCGTCCGCAGCTCGCGGGCCTGCACCTGCAGGATGCCGTTGGCGTCGATGAGGAACGTCACCTCGATCTTCGGCATCCCGGCCGGCATCGGATCGACGCCGGCCAGGTCGAACCGGGCCAGCGAGCGGTTGTCCTTGGCCAGCTCGCGCTCGCCCTGCAGCACGTGCAGATCGACCGCGGTCTGCCCGTCCACCGACGTCGTGAAGTACTCCTTGGCCAGGGTCGGGATCGTGGTGTTGCGCGGGATCAGCACGCTCACGATGCCGCCCAGCGTCTCGATGCCGAGGGAGAGCGGGGTCACGTCGAGCAGCAGCATGTCGGTGATGCCACCGGCCAGGATCTGCGCCTGCACCGCGGCGCCGAGCGCCACCACCTCGTCGGGGTTCAGCCGGCTCTGCGGTGCCCGGCCGAAGAGCGCCTCGACCCGCCGCCGGACCAGCGGCATGCGCGTGGAGCCGCCCACCAGCACCACCTGGTCCACCTGCTCCCGTTTGAGCCCCGCGTCGGCCAGGGCCTGCCGGCACGGCCCCAGGGTGGTGGCCACCAGCGGATCCACCAGGCTGTCGAGCTCGGCGCGCGTGATGTCCCGGTGATAGGTGAATCGCTCGAACGGGATCGTGAGCACGGTGCGCTCGTCGAAGGAGAGCCGGCACTTGGCCGCCTCCGCGCCCAGCCGGATCTCCTGGAGCGTTTCTGCGTCGGCCGACAGGTCGGCCCCGTGGCGAGCGCGAATGTCGGCGAGCAACCAGTCCACCATCTCCTGGTCGAAGTCGTCGCCGCCCAGGTGGGTGTTGCCGTTGGTGGCCAGCACCTCGAAGACGCCGTCCTTCACCCGCAGGATCGAGATGTCGAACGTGCCGCCCCCCAGGTCGTAGACCGCGATCACGCCCTCCGCCATCTTCTGCAGCCCGTAGGCCAGCGAGGCCGCGGTGGGCTCGTTGACGATCCGTAGCACCTCGAGGCCGGCGATCCGGCCGGCGTCCTTGGTGGCCTGCCGCTGGGCGTCGTTGAAGTAAGCGGGCACCGTGATCACCGCCTGCTCCACCGCCTCGCCGAAGTGAGCCTCCGCCCGCTGCTTGAGCGCGCGCAGCACGTGGGCCGAGACCTCGGGCGGGGTGACCTCGCGGTCGCCGATACGGATGCTCACGACCTCCGCCTGCGGAGTCACCTGGAACGGCAGGCGGGCCAGCTCGTCCTTCACGTCCTCGTAGCCGCGGCCCATCAGTCGCTTCACCGAGTACACCGTGCGCGCCGCGTTGCGGGCCAGCTGGCGGCGGGCCGCCTCGCCGACCACCACACCGTTGGGCGTCCACGCCACGATAGAGGGCAGCAGCGCGCGGCCCTCGGCGTCCGGGATCACCCGAGGGATGCCGCCCTCGACGTGGGCGACCAGGCTGTTGGTCGTCCCGAGATCAATGCCGACGATGCGAGACATGGCCCTCTTCGCGCTCTCCGAGCGCCTCACTCAGGTCATCGATGACGGTGCGCAGGTAGGCTCGGGTGGCGAGGCGCTGCTTGAACCACTCCAGGAGCGCCTTGCGGTCGCCCCCCTCGTCGACCAGGCGGTCCCACTCGCCGGCGCGGGCGACGATGGCCCCCGCCTCGGCCTCGTAGCGCCCCTCCAGCCGCGCCCGCTCCTCCCGGAGGCGCTTGGCCGCTTCCCCGCCCATTCCTTCCGCCTTGGCTTCCTCGAGCGCCTCCTGGACCTCGAGCATCTCCTCAAGGAGGTCGCGCGGCGCCTTGGGCTTGTCGGTTGCGCCCTCCCGGACCTCGCGGCCCTCCTCGAGCGCGATCAGGTACTCCACCCGCGGCAGCGGATCACGCAGGGCGCGATAGGCGCGATTGATCAGCGCCGATTGCGCGAGCGTCTCCGCCTGCCGGTCCGCGGCCGCCCCCTGATGGAAGTCGGGGTGATGCTGGCGCGACAGGTCGTAGAACCGCCGCTGCAGCGTCTCGGCATCGACCGTGAGCTTGCGGGGCAGCCCGAACACCGTGAAGTAGTCGCTCACTTGCCTTTCCTGAAAAGAAGAACGGGCCCGTCAGGGCCCGTTTGGGTGTCGCGCCAACCGGGCCTTACGCCGAAAACGACGTGCCGCACCCACAGCTCGATTTCGCCTGGGGATTCACGAAAGTGAAGCCGCCCGTCAGCCCCTGGGTGACATAGTCGAGGGTGGTGCCGTTGAGGTAGAGGTAGCTCTTCTTGTCGCAGACGACCTGCACCCCGTCGATCTCGAACTTCTTGTCGTGGGGCCCGATCTCGTTGTCGAACTCCAGGGAATACGACAGGCCCGAGCAGCCGCCCCCCTTGACCCCCATCCGCAGATAGACGTTCTGGAGGTTCTGCGTCTGCATGAGCTGCTTCACCTGCTTCACCGCGGTCTCGGTCAGCGCCAGTGCCATGGCGTTTCGATCTCCTTTGTCCTTACGACGCGTCCCGGCCCGCGGGGGCTTCGTCCTTGATCCACTTCTCCTTGTAGTCTTGCAGGGCGGCCTTGATCGCGTCCTCGGCCAGCACCGAGCAGTGGATCTTCACGGGCGGGAGCTTCAGCTCGTTCACGATGTCGGTGTTCTTGATCTTGGCCGCCTCGTCCACCGTGCGCCCCTTGAGCCACTCGGTGGCCAGACTCGACGAGGCGATGGCGCTGCCGCATCCGAAGGTCTTGAACTTGGCGTCTTCGATCACGCCGGTCTCGACGTTGACCTTGATCTGCAGCTTCATGACGTCCCCGCACTCCGGCGCGCCAACCAGTCCCGTCCCGACCCCCGGAGTGTCCTTGGTGAAGGACCCCACGTTGCGTGGGTTGTTGTAGTGGTCGACCACCTTATCGCTGTAGGCCATGTCCGCACATCCTCCTGAGCAGATGATCTGATTGCCTGGGGCGTCGCTATTCCGCCTTCCAGTGGATCGATTTCAGGTCCACGCCTTCCTTCGCGAGCTCGTAGAGCGGCGACATCTCCCGCAGCCGCTGGATGACCTCCACCGTCTTGCCGGCCACGAAGTCCACTTCTTCCTCGGTGGTGAAGCGATGCAGCCCGAACCGGATCGAGGAGTGAGCCAGCTCCGAGTCGACCCCGAGCGCCGAGATGACGTACGAGGGCTCGAGCGTCGCCGAGGTGCAGGCCGAGCCCGAGGCCAGCGCGGCCTCCCGGTTGAGCCCCATCAGCACCGACTCGCCCTCGACGTACGCGAACGAGATATTCAGGTTGTGGGGGAGCCTGAGCGTCGGATGGCCGTTGACGTACGCCTCGTCCACTTTCGAGAGGATCTGCTCCTGCAGCCGGTCCCGCAGAGCGGCCAGCCGCTTCGACTCCGCCGCCATCTCCTCGCGGGCGATCTCCGCCGCCTTCCCGAAACCCACCGCCAGCGGCACCGGCACCGTGCCCGAGCGCATGCCGCGCTCGTGGCCTCCGCCGTCCACCATGGGCGCGAGCCGCACCCGCGGGTTCTTCCGCCGCACGTAGAGAGCGCCCACTCCCTTCGGGCCGTAGAGCATGTGGGCGGTCGCCGAGAGCAGATCGACGCCCATCGCCTCCACGTCCACCGGGATCTTCCCCACCGCCTGGGTCGCGTCGGTGTGGAAGATGATCCCCTTCTCCTTGGCCAGCTTGCCCAGCTCGGCGACCGGCTGGATCGTCCCGATCTCGTTGTTGGCGAACATCACGGAGATCAGGATCGTCTTCGGGGTCAGGGCGGCTCGGACAGCGTCTACGTCCACCAAGCCGTCCCGGCCGACGGGCACGTAGGTCACCTCGAAGCCTTGCCGCTCCAGCCGCTTGCAGACGTCCAGGGTGGCCCGCTGCTCGATCGTCGTGGTGACGATGTGGTTGCCCTTCTCCCGGTACATCTCGGCCACGCCCTTGAGCGCCAGGTTGATCGCCTCGGTGCCCCCGGAGGTGAAGATCACCTCCTTGGGATCGCGCGCGCCGATCAGCTTGGCGATCTGCTCCCGAGCCTTGTCCACTCCCCCCTCGGCCTCCCAGCCGAAGGGATGGTTGCGGCTCGCAGGATGCCCGAACTTCTCGGTGAAGTACGGGATCATCGCCTCGAGCACCCGGGGATCGACCGGGGTCGTGGACTGACTGTCCATGAAGATCGGAAGCTTCAACGCCATTGCCGTCTCTCTCCTAGTGAATGCCCGCCAGCGGTGTCAGCCGAACGGGGGGCTCCGCCGCCAGCTCCGCGAGCGTCATGCTGTCCAGAACGTGCGTGATGCTGGCCTGGATCTTCTGCACCGGCCCCCGCAGGTTGCATCGCGCGAATTGCGGGCAGTCGTCGTGCTCCGTCATGCAGCTCACCACGCTGAGTGGTCCCTCCAGGGCCCTGACCACCTGCCCGACCGTGATCACCGAAGCGGGCCGGGTCAGCACGTAGCCGCCCTTGGGACCGTTGTGGCTGGTGATCAGCTTCTTCTTTGCCAGCCGCTGGAGGATCTTGGCCAGCCGCTCGGGCGGAATGTGGAATTCCTCGGCGATTCGCTTCGCACTCACCGCCCCGTCGTCTCCGTGAGAGGCGATGAAGTGGATCGCCATCAGTCCGTAGTCCGCCCGCTTTGTGAATCTCAGCACGCTGATCCCCCGGGCCTTGGAGTATATCCGACTCCAAGGGTCTCCGACTCGTATGGTCGGAGTCTGCCAGCCCCGATGCCCCTTGTCAAGGTGGACGTGGAATCGGGCGCCTGGCGTGCGGCCTTACGGTGGCTCCGCCCGGGCCCGCCCTGGCTAGAGCCAGTAGTCCCGGAGCTCCTGGGCGGCTTCCTCGGGTGGGGTGTCGTTGACGTGGATCCCCCCGATCCCATTGGACCGATCCGGGGTCGTGCAGACCTCGATATGCCAGTGATAGTCGTCCGCGATGGTCGCCCACTCACCTGGCAGGACCTTGGCGGCCAGATTGGGGGCTGTGTAGAGGGTCATCTCGAAGGCCGGATCGCCCAGCTTGCCTGCGAGGGTCCGGAAGAGACCGCCGAGGATGCCAGCCAGGTCCGCCACGACCTCACCCGAAAGCGAGCCCTCGTAGAGACAGTTGTGCTGCCGGGGCAGGATCCACGTCTCGAACGGCGAGCGCGCGGCATAGGGCGAGAGAGCGAGGAAGTTGTCGGTCAGCCGCACGACCCGATCACCCGCGGAGATCTCCTGGCGGATCATGTCGCAGTACACGCATCGCCGCTTGTACTCGTAGTGCTCCCGACACTCCCGGAGCTTGCGCCGGACCTCGTCGAAGATGATCGGAATGGCAGTGAGGCGCGAATACGGGTGCGTGATCTGCGAGCCCGGCGCCCGGTGCCGCCGCGTGACCAGGATGTCACGGATGCTCGGATCCCGTTTGAGATCGCGGATGCGCTCGCCGTACATCCACAGGACCTGCTCCCACTGCCCGTCCCCGAGGGTGGCTGCGGTATCGTCGTGGCTCGGGCTCTCCACGATCAGCTCGGTGGCGCCTCGCGGGGAGATGCGGTCGTAGAGCCCCACCCCTTCGCGCACGAGCTCCTGCTCGATCCGGAAGTACGGATCGGCTTCCGGGATCACGCGCACGGACCAGCCCGAGCCATTCGGGCTCGACCCTTCCTTGCGGTAGGCGAAGATCTCCGGGGGCGTGAGCGATTCGTTGCCGGGACAGAACGGGCAGACCGACGATCCCGGGCGCTTGCGTCCCGGCCGCACGAGCACCCACCGACCCCGGGTCGGGTCCTTGCGCAGGTCGCTCATGTCTGACCCACCATAGAAAATGCGCTCGGGTAAGTCAAGGTCGGCCCTCCGGACTGCGGGCTGCCGTCGACGTGACCCTCTACGGAACGCTGACGGTGGTACCGTCCCCGCTCGTCGTGATGGTAAACGTCCCCGCCGAGGTGTTCGGCGTGTAGGTGTAGGCGCCCCACCCGCCTGGCGCCGGAGGCACGCTCGCCATGAACGGCCCCGCGCGAAGCCCCTGAGCGTTCGTGGCGACGATCGTCAACTGGGTGAGCGCGGTCGGGATGCGCCCCATGTGTGCGCCGTAGACGCTGATCGCAGAGGCCAGCGTGCGTGAATCCGCCTGGGCCTTGGCCAGGCGGCCGCGCGCCTGAACATTCGTGTAGAGCGGAATCGCGATAGTGGCGAGCACGCCGATCACGGCGACCACGACCATCAACTCGACGAGCGTGAACCCCCGCTCGGTCCCGCGCGACTTCCGGATCATGATCGCCCCCTCCAGTGACTCGGCAAATGTCCAGTACCAAAGCAAGAGCGGGGCCAGTCGGAACTGTCGAGGCCATCCCGCTGATTTTGCTATGCTCGCTTGCACGAGCCCTGACGCAGGCAGTCAACCGAGTGACTGAAACCGGCGGTAGAATGGAGAAATGATGACCCAGACTAAACCGACCGTTCGCGTATTCTCGTCTCCTACCTGAGGGCCCTGCAAGGCGGCGAAAGAGTTTCTTTCGTCCAACGGCATCGTGTTCGAGGACATCAACGTGTTGGCAGACGCCGAGGCCCGCGACGAACTCGTCAAGCTCACGGGGCAGATGTCCATCCCCGTGATCATGGTCGGCGACCAGGTCGTGCGCGGCTTCAACAAGCCCGCGCTGAAGGCCGCTCTCGGACTGTAGCTAGTTGCCCTGCCGCTGCTTGAGCTTTTTCAAGTGCAGCTTGGCGACGTCCACCCAGTCCTTCTCGGTGGGTAGATTGCTGGCCAGGCCAATGTAGCGCTCCCAGAGCGCGATGGATTCCTTGGGGTCCACCTTCTCGTAGACCAGGGCGAGGTTGTAGAGCGCTCCGGTGTTCTTGGCGTCCGCGTCGACGACCTTGTGGTACTCCTCGATGGCCTCCTTGTAGAGACCCTTGTCCTCGTAGACCTCCGCCAGGCCGGTGCGCGCCTCGAGATAGGCGGGATCGAGCTCGATTGCCTTCTTGTACGCGGTGACCGACTCGTAGTAGAGACCCTTCTCGGAGTAGTAGATCTTCCCCAGGCTCACGTACACCTTTGCGTTCATCGGGTTGTACTCGAGCCCCTTCTGGTAGGCGGTCACCGCGGGATCGACGTCGCCCTTGGCAGCCAGCGCGTCACCGAGACCCACGTGAGCCTCCGAGAAGAACGGACGCAGCTCGATGGCCTTGGCGTAGGCCTTGATCGCCTCTTCGAACAGCCGGCGCGGGGCGGTCAGGTAGAGGTCGCCGAGGGCCTTGTAGGGCTCGGCGTAGGCGGGATCGAGCTGGGCCGAGGCCCGGAACTGGGCGGCCGACTTCCACTTGTTGCCGAGGCTCTGGTGCACGACACCGAGCGCGTACTGGGCCGCCACGAACTGGGGATCGGCCTCGATGGCGCGGCTCAGGAACTCGACCGCCGCCTCGTTGCCGTCCTGCGTTCCGCGGTAGGCGGCCTGGCGGCCGCGGACGTAGAGCTCGTAGGCCCGTAGCTGCCCGGTGGGCGCGGCCCACTTCTGGGCGCGCGCCAGCTCCGCGTCGCTTGCAGGCGCCTTGAGCGCCTTGAGGTAAGCGGCGGGCAGCGGCCGCAGCCGATCCAGGAGCTGGCCTTCCGCCACCGCGAAGGTGTCGAGAGCGCCCCGTTCGACCTTGTCGCCCCGCGGCTCGAGGAAGCGCGGCTGCACGATCAGGTCCGCCCCGGTCCGCTTCACCTCACCGTAGAGAACGATATCCGCGCCCAGCTTCTTGGCCGCCTCGAGGGCGGCCACTTCGTCCCAGCCCTCGGGCTGGGGCAGCTGCCGCAGCCGGTCGCGGTCGACCTGCACCAGACCCGGCACGTGGACGAGAGCGAGCATGAGCGACTGCGACACCCCCTCGCCGATCCACTGCTCCTCGCGCGTGAGATCGGTGGTGACGAAGGGCAGGATCAGGACGTTGCGCGGCTTCGGCGCCGCGTCCACGCCCGCTGCGACGCCAAGCGCGAGCAGCAGTGCGGTGACGACGACCCTTCTAGCTCCGGTCAGCGCTCTCATGCCCAGGCCCTCCTTTGCGCCGTCCCGACTGCACCCGCGCCCACAGCCGGCCGAGTCCCACCGGCCCGATCCGCCGCAGCGCGATCTCCGGGATCAGCAGCACCGCCACCATGCCCACCAGCCACGGCCAGATGTCCACGCTCAGGCGCGACTTGTGCCGGTTCTGGAGGAACGCATCCTTCGGCTCCGCGAGCATCCCGCCGCCCGTCAGCTCGGTCAGCTCACGCAGGAACGTCTCGTCGACACCCAGGTCCCGGAACTCCTGGCCGTACGGTACGACCAAGCCCGCGAGCTGGGAGCCCACCATCTGGTCGGCGCGGCGCTGCGCCATCCCAACCAGGTACACGCCCTCCTGCCCGGCCGGGAACCGGCCCCGATAGCGGCCCGGCCCGATCTGCTCGAGGTCGATCACGGTCCGGGTCTTGTCGGGCGACACCACCCCGACCTGCGAGTCGAGGAAGTTGATGAACTCGCCCTTGGGGTCGATGGCGTCCACGAGAACCTCGCCCACGTTGTCGGTGCGTGAGACCGTGGCCACCGTATCGCTGCGCGTGCCCGTACGCAACGCCCACCGTGTCACCTGAGACCAGAACTTGTTGAATCCGCTCCACCGGACCCAGAGCACGCCCCACTTGGCCTTCGCGTCGGAGGTGAAGGCTACCGAGCGCCCGAGGCCGTAGCGCCACGTGGCGAGCAGCGGATCCTCCTGGTGCGTCATCAGCACCAGGTCCGCGTTCGCCTTCATGCTGGTGGCCACGTAGCCGCCGAGGGGCGGAGCGTCCTTCCAGTCGATCTCCTGAATGGCCTCGTGGGCCGGGCTCGCCACGGTGGCCTTGAACGGCTGCTCGACCAGCGAGGCCTTCGAGGCGAGCTGGGTCTCGAGGGTGAAGATGCGTGGGATCGTGGAGTCGTCCTCGGTGTAGTAGAAGCGCCCGCGGCCCCACTTGGCCACGTCGACCATGAGCGGCACGTCCGCGTCCTTCCCGATGGCCACCGTGGACACCGTGATCTTGTCCTTGGCCATCCGGCGCAGCAGGCCCGCGAAGTCGCCCCGGGTCATCTGCCCGTCGGAGAGGAAGATGACGTGCTTGAGCAGCGCGGGCCGATCGAAGAGGACCTGGTACGACTCCTTCAGGGCCGGGTAGCCGTCGGTCCCACCCCCCGCCTTGATGGTGGCGATCGCGTGGTGGATGGACTGCTTGTCGCGGGCCGGCTTGAGCGGCGAGTCCCAGATGAACTCGGTGTCCCAGCTCATGACCCCGACCTCGTTGCGGTCGTCGAGGAGATCCACCACGAGGTGGGCGGCCTCCTTGGCGATGTCGAGCTTCGTCACCTTCTCGTCGGTGGTCATGGCCATCGAGCCCGAGCGGTCGATCGACAGCACCACCGCGAGGCTCGGGATCTCGATCTTCTGCTTCACCTCCATCGTGACGGGCAGCGCCTCCTCGATCGGGGTGCGATAGTAGCCGCCGAGGCCGAAGCTCTCCTCCCCGCCCAGCATGATGAGGCCGCCGCCCTGCTCGCGGACGTAGTCGCGGATGTTCTCCATCTGCTTTTTCGTCATCTTGAGCGAGGAGACGTTGGACAGGATGAGCCCGTCGTACTTCTGCAGCCCGGCCATGTCCTTGGGGATCTTGTCCGCGTCGACCACGTTCACGTCGACGTGCTGCGAGCGCAGGGCCGCGGCCAGGGCCTGGGCCTGCGTGCGGTCCTTCTCGGCCAGGAGCACCTGCGGGCGCCCGCGCACGACGAGGGTACCGATCGCGCGGTTGTTCTCCTCGATGGTGTCGCCGTCCACGTCGAGCGCGGCCTGATAGACGTGGATACCGCTCTGCTCGAGTGACTGGCGGTAGGTGTACACATTCTTGCCGGGCGACAGCCGGACCACCTGCGAGCCGAGGAACTCCCCGTTGCGGTACAGAGAGAGGCGGCCCTGGGTCTCCGCCTGGCTCCAGGCCACCACCTTCGCCTGGAACGGCTCGCCGAACTTCACCTCCTGCGGCAGCACCATGGACTCCACGACCACTTCCTGCGGGAACGTGAGGGGCGCCGGCACGTAGTAGATGTCCGCACCCGCGTCCTTGGCGGCCTGGGCCACCGCGAGAGCGTTGCCCTGGTTCTGCCGTCCGTCGGTGAGCAGCACGAAGCGATTCGCCTGGCCGGCCGGCGCGGTAGCCAGGCCCAGCTGCAGGGCCTGGGCCAGGTTGGTCCCGCGTCCCGGCACCTGGGCCTGCGGGCGCTCGATCTTCGGGGTGGGTCGCAGCGGCTGGTCGACCACCGCCTCCTCGCCGAAGACCACGAGTCCGGCCTGGTCCCCCGGCTGCATCGCGGTGGCGGCCTGGGCCGCGAAGCGATAGGCGCTTTCTCGTGCGGCGAGGCTCACGCTGTCCGACGCGTCCAGGAGGAACGTCACGTTGAGTCGGTCGGCCCAGCGGGGGATCGTCGGCTTGGTGAGCGCGAGCAGGAGCACCGCGAGCAGCGCGCAGCGCAGACCGAGCGCCCACCGGTCACCCAGCCCGCGCGGCAGTCCGAGGCGGCCGCCCGTCTGCCGGCGCCAGTAGAGGAAGCCCTCCAGCGCGAAGAGCAGCAGGGCCAGGGCCACGAAGAAGGGCCACAGCTCGCGCTGGATCAGGACCGGTGGCGACTCCGGCCGGGCGCCCTCGATGAAGGTGGGCAGCGGCTGGGGCGTGAGGTCCGACTCGTCGGCGTTCATCAGGTTCACGGCCACGCGGGTCTCGCCTCGGCCGGTGACGACGGCGTAGATGCCGACCTCGTCGGTCTCGGTGAAGCTCGCCATCCCTCGATTGACCTGGGCGCGCACGCTGCGGCCGGACGGTGTCCGCACGGTGGCGGTGGTCACGCCGTGCTCGACCGGCAGCAGGATGGGCTGTCCGGCCTGGAGCTGCAGGCTGGCCTGGTCGAGGCCGGCGGGGTGCAGCCACCGGAGCCCCTTCGAGAGCATGAGCGGGAACGCCACGCGCAGCGGGAAGTCGGTACGGAACAGGTCGAAGCCGAAGAAGAGCGCCTTGCGGTCGCGCTCCTCGAGCGCGTAGATCAGGGGGCCGCCGACCGCCTCCACGAGGGTCTTGCCGGCGGCGAGAGGTCGGACGCGCATGGCGTCCTCCATCGTCACCTTGGCGAAGTCGATCTGGCGCATGATCGGATGCGTGCGGTCCCAGTCCATGATGGTGGGCGCATCGAGTCGCCCCAGCACCTCGAGCGGCACGTCCGGCGGCACCGTGTTCACGAGCACGAAGCGCCCGTTGCCGAGCTTCTGCGGGCTCACGCTGTCCACCACCACCACGTCGAAGCCTTCCATGCCGCCCTGGTAGGCATCGGGCTTGCGCACCTCGAGCTTCACCTGGGGATCGGTCTGGAGGACCTTCTCGAGAAACAGGTTGCCCGGGCTCACCAGCAGGACCGAGATCGTGCGCGGCGGCGGGATCACCGCGTAGGCGACATTGTCTGCGTCGAGGTCGTCGGAGACGTCGAGCCGGAGCTTCAGCACCCCGCCGCGCTGCTCGCTGAACGGCACCACGATGGCCCGGCGCACCTGGGGGTCGAGAGTGAGGGTGCGCTCGGTCAACACCTCATCGTCCAAGGTCAGCCGCAGCGAGAAGCTCTGCCGCTCGGACGAGAAGTTGCCGACCGAGAAGAAGGCTTGTGAGTTGAAGCTGCCGAAGTAATTCCGCCGCACCGCCAGGCTCGTGATCCCCACGTTGTGCGAGCGGAGCCCGGTGCCGACCCAGCGCACCCGCACGTCATCGCCCTGGGCCTTCGCCGCCTCGGGATGCGCGCCGTCGGTGAAGATGTGGATCTCGGCGCGTGGATCGGAGCCCACTAGGGCCCGCGCGGTGCGCAGGCCGTCGGCGAGGCGATTGGGCAGATCGTGGGCCTCCATCGAGCGCAGGGCGGAAGCCACCCGGTCGTGCTCGCGGGTGAAGGGCACCAGCACCTTCGGCTGCACGCCCGCCCCGATCACCATGACCTCGGCGCCCTCGCCGAGCCGGCCCACCAGTCCGAGCGCGGCCCGCTGCGCCTGCACGAAGCGCGAGGGCGAGACGTCGGTGGCCTTCATGGAGGCCGAGATGTCCATGACGATCGCCACCCGCTTGGCGCCCTGCCCCATCACCGTCACCGCCGGGCGGGCCAGCGCCACCGTGAGGGCCAGCAGGGCCAGGATCTGAAGGATGAGGAGCGGGTCCCGCTGCAGCCGTTGGAAGAAGGTCGAGGCTTCCCGGTCGCGCAGCGCCGGCTCCCACAGCAGCAGGCTCGACACCCGCATCTGGCGCCGACGAACCTTCAGGAAGTAGAGCAGCAGCAGCGGCACCGACAGGGTGCCCAGCAGGAGCGCGAGGGGGCTCAGGAAGTTCATGCGAGCAGGAGCCCCTTCAGCTGCCGGAGCATGAATTCCTCCACCGGCGTGTCGGTCACCACCCGGTGGTAGGTGATCTCATTGCCCCGGCAGAACTGCTCGGCCCGATCGAGGAACTCGCGCAAACGCTGCTGGTAGCTGCGCAGGGCCTCGCCATCCAGGGTCAGGTCGCGCAGCTCGTCGGTCTCGGCGTCGAGCAGGCGCAGGTCACCGCCGAACGCCGGGTTCATCTCCTCCGGAGCAAGCACGTGGATGACGTGCACGTCGAAGTGCCGCTCGAGCAGCGCCTTCAGCCCGCGCTCGTAGCCTCCCGGGTCCATCAGGTCCGAGACCAGGACCGCGAGCCCCGCTTCCCGCGAGCGCAGGGCGTACGCGGCCAGCCCCTCGTTGAGGGAGGTAGCCCCGCCGGGGCGGAGCCGCACGAGGAAGTCCATGAGCGGAAGCACCTGGCTCCGGCCCCGGGCCGGGCTGAAGCCCTCGGCCATGCGCTCGCGGAGCACGCCGACCCCGACGCGCTCCAGACTGACCAGGCCCACGAAGCCCAGTGCGCCGGCCATCCGGGCCGCGTGGTGCAGCTTGGACGGCTCCCCGAAGCCCATGGAGGCGGAGGCGTCGACCAGGAGGTGCAGACAGAGATCCTCCTCGTCGACGAACAGCTTGAGGTAGAGCCGGTCGAGACGCGCGTAGACGTTCCAGTCCACGTAACGCAGGTCGTCGCCGACGCCGTACTGGCGGTAGTCGGAGAACTCCACGCTGACGCCCTTGCGCGGGCTACGGCGCTCGCCCTTCACGCGCCCGCGGAAAGACCGGCGCGAGAGCAGGCCGAGGCGCTCGAGCTGGATGAGAAAATCCGCGGACAGCAGCTCCTGCCCGACGCGGACGGTGGGCACGGCGCTATCTCTCATCCAGCGACTGGAAGTATTCCTTCACCTGCCCCTGGAAGTCGCGCGGTACCTGCTCACGCGCGATGGATTCTTCCATCATCTTGCGATACTGCCCGAGCACTCCCATGTACTGCATGCGCGACGGCATCTGGGCTCCGCGCCCGAGCATGTTGGTGTCGATGCCCTGCTTGCGTCCCGCACGCGACTCGCCCTCCACCCCGACGTCGAAGGGATTGCCGCGCAGGCGGGCGGTGGCATCGCCCTTCGGCGAGCCGCTCTTGCCCCGACCCGGCAACAGGCCCTCGCCCTCCGGGAAGTCTCCTTCGTCGCCGGTGCCGCCCCCCTGCTGGCCGGCGCCCTTGTCGCCGCCGCGCCTGTTCCCGCGCCGGTCGCTCTCGCGCCCGCCCTTGAGCGACTTGCCGTCCCGGCCGCGCTCCTCTATGGAGCGCATCTTGTTCAGCGCCCGCTCCATGGCCTCCATCGCCTTGTCGGTCTGGCCCCCCTCGAGGGCCTCCATACCCTCGTAGACGTCGCCCGACCAGTTGCCTTGCTGCCCGCCAGCGCCGTTCTTCCGCCCGAGCCGCTCCATCTCGCTCAGCAACTCCCGCAGCTTCTCGGGGGAGACCTTCTTGTTCGGATCGAGCCCGCCCCGCAGGGACTTCGCCTTCTGAAAGACCATACGGGTCTGGTTCTGGGTGAAGTCGCTCTGAAGATCGGGGATCCGGTCGAGCTGTTCGAGCATGCGAAGCCGCTCGTCACCCTTCTTCAGGAAAGAGTTGAAATCGGGGGCGCGGCCGCCGAGCGAGGTGTCCTTGAAGACCGCGGCGAGATCGCCGGCCTGGCTCTGGCCGCCGCCGCCGAGCCGAGGGGTCAGGTTGCGCTCCTGCACGTCGACGCGCTGTGCCGGGTCGCGCCGCGTCGGCTGCTTGCGCTCCGCCTGCTGCATTTCGCCGCTGCGATCGGGGGGAGCCTTCTCCTCGTCCTCCTCGCGCGAGACCGAGAAGCTGGGCAGCCGCCCCTGCGGCAGGGGAATGGGCGGGGCCGCCGCGAGCACGAGGCCGAGCAGCAACGGCACCGGGACCAGCTTGGCTTCACGCGGCACCCGCCGGGCAATGATCCGCCGGGCCCCGAGCTGCTCGGCGCGGCTCGACGCGTCGGCCACGAGCGCCTCGACGATCGGGGTGCGATCGGGGCGCTCGGCCCACTCGAGCGCGGTGCTCACCCTCTCCTGGAGGCCGTAGCCGCGGTCGGCGAGTCGCGCCGCCTCGGTCAGCGGCAGGCGCATCAGATAGCCCCACAGGCCCCCCGCGCCCGCGCCGGCGATCAGCAGGACGGCCGCGCCCACGTAGCTCCAGACGCCCAGGGGCTCCTTGAGCACGAGCGGCACCACCGCCGCCGCCGCGCCCCAGAACAGACCACGCAGGCCGTAGAACTCCGCCCGCCGGAGCCGGATCTGGCGCGCGACGTCCGCGACCAGCCGCTCGATCACCGTGGGACCGGCCATGGATGGCTCCTCTCGTCTACCTTAGAAAGACCTCTTTCCCGGAGCCGGTCATGCTCTCGGCATTCTCGACGATCTGGCCGATGAGGTCGTCCACGTCGATCCCCTCCGCCTCGCCCTCGAAGTTCAGGATGAGTCGGTGGCGCAGGGCGGGCAGCGCGGTGGCCCGCAGATCCTCGACGCTGACGTTGAAGCGGCCCTCCGAGAGCGCGCGCACCTTCGCCCCCAGCACGAGTGCCTGGGCTCCGCGCGGGCTCGCGCCGTACCGCACGAAGCGGCGCGCGGTCTCGGGCGCCCGCTCCCACTGCGGGTGGGTGCCGAGAACGATGAACGACGCCAGGTCCCGGACGTGGCTCGCGATGGGAATCTCCCGCACCAGCTCACGCATCGAGAGCACCTGGGCGCCGGTCAGGACCCGCCGTACCTCGACCTGGCGCACGTGGGTCGTGCGATCGATGATCTCGGTGAGCTCCTCCAGCGCGGGATAGCGGACGCGCAGCTTGAAGAGGAAGCGGTCGAGCTGCGCCTCCGGCAGCGGATACGTGCCTTCCATCTCGATCGGATTCTGGGTGGCGAGCACGAAGAACGGCGACGGCAGCGGATGGGCCGCGCCGGAGACGGTGACCGCTCCCTCCTGCATGCCCTCGAGCAGCGCCGACTGGGTCTTCGGGGTGGCCCGGTTCACCTCGTCGGCCAGCAGGATGTGGCCGAAGATGGGCCCGCGCTGGAACTGGAAGTGCTTCCGCGCCTGGGCATCCTCCACGATGATGTTGGTGCCGATGATGTCACCCGGCATCAGGTCCGGGGTGAACTGGATGCGCGAGAAGGACAGCTCGAGGCTCTCGGCCAGCGTCTTGATGAGCAGGGTCTTGCCGAGGCCGGGCACGCCCTCGAGCAGCACGTGACCACCGGCGAAGAGGCCGACGAGAACCTGGCTCACGACATCGTTGTGGCCGACGATGATCTTACCGACCTCGGCCCGCAGCGCCTGGTAGGAGTTGACGAACTCCGTGACCCGCTGCTCCTGGGACTGACTCGACACGGGAGGCTGCGCCATGAACGGCTCCTTTCCCGCCTTGGAATTGATTCATCATAGGGGGGCGTTCCACCCCCGTCAACTACTTGCGCCCTCGAACTGCTCGCCGAGTGTGCGCGGTGCCGGAATTCACTCAGCGCGACGGCGAGGACACGAGGAAACTGCGGAAGAACGCCTCGCGCGCGACGGCCGATATGGCGGGCAGCAAGGACCGTGCCCGCACACAACACGCACGCTCAGTGAAAGTCGGGTGTCAGGCGCGTGTATGCCGCGAGGTAACCGTCGATCTCGCGATCGACGCTGTAGCGTGCATTCACACGCTCGCGGCCGGCCTCACCGAGCCGGGTTCGGAGGTCGGGATCCTGGAGCAGGCGGTCTGCCTTGGCGGTCAACTCGTCCGGAGAGCCGAAGAGGAAGCCGGTGACCCCGTCCTCCACCAGGGACCGGTTCCCCGGGATGTCGCTGGCGAGCACCGCGCGACCGAGAGCGAGGGCTTCCAGCACCGAATTGGCCATCCCCCCCTCCGAGAGCGAGCAGTTGAGCACCACGTCCGCCAGCTCCAGCAGCGCGGGCATACGATTGTGCGGCACCGCGCCCAAGTGCCGCGCCCACGGGTGGTCGGCCAGGGTGCGCAGGAACGTCTCGCCCTCGACGGGATCGAGCACGGGACCCACGTAGAGCAGCTCGAGGTTCGGATACTCCGGACGCAGCCGATCGAGCGGCTCCAGCGGCAGGGTGGGCTGCTTCACCTTCCGCAGACCGGCCGGGAACAGCACGATGGGGCCGGGCGCCCGCTGCAGCGCCGCCGCGAGCGGCCAGTCGCCGGAGGCCGGTTCGAAGGACACGCTCTGCGGCACGACCACGATCCGGGCCGCGGTCTCGGGAAGCGCCGTGACGATGACGGTCGCCATGGACTCGTGGAAGACACTCACCGCGGTCGCGCCCTCGAGCACGCGTCGCACCACCGGCTCGGTGTCCGGGTCGAGCAGGTCCTGGTTCACGTCGGTACCGGTCGCGGTCACCAGCAGAGGCACCCCCGCGCGCCGGGCCAGGCGGAGCGCGGCCGGGCCGGCGCGGAGCGCGTGAAAAGCGTGGAGGAGGACTGGTCCGTACTGAGTGATCTGGTGCTCGACCGCGCCCTCGGGCGCCGTCGAGAGATCCCAAACGCGCACCTCGACGTCGCGGTGCCGCAGGCCGCGCGCGATGCGCTCGACCGTGATGGCATTGCCGCGAACCGAGGGAGACGCGAACGGCGTGAGAAGGGCCACCCGGGCGGCCATGAGTGCGTCGAGCCTACACTGAGCGCGCGCGCCAAGGCAATCCACGCGCACGACGCGCCGAGCAAAGACGGACTTGCCCCGGGCCGGGCGTGTGTTAAGGTTTCGCTACAGAACGTCGCCTCACGGGCGAGGGGGAAACGGCATGGGCGGGTCGTCGCGAGAGATCGGGTGCCCGGAATGCGTGGAGCTCCTCGCCGACTACATCGACGGGTCGCTCCCGCAGGATCAGACCGAGCTGCTCGAGTGGCATCTCGACGGCTGCCCCCCCTGCGTGGCGTTCGTCAACACCTACCGCGGCACCGTCGACGCCGCCCGTCGCCTCCGTGAGCACCCAGAGACGAAGCTCCCCGCCGAGCTCCGCCAGAAGCTGATCGCCTTCCTCAAGCGCTCCGACGCCGCCAGACCGTAGCGCTCCAACTGCTTCCACCCCACTCCAGGCGTCGTCGACGAAGGCCTCCCCCGCAACTAGCCCGCCTATGCCCTCACCTTCCCTGCCCGCCAGGCCGGGGGGCTGGTGCGGCCCGGGGGGTAGATGGCCAGCCCCGCCACACGGGGCTTGAGCCAGGGGGTCCCAGCTCACTTCCCCTCGGCCCACGCGGGTCCATGCTCTCACGTGGATCAGCTGTCTTGGGAAGACAGCGGAGCGACTCTCCGGGAGCCGCGCCTGGCAGCAGCTTGTCGAGTACCGCCAGGCATTCCTTATGGGTCGGTCCAGCACTCAGCAGGTTGTAGTGGCCACCGGGGGTGCGGAGCCAGAGAACCCACACATCCTCGGTGGCTGTGAGCATACGGACGGTGCCCACGCAGCAGAGCGTGGTGACCACGATCCAGGGCCAGGGTCTCGTCCGGCTTATTTACCCTTCGACCTCCTCGGGTCCACGGTGTCGGGGAGACAAGAGTAGGACGCCATCCGTAGTGCTGGCGGTTCCTTCTCCCGCTTGCTGCGCTCCTGCTCGCACACCTCTCGGGACAACCCACCCCTCAGCTGGACCGCCTCCAAGGCTCCCCAGGGATCCTGGGTCTGACCCCACAGCACCCACGCACACTCGGCCAAGGCCGACGGGGCGGGGGCGAGCAGGCAGAGCATGACGACGAGGGCGCGAGCGTAGACTGCCGCCCCCACGCGCCAGTGACCAGCAGGCTTACGATCCGCCAGTTCGGTCATGGTGGACCCTCGCTACCGCTGACCCGAGGACTCAAACTTCTCAGAACGTGGTGGCGCATCCGGTCCTCGTTGTACCTGTTACTTGAGCACGGTCTCGCGGTAGTACTTGAACCAGTCCGTGGCGATGATGAACTGTGCTTGCCGAAGCGTCAGCGTGCCGTGGCAGACCTCTGCGTGGAGCGCGCTCTCGGTCGCGTCCTTGGCCTTGGCCCCGACGAGGTGTGCCGGGAACGGGCCGAGGTGCGTGATGGGGTGCCCTGGAGTCCCCCACCGCTCGGGCCACAAGTTCCGAGGATCGCGCGGATGGCCGCCTAGCTCCAGCGAGACAAGGTGGTCCTCTTCGTAGTGAGCCGGGGTCTTGTCCGTCGCATGGGCCGCGGCGAGTTGCTGCACCTTGAGGTGGTTCGTGTAGCTCACGGGTGGCCGGATGCTCGTCGTGGACCACTGCGGGTTGCAGATGGTCTGATCGATGTTCCCCTGAGTTATTTCCGGGTTCACGACGCCCGGGGCAGTCTTGTGGCCGGGGTAGAGGTAGCTCGGTCCTACGCGGGTGACGGTCGCTCCCGCCAGGCGAGCATCCATCGCAGCAGCGCTATCGTCGGCGGGTTGCCCGTGAGCGGGGTGCCAGGGCAGCACCGAGAGGACGAGTGAGAGGACCCCGGCGAGCGAGAACCGGTGCGAGCAAGTCAGAGGCGAGTCCTCCTCTCAGCGGGTGACCGCTCCGGACAGGATAACGCCGCCGGGGTGTCGGACAGGAGAGCTTACTTGCCCTTACTGCGCTACCATTCTGCGATGGTCCTGCCCTACTGGCCTGACGAGCAGGGCCGTCCCCGACCCACGTACGCTCGCCCACGCCGAGGCCGGGAGGTGCCCGTGCGGTTCCGCGTGGAACACCTCCGGCACGTGGGCTGGCGGCCCTTCAACGCGGTGAGCCATGTCAGCTGGTGTGGGCACGGGCAGGAGGCCACCCCGATCTCGCTGGCGGCGGCCGGGAGAGTGACCTTCGTCCCGGGGCTGGGAGAGGCGCGGTAGCCGGATGGGCGGTCTGCGCCTCGCAGCACACGCTTGCCACACGGTCTCGGTCATCGGGACACGCTCCGGCACGCTGGTTCTGCTCGGGGTCATGTTCGTTGGCTGTGCCTCGGTCCGCATCCCTCCGCCTGAACTCGGGCGCGTGCCGACCCGAGATGAACGGACCCTGCTCAAGCGCTTTGCTCCACCCGTGATCGCGGCAGCCCAACAAGAGGGCCTCTCATGCTCAGAGGTCTCATGGGCCATGATCGACATGCAGAACCATGATGTTCGAACGGCCGGCCGGGCCAATGGTTGGACATGCGATTTCTTCGTCCAGGTCTCCCCTCATTACCTTCAGACGGAATCGTCCGAGGAATTGGCGGGTGTGTTGGCTCATGAGCTGTCTCATGTCATCGACAAGGACTGGACTGACCAGCGAGCCCGCGTGCCCCAGATCCAGAAAGAACGCGAGGCCGACGCTCGCAGCATTCGTATTCTCAAGCGCATCAGCCCCGAGGCGTGCCTCGTGATGGTCGAGTACTACCAGCGCATCCTGGCGGAGATCATTGCCGCCTGGGGCGTTGAGCAATGGGACACGATTGACACCCATCCGAGCTTCACGGAGCGAATCGCGACGTTTTCCGCTGGCTGTCAGGAGCGGCCGCGATGAGCCGGTCGGTCAGGTCCTCCCGGTCAACTCCCGGCAGCGGCACTGCTCTTGGAGGAAGCATCCAAGATCGGTTCGGGAAGAGCACCGCGCGCCGACTCAGCGCAGGCCGCCGGCGATCTGCCGAATTTCCGCGGGCGTGTGCTCCTCAGCCAGCGGCGTACCGGGGAGCAGGTACTTGCCCATGGCGAGCCCGCCGACGAGGACGGGCTCGAAGCCCATCCCGCGGATGATCCCCTCGGCAAGGGTGATCGCCTTCGGATCGTCGCCGGCGATCGGCACACCGACGAGGCCGCCGGGGCGGTGGGCGATTGCGCCTACCCTCCGATAGCTGATCCCGTTGAAAGCTCGCACGATGCGCGCCCCGGGCAGCAGCTTGGCGCTGGCCAGCCCGGCCCCGCCCTGTTCGTCCACCCACTTGACCAGCTCGGCGCCGTCGCGTCGGGCAATGGGATTGCAAACGTCGATGACCAGTGGCTTGGCAGCGAGGACGCGGCCGTGCGCCTTGCCGATCTCCTCGAGCGCGGCGTAGGGAACGACCATCACCACCACGTCGCCGAAGGCGACGGCCTGCTCGACGGTGCCGGCCTGGGCGAGAGGCCCGAGACGCTGCGCGAGGTCCTTCAGGTTCTCCGGATGGCGCGACGAGAACATCACGGGGTGCCCGGCCTTGACGAAGAGGGCACCGAGGGCACCGCCCATGCGTCCGGCCCCAACTGAGCCGATCTTGAGCGGTGACGCCGTGCTCGTCTGGGCCCTCGCGCGAGCCGCCCGAGCGACGAGGGCGAGCAGGCCAAGCCCGCACCCGGCAAGCTGGAGAAAGTTGCGGCGGTTGTAAGCAGCGGGGTGGTTCTCTCCCATATCCCTCTCCGTGTGAGCCCTCGATGATCTCATCAGCCTAGGGCCGCCCCTGGGCGGCCCTACAGGATCGTCAGCCCCGGCTCCGTCGTGACAGCCCCAACCTCCCAGACCGGCTCACCCGCCCTCGCGAACGCCTCGCGTACGACCGGGGCCCGCTCGGCGTCCACCGCGAACAGCAGCCCGCCTGAGGTCTCGGACTCGCAGAGGAGCTTGACCAGCGCCTCCGGCACGGCCGGGTCGAGGTGCAGGCGCCCCCGGCCTCCGAAAGCCTCGTCGAGATGACGCCGGTTCCGCCCCATGCCGCCGCTGAACACGCCGCCGTGAGCCAGGGGCAGCGCGCCCGGTAGGATCGGCAGGTCCCGCGCCCGGAACGCGATCCCGGCGCTCGACGCCTCCACCATCTCACCCGCGTGGCCGAGCAGGCCGAAGCCGGTGATATCGGTGGCCCCCGTCGCTCCCGCATCCTGGGCCACCTGGGCCGCCAGCCGATTCAGTCGCAGCATGCTGCGCACCGCTCCCTCGAGCACCGCCTCGTCGGTCTTGTCGTTCTTGGCCGCGGTGGCGATCACCCCCGTTCCGAGCGGCTTCGAGAGAAAGACCCGCTGGCCCGCCCGGAGGCCGCCCTTGATCAGGATGCGGCGGGGATCCACGCGGCCGGTCACGCAGAGCCCGTACTTCGGCTCGGCGTCCACCACCGTGTGACCGCCCGCGATGACGCCGCCGGCCTCGCGCACCTTGTCGGCGCCGCCGCGGAACACCGCGGCGATGATCTCCTTCGGCAGATCGCGCGGGAAGCCGGCCACGTTGAGCGCGAAGAGGACCTGGCCGCCCATGGCGTAGACGTCGGACATCGAATTGGCGGCCGCGATCGCCCCGAACAGGTACGGGTCGTCGACGATGGGCGGAAAGAAGTCCACGGTCTCGACGATCGCGATGTCGTCGGTCACCCGGTAGACGGCGGCGTCGTCGCTCCGGCCGAGCCCGACCAGCAGGTCGCCATGCTCCTCGTTTCGGAGATCGCCGAGCACGTCCTGGAGATCTCCAGGACCCATCTTGGAGGCTCAGCCGGCACACGCCGCGTAGGCGGTGAGGCGGACCTCCTTGCCGGTCTTGGGATCGATCAGTCGCGGGTCCATCGGTGAATCGGGCCGGAGGCGGGACGGCGCGCGGGCGCGCTCAGACGGCCTCGGCCTCGACGAACGCGCGGAAGGCCTCCGCGAGCGGGGAGCGGCTGCGCTCGCGATGCGTGGCCAGGTAGAAGGCCCGGCCGATCTTGAGATCCTTGACGCGCAGGCACCAGACGGTGCCGGCGCGGCACTCCTCCTCGACGGCCCGGCGCGACACCAGCGACACCCCGACGGAGGCCTTGACCGCCTGCTTGATCGCCTGCGTCGAGCCCATCTCACCCACCACCCGGAAGCCGGCGAGGTCGACCGCCGCCGCCGCCAGCGCACTCTCGAAGGCCGCCCGCGTGCCCGAGCCGCGCTCTCGCAGCAGGAGCGGCTCGGCGCGGAGCTCCTCGATCGTCACTTGCTTGCGCCCCTGCCAGGGGTGGGCGGCGCCCACGATCAGCACGATGTCGTCGGGAAAGAGCTCGCGGTACTCGATGCTCCGGTGCGTCGAGCGGGCTCCCACCACCCCGATCTCGGCGCGTCCCTCCATCACCCAGTCGGTCACCGCCTGGCTATCGCCGATCAGGAGCGTGATCGCGATGTCGGGGAACTTCTCCTTGAAACGGCCGATCAGGGCCGGGAGGATGTACTCGCCGGGAATCGTGCTCGCCCCCACCAGGAGGTCCCCACTCATCCGGCCCTGGAAGCTCTCCATCGCCTGCCGCGTCTCGCGCGAGAGCGCGAGGATGCGCTTCGCGTAGGAGAGGAGAAGGGCGCCACCCTTGGTGACCGCGGCCCCGCGTCCGAGCCGGTCGAGCAGACGGACACCCAGCTCGTCCTCGAGCGTCCGGATGTGCTCCGAGACGGTCGGCTGGGTCAGGAAGAGGGCATCGGCGGCCCGGGAAAAGGAGCCGAGCTCGGCGACCTTGACGAAGATCTCGAGCTGACGCAGGTCCACGCCGCCGAGTATAGAAGCGCGATCGGGCCCTGTCTAGCGAACGGGCCGCGGAAGGGGAACATCGGGACGACCCGGTAGAACGAAACGGGGCCCGGAGGGCCCCGAGATCTATTGCGCTGCTCAGACGATCAGTGGCAGCCGCACCCGCCTCCGCAACATCCACCCCCGCCCATCGGGGCGGCCGAAGCCCGGGAATCGCGGGCCCCGACCTTCACACCGACCAGCGACAGGCGGCGGCTCACGCGATCACTCTCGCACGACGGGCACGCCACCGGGGAGGGCACCTGGACGAACTTCTCGAACTCGGCCCCGCAGGCGAGGCACCCGTACTCGTAGATGGGCATGGTTCCGCAGCTCTCCTTGACGTCCGTTCGTGCCGTCTACTGGCCGCCGCGCTGGACGTAGCTCTTGACGAACTCCTCGGCGTTCTCCTCGAGGATGTCGTCGATCTCGTCCAGCAGGTTGTCCAGCTCCTCCTTGATCTTCTTGCCCTTCTTGCTCAGCTCGGCACTGCCGGCACCGCCGTCCTCGCCGCCGCTTTCGGCGGGCTTGGTCGGCCTCGTCTCCTTCTTCTTCTGCTCAGCCATTGCACGTCACCTCCTGGCCCCGCTCTGCGAGGCCGGCGTCAGGGCCTAGACCGTCGGGAGCACGATCCCCTGCTGACCCTGATACTTCCCCTGCCTGTCCGCATATGACGTCTCGCAGACCTCGTCCGATTCAAAGAAGAGGACCTGCGCGATGCCCTCGTTGGCGTAGATCTTGGCGGGAAGCGGCGTCGTGTTGCTGATCTCCAGCGTCACGTACCCCTCCCACTCCGGCTCGAACGGCGTGACGTTGGTGATGATTCCGCACCGCGCGTACGTCGACTTCCCCACGCAGATCGTGAGCACGTTGCGCGGGATCTTGAAGTATTCCACCGAGCGCCCCAGCGCGAACGAGTTGGGCGGGATCACCGCCACCTCACCCTGGTAGTCGACGAAGGAGCGCGGATCGAAGCTCTTCGGATCCACGATGGTGGTGTTGATGTTCGTGAAGATCTTGAACTCGTCCGCGATGCGGATGTCGTACCCGTACGAGGAGAGCCCGTAGGAGATCGATCCCTTCCGGACCTGCCGATCCTCGAAGGGCTTGATCATGCCCTTCTCGGCGGCCATCCGCCTGATCCAGCGGTCGCTCTTGATCACGGGTACACCTTGTTTCGATCGTACTGCCTGCTCGGAGCGAGAGTCAAGTCTCGGGGACCCGCTCCCACGTCGCGCCGCTCGTATCCACGGTCAGCGCGAGCGCGCGCCCGGCGATCCCGGCGCTCCGGAGAGCCTGCTCCATCGCCCGGGCCACCGCTCCGCCCTCGCGCTCGCGCACCGCCGCGAGCATCGACGGGCCCGCCCCGCTCAGGACGCAGCCGAGCGCTCCCGCCCGGCGCCCCGCGGTGGCGACCGTCTCCATCCAGGGAAACAGGCGCTGCCGGTAGGGCTGATGGAGCCGGTCCTGCATGGCCAGGTCGAGCAGGTCCGCGCGACCGCTCGCGAGGGCAGCCAGCAGCAGGCTCACCCGCTGCACGTTGAACACCGCGTCGGCGCGCGACAGGGTCTCGGGCAGGACCGCGCGGGCCTCTCGTGTGGAGCTCTCGGTCTCGGGAAGCAGCACCACCCACTCGACGTCGCGGGGCGCGGGCAGGCTCACCGCGATGACCCGGGCGCCGTCGGCGCAAGACACGGTGAGCCCACCCAGCAGCGCGGCGGCCACGTTGTCGGGATGCCCTTCCGCCCGGGCCGCCGCGGTCAAGAGAGCCTCGCGATCGAGCGGCTCGCCCAGCAGCGCGTTGGCCGCGACCAACCCTCCCACCCAGGCGGCCGCGCTCGAGCCCAGGCCGCGGCTCAGCGGGATGCGGTTTAGGCAGTGGAGGTGGCCACCGCGGAAGGGCCGCCCCGCCACCTCGTGGCCGAGGGCGACGGCCCGGGCGACCACGTTCTTCGCGTCGCGCTCGAGGCGCCCACGGCCCTCGCCCTCGACCGACACCGAGAGCTCGTCGGCCTCTTCCAGGCTGACCTCGTTGTAGAGCGCCAGGGCTAGGCCGAGCGCGTCGAAGCCCGGCCCCAGGTTGGCGGAAGTGGCGGGCACGCGGACCCGGACGCGCATGGCGCAGAGAATACCCGCTTTCAGAGGGCCCGCCTAGAGCGTCCAGGGTAGAATGCGTACACGGGGCGCCCCTCATGCCCAGGACCATCATCGAGCCGCAGTTCACGGTCGAGCACCTCTCCGTCCTGGACGCCGACGGCAACCTGGACTCCGCCGTCGAGCCCCCGATCCCCCCCGAGGAGCTGAAGCGACTCTACCGGTTCATGCTGCTCGGGCGGCGCTTCGACGAGCGCATGCTGCGGCTGCAGCGCCAGGGGCGCATCGGCACCTTCGCCCCGATCAAGGGCCAGGAGGCCGCGCAGATCGGCAGCGTGGCCACCCTGCGCCGGACCGACTGGATGGTGCCCTCGTTCCGCGAGACCGCGGCGATGCTCTGGCGCGGGTGGCCGATGGAGAGGCTCCTGCTCTTCTTCGCGGGTTACCTCGAAGGGGGACAGCCGGCCGCGGACCACCACGACCTGCCGGTGTGCATCCCGGTCGGCACCCAGCTCCCGCACGCGGTCGGTCTCGCCTACGCCGCGCAGTACCGCGGCGACGATGCGGTCGTGATGGTGTACTGCGGCGACGGGGCCACCTCGGAGGGAGACTTCCACGAGGCGATGAACTTCGCGGGCGTCTGGCACGTGCCGGTGGTGTTCGTGGTCCAGAACAACCAGTGGGCCATCTCGATCCCGCTCAAGAAGCAGACGCACTCCCGCACGATCGCCCAGAAGGCGCTGGCCTACGGCTTCCCCGGCATCCAGGTAGACGGCAACGACGTGCTGGCCGTCTACGCGGCGAGCCGCGACGCGGTGAGCCGAGCGCGGCACGGTGACGGCCCGACCCTGATCGAGTGCGTCACGTACCGCCTTGGGGTCCACACGACCGCGGACGATCCCACCAAGTACCGGTCGGCCGAGGAGGTCGCGGCGTGGGAGCGGAAGGACCCCCTCACCCGCTTCGGCGCCTACCTCCAGAAGCGCGGCCTCCTCGAATCCGGGCTCGAGGAGCAGCTCGACCAGGAGATCGCGGCGGCCGTCCGCGCCTTCGAGGCGACGGCGAGCGCCGACCCGCTCACGATGTTCGACCACGCCTACGGCAAGCCGCCCGCGGCCCTCGACGAGCAGCGGGCGGCGATGCGGACCCGACTCACCGAGACGCCGGCCACGCCGCCGGCCGGCGCGGCCTCCGATTCAGCCGCTCATTCCGAAGCCGGGGCGGACGGCGAGGAGCCGGCCCCGTCCCGCGAGAGCCCGCCCATGCGCGGTCAGAGACGGCCATGGCGAAGCTGAACATGGTCAAGGCGCTGAACCTGGCGCTCCTGCAGGAGATGGAGCGGGACCCCGACGTGCTCATCATCGGCGAGGACGTCGGTGTCGACGGCGGCGTCTTCCGGGTCACCGAGGACCTGCACCGCAAGTTCGGCGGCACCCGGGTGATTGACAGTCCCCTTGCCGAGGCTGCCATCATCGGGGCCTCGGTGGGCATGGCGCTCTACGGCCTCAAGCCGGTCTGCGAGATCCAGTTCTCGGGCTTCGCCTTCCAGTGCTTCCATCAGATCGAGAACCACGCAGCCCGGTATCGCATGCGCACGCAGGGCCGCTTCGGCTGCCAGATGGTGGTCCGGATGCCGTACGGCGGCGGGGTCCGCGCGCTCGAGCACCACTCGGAGAGCGAGGAGCAGTTCTATGCTCACATCCCGGGTCTCAAGATGGTGATCCCGTCGGGCCCGCGCAACGCCCGGGCCCTGCTCGCCGCGGCGATCCGCGATCCCGATCCGGTGATCTTCTTCGAGGCCAAGGCGCTCTATCACGCGGCCAAGGAGGACGTGCCCGACGAGATCGAGACGATGGAGATAGGCCGCGCCCACGTGGACCGTCCCGGCAAGGATCTGACCCTCGTGGCTTACGGCGCGATGATGCGGGTGGCCCGCGAGGCCGCCGACCGGCTCCGTGAGGAGGACGGCGTCGAGACCGAGATCGTCGACCTGCTCACGATCTCGCCGCTCGATCGCGAGACGCTGGTCGCGTCGGTCCGCAAGACCGGGCGCGCGGTCGTCGTGCACGAGGCCCCGAAGAGCTTCGGCCCTGGCGCCGAGATCGCCACGTCGATCATGGAGGGCGCCTTCCTCTCGCTCGAGGCGCCGATCTGCCGGGTGACCGCCCACGATGTGCCGTTCGTCGGCTTCGCCCGCGAGCGCGCCAACCTCCCCGACGTCCCCCGCGTGCTGGCCGCCTGCCGCAAGACTCTGAAGTTCTAGTTTCCCAATGTCCAGACAATTTACGCTGCCTGACCTCGGAGAGGGGTTGATCGAGGCGGAGATCATCGCGGTCCTGGTGCGTGAGGGCGACGTCATTCGCGAGGACGCCCCGCTCCTCGAGGTCGAGACGGACAAGGCGCAGGTCGAGATCCCCTCGCCCCTGGGCGGCCGGGTCGAGCGGATCCACGTGTCACCGGGGCAGACCGTGAGGGTCGGCGCCGTGCTCGTGACGTTCGCCGACGACGGCGCCCCTGCGACGCCCGCGCCGGCGGGATCCGCCCGCGCGTCGACCGCCAAGCCGGCCCCCGCGCCCGCCCCGCGCCCGGTCACCGCGCTGCCGGCTGCGACCCCCGCCCCCGTCGAGGCGCCAGTGGCGGCCACACCGGCCACGCGCCGGCTCGCCCGCGAGCTCGGCGTGACCCTCCGGACCGTGCGCGGCACCGGACCCGGCGGCCGCATCCTCGACGAGGACGTGCGGGCCGCTGCCTCGGGCCCCCGTGTGGGTCCCGGCGCGGCCGCGAAGGCACCGGGCCCGGCGAAGCCGCTGGCGGGCATCGGCCTCGAGCCGCCGCCGCTGCCCCGATTCGAGCAGTGGGGCCCGGTGGAGCGCGCACCGCTCTCCCACCTGCGACGGACCATCGCGGAGCGCATGACGCTGTCGGCCACCCTCATCCCGCACGTCACGCACTTCGACCGGGCCGACATCACGGAGCTCGACGCGGTGATCACCCGCAATCTGGAAACGGCCCGCGCCAAGGGGGTCACGCTCACGCTGACCGGCTTCCTGCTGAAGGCGGCCGCGCTGGCCTTGCTCAGCCATCCCCAGTTCAACGCGAGCCTCGACCCGGCCGCGGGCGAGGTGATCCTCAAGCGCTACTACCACCTCGGGATCGCAGTGGCCACCGAGCGCGGCCTCATCGTGCCGGTGCTGCGCGACGTCGACCGGAAGCCGGTGCTGGAGGTCGCGCGCGAGCTGGGCGCGCTGGCCCAGCGGGTGCGCGAGGGCAAGGCCGCTCTCGAGGACCTGCGCGGGGGCACCTTCACGATCACCAACATCGGCGCGCTCGGCGGCACCGCCGCGATCCCGATCATCAACTATCCCGAGGTGGCCATCCTGGGGGTGGCGCGAGCCCGGCAGGAGCCGGTGGTGCGCCAGGGCCAGATCGTGCCGCGGCTGATCCTGCCGCTCACCCTGACCTTCGACCACCGGATCGCGGACGGGGCGGATGGCGCTCGCTTCGCCACCGAGATCGTGCAGCGGCTCGAGGCGCCCGAGCGCCTGCTCTGGGAGTGGTAGCCGATGGTCATGGGTGATCTCGTCGACGAGGTCGACGTGGCCGTGCTCGGAGGCGGGCCGGGCGGCTACTCGGCCGCATTTCGCTGCACCGAGCTCGGACTCGAGACCGTGGTGGTCGACGCGACCCGGCGGCTCGGGGGCGCCTGCCTCTTCGAGGGCTGCATCCCGAGCAAGGCGCTGCTCCACGTGGCCGCGGTGCTGAACGAGGCTCAGCGCGCGAAGGACTTCGGGATCGACTTCGGCGAGCCGCGGATCTCGCTGGACCCCCTCCGGAAGTGGAAGCAGGAGCGCGTAGTGGGCAAGCTGGCCCGCGGCCTCGCCTCGGTGGCCCGCGCCAAAGGGGTCGAGGTCATCGGCGGCCGCGGCGTCTTCGAGGACGCGACCACGCTGCGGATCGAGGACGGCGACGCGCTCCGGAAGGTCCGCTTCAAGCACGCCATCGTGGCCACCGGATCGCGGCCGAGCGGACTGCCCGGCGTCACGCTCACGGGAGAGCGCGTGATGGACTCGACGGCCGCGCTCGAGCTGCCCGAGATCCCGGAGCGGCTCCTCGTGATCGGCGGCGGTTACATCGGCCTCGAGCTCGGCACGGTCTACGCCACGCTGGGCAGCCGCGTGACCCTGGTCGAGATGACCGACGGCCTGTTGCCCGGGGTCGACCGCGATCTGGTCCAGCCGCTGCAGCGCCGGGTCGAGAAGCTCTTCGCGGCGATCCACCTGAAGACGAAGGTCACCGCGCTACGCGAGGCCGGAGCCGGCATCGAAGCGGACCTCGAGGGGCAGGGCGGCCAGCGCTTCGATCGCGTGCTGATCGCGGTGGGGCGGCGCGCCCAGAGTGCCGGGCTCGGCCTCGAGGCGACCCGCGTGCGGCTGACCGACCGCAGCGGCTTCATCCAGGTCGACGATCGCTGCCGCACCGAGGATCCGCACATCTACGCCGTCGGCGACGTGACTGGCGAGCCGATGCTCGCTCATCGCGCCATGCGCCAGGGCAAGGTGGCCGCCGAGGCGCTGGCCGGACGGCCGGCGGCGTTCGACAACGTGGCGATCCCCGCGGTGGTCTTCACCGATCCAGAGATCGCCTGGTGCGGAGTGAGCGAAGCTCAGGCGAAGGATCAAGGTATCGAGGCCAAGATATCGAAATTCCAATGGGCAGCTTCCGGTCGTGCTGCGACGATCGGTCGGTCGGACGGGCTCACCAAGCTGGTCGCGGACGCTCGGTCCGGGCGCGTCATCGGCGTCGGCATCGTGGGCCCCGGAGCGGGCGAGCTCATCGCGGAGGCCGCGCTGGCGATCGAGACCGCGGCGCTCGTCGAGGACGTCGCCGCGACGATTCACGCGCACCCGACCCTGTCCGAGACCTTCATGGAAGCCGCCGAGAGCCTTCTCGGCTAGGACCGCCGTGCCCGAGTCGATCCGGGTGGCGGTCGCCGACGCGAGCGTGAGCGCGCTCCTCTACCGCCCGCCGGATCCGGACCGCTCGGATGCCGCCGTGATCCTCGCCCACGGGGCGGGGGCTCCCCAGACGAGCGCCTTCATGGTGGCCCTGGCCGAGGGCCTGGCCCGCCGCGGGTATCACGCGGTCACGTTCAACTTCCTGTACACCGAGCAGGGCCGCCGCCTCCCAGATCGGACCGCGGGGCTCGAGTCCTGCTTCCGGGACGTCGTCGCCGCGATGCGGGCCCGGCCGGAGCTCGCGGCCCGCCGGCTGCTGATCGGCGGTAAGTCGATGGGCGGCCGCATGGCCACGCACCTGGCCGCCCAGGGGCTCGCCGACCTGGCCGGGGTGGTCGTGCTGGGATATCCGCTCCACCCGCCGGGCAAGCCGCAGCAGCTCCGCGCCGAGCACCTGGCTCGCATCCGACAGCCGCTGCTGGTGGTGCAGGGCTCGCGCGATGCCTTCGGCACGCCCGACGAGCTCCGGCCCTTCCTGGCATCACTCGGCGCCGCCGCCAGGATCCACGTCGTCGATGGCGGCGATCACTCGTTCAAGGTGGCGCGGGGCGGTCCGATCCGACAGGAGGAGGTGTTCGAGCGGGTGTACGAGGAGATCGCCCGCTGGATTCGGCGGGCCGCCTGACCCGGCCACGCCGGAGCCGCGCTCAGCGCACGTCGATCTCGACCCCGCCGACCAGCCCGGCCAGCCCGTTGTAGAGCCAGGCCCCGACCAGGGTCGCCAGAAAGCCGGCCATCCCATACGCCATGGGGAACACCACGACCGACGCGAGGCCGAAGATGGGATTGCCTGGCTCACGACCGGGGACGAATCCCAGGGTGGCCGTGAACAGGGAGATGATCGCGCCAATGACCAGGCCTAGGATCGCGTAGAGCAGGCCGACGATCTTCGCGCAGGACAGAGGACCGACCCGGTTGATGACCATGCGGGACCTCCTGCTGGAGTTAGAGACGCTTCAGCAGCCAATCCGGGGTGAGGCTGATGGCCCAGGAGTTCAGCAGCACGTAGTAGTTCGTCGCGACCAGAATCCCCACCACCACCAGCAGGACGCCCGCCGCGCGCTCCACGGTGGGGATGAACGGCCGGTAGCGCTTGAAGAAGCGGAGGAAGGCGCCGAGCGCCACCGAGGAGAGCAGAAACGGCAGCCCGAGCCCGGCGGAATAGGAGAGGAGCAGCGTGATCCCCTCTCCTATGGTCTTGTCGTTGCTGGCCAGGGTCAGGATGGAGCCGAGGATCGGCCCCACGCACGGCGTCCAGCCGATCGCGAAGGTGAGGCCGACCAGGAAGGAGCCGATCAGGCCGGCCGGCTTGTTGCGGATCTGCAGCTGCTGGGTCCGGCCGAACGCCCCGATCCGCAGGACGCCCGCGATGTACAGCCCGAACACGACGATCAGCGCGCCGCCGCCGATCCGGATCCAGTCCCGGTAGTCGAGCAGGAACTGGCCGGCCGCGCTGAAGGACGCGCCCAGGCTCACGAAGACCACGCTGAAGCCGACGATGAAGGCGAGCGAGTGCACGATCACGCGGGTGCGGGCCCCCGCGCTGACCTCGTGGCTGAGCCGATCCACCGACATGCCGGTGATGAACGAGAGGTACGACGGGAACAGCGGCAGCACGCACGGGGAGAGGAACGAGAAGAGGCCGGCCGAGAAGGCCACGAGGACGCCGAGCGATTCGCTCATTTGAGCAGCGACTCGATCACCGCGTGGGCCGCCTTGCTGTCCCACGCGCGCGCGCCATTGGCGAACAGCGCCCGCTTGCCGTTCTTGTCGATGAGGAAGGTGGAGGGCACCGCCCACACCCCGTAGGACTCGCGCACCGCCATCTTCGGGTCGAGTCCGATCGGGAACGTGATCCCGAACTTCTTCGCGAACGGCTTCACCACGCTCGCGCCCTGGGCGTCGAGCGAGATGGCGAGCACGACCAGGCCGCGGTCCTTGTAGGCCTGGTGGAGGCGCTCCATGCCCGGCATCTCTTCCCGGCACGGATCGCACCAGGTCGCCCAGAAGTTGAGGAACACGACCTTGCCCCGGAGATCGGCAAGTCGGATCGTGCGGTCGTCCGGCGTGCGCACCTGGAACTCCGGCGCGTCCTTCACCGGCTTGGGGCGAATCAGCGAGAGCGCGGCGACCGGATCCTCTGCGAGCGCCCGGGAAAGGGCGTCCACCCCGGTCAGCGCCAGCGCCGCGACAAGGGCGAGCAGCGCCACGACGATACGGCAGCTCACCGATGCAGTATACACCGCGGATCCAGCCGCTCACCGCCCCGCGCCCGTCCGGGAACCGGCGGTTTTGTGGTACGGTGGTCCACTCATGGCGGTAAGGGCATCCCAGGTGGTCACGATCATCGCCGACGACCTGACCGGCGCCTGCGATACGGGCTGCCTGTTCACCGGGCCGGGTCCGGTCGGGGTCCTCGCCGAGCCCGACCTCCCGCGCACGGATCGCGACGTCATCGCAGTCGATACGGAGAGCCGCGCGCTTCCCGCGGATGCCGCCGGGGCGGCGGTGCGCGCGACCGCGGGGCGCCTTCGCGAGCGGCTCGCGCGTGGGTACGTGTTCAAGAAGATCGACTCGACGATGCGCGGCGCGGTCGGTGTCGAGATCGCCGCGATGCTCGAGCACGACCCTCCCTTCTCGGGAGCGCTCGTGTGCCCCGCCTTCCCGGCTCTGCGCCGCGTCGTCCGCCATGGCCGTCTCCTGGTCGACTCGGTTCCCGTCCACGAATCCGCGATCGGTCGTGATCCCGCCTTCCCCGCCGCCACCTCGGACATGGCGGGCTTGCTCGGCGGTGCCGGTCCGGTCGTCCTCCTCGGCCTCGACGATGTGCGCGCCGGCCGCGAGAAGATCGCCCACGTGCTCGAGCAGCACCGGGGCGCGGTGGTGGCCGCCGACGCGGAGACGGACGCCGATCTCGCGGCGCTCGCCGAGGCTGCGCTCACGGTCTCGGGCACGCTCGTGGCCGGCTCGGCGGGCCTCGGCCGGGCCCTGAGCCAGGCGCTGGGCTGCGTCGGGCCGATCGTTGCCCTCCCGCGCGGCGGCGCCCGGCTGGTCGTGGTCGGCAGCCTGCATCCGGCCAGCCGCGCCCAGCTCGCTGCGATCGCGGGCCGCGGGCCCACGATCACCGCCGATGCGTACGGTCACGGGAATCTCGCCCCGGCCATCGCGGCGCTCGCGAGCGGGCGCCCGGCGGTGGTGGCGAGCGCGACGACCCCGGGCTCTCGCGTGGCGATCGCGCGCCACCTCGCGCTGGCCGCGGCCACGATCCTCGCCCGCGCCCCGGCGGACCTCGTGGCGGTCACCGGCGGCGACACCGCCTACGCGCTGATCCGGGCCCTCGGCCCGCGGCGGCTCGATCTGCTGGGCGCTCCCGCCGACGGGCTGGCCCTCGGCCGCCTCGGTCTGGCGGGCGGGCGCGAGCTGACCCTGCTCACCAAGGCGGGCGGGTTCGGCCCGGCCGACGTCCTGACCACGATCCTGGGAGGGACTCCGTGACCGCCTCTCGGGTTCCCGTGCTCGGCATCACCATGGGTGACCCCGCCGGCGTCGGCCCGGAGATCACCGCCAAGGCCCTGGCCCGGCCCGAGGTCGCGGCCTCGTGCAAGCCGGTGGTCATCGGCGACCGCTCCGTGATGGAAGCCACGCTCGCCCTGCTCCGTTCGCCCCTCACCCTGCACGCGGTCAAGTCGGTAGACGCGTGCGAGTTCAAGCCCGGCCAGCTCGAGTGCCTCGACCTCGCCAACGTCGACGTGGCAACGTTGCCCAGGTCGGTGGTCAGCGCAGAGGCGGGACGCGCGGCCTACGCCTACATCGAGACCGGGGTGCGACTCTGCCAGGCCGGGGCCATCGACGGCATCGTCACCGCGCCCGTCAACAAGGAGGCCCTGGCCGCGGCGGGGGTCCAGCACTCCGGGCACACCGAGATCCTCGCGCGGCTCACGAACACGAAGGACTTCGCGATGCTCCTGATGGGCAAGGAGCTCAAGGTCATCCACGTGACCACGCACGTCGCGCTCCGCCGCGTGCCGGACCTGGTGACCCGCGAGCGAGTCGGCCGCGTGATCCGGCTGGCCCAGCAGACCATGACCGGCCTGGGCCGGCCGCGGGCGCGCATCGCGGTCTGCGGCCTCAATCCGCACGCGGGCGAGGACGGCCTCTTCGGCGACGAGGAGAAGACCCAGATCACGCCGGCCATCGAGGACGCCCGGCGCGAGGGGCTCGACGTGCACGGTCCCCTGCCCGCCGACACGCTGTTCTCGCGCGCGCGGGGCGGCGAGTTCGACATCGTGATCGCGATGTACCACGACCAGGGACACGTGCCGGTGAAGACGCTCGGGTTCAACTACGACGAGAAGAGCGGCACCTGGACCGGCCTCTCCGGCGTCAACGTCACGGTCGGCCTGCCGTTCCTGCGCGTGTCGGTCGACCACGGCACCGCCTTCGACCGGGCCTGGAAGGGCATCGCCAATCCCGAGAGCATGCTCGAAGCCCTCGACGTCGCCGTGCGCATGCTCAGCGCGGGCAACGCTTGAGCCACTACCGGATCGCCCAGATCGGCGGCGACGGCATCGGTCCGGACGTCATCGCGGAGGCGGTGCGCGTGCTCGAGGCCGCGCAGACGGACGGCGTGCACTTCTCGTTCGAGGAGGCCGAGGTGGGCGCCGCGCTCTATCGTCGCACCGGCGAGGACCTGCCGCCCGAGACCGTGGATCTGTGCCGGGCCGTCGACGCCATCCTCTTCGGCGCCGCCGGCCTGCCCGACATCCGTCACGACGACGGCACCGAGCTCATCCCTCAGGTCAGCCTGCGCATGATCCTCGATCTCTACGCCGGGATGCGTCCGGTGAAGCTCTACCCGGGGGTGCCGAGCCCGCTGCGCCTGCCGCCGGACAGCCGCATCGACTACGTGATCTTCCGCGAGAACACCGAGGGCCTCTTCGCCTCCCTGGGTGGCGGCTCCAAGGTCGGTGAGGAGCTCGCGGTCGACACGCTCGTGATCACGCGCAAGGGCACCGAGCGCGTGGTGCGCCGCGCCTTCGAGGCCGCGCGCGCCCGTGGACGGGGTGCGCCGGCCGACGGGATCAAGCGCGTGACCTGCGTCGACAAGGCCAACGTGTTCCGCTCCTACGCGTTCTTCCGCCAGGTCTTCCAGGAGACCGCGTGCGCGTATCGCGACGTGCGCACCGATTTCGCGTACGTGGACGCGATGAGCATGTACGTGGTGCAGGTCCCGTGGCGCTACGACGTCGTGGTACTGGAGAACATGTTCGGCGACATCCTGTCCGACCTCGGCGCCGCCACCGTGGGCGGTCTCGGCCTGGCCCCGTCCGGCGACATCGGCGATCGCTACGCTCTGTTCCAGCCCTGTCACGGCACCGCTCCCGACATCGCGGGCAAGGGTATCGCCAACCCGATCGCGGCCATCTTGTCGGCCGCCCTGATGTGCCGGTGGCTCGGCCTCCAGCACCACGACGCCGCGGTCACCGCCCTCGCCGACCGCATCGACGCGGCGGTGGCGCGGGCCCTCACCGATCCCAGCGCGCACACCCGCGACATCGGCGGCACCGCCTCGACCCGCCGATGCACCGACGCGGTGATCGAGGCTCTCTAACTCCGAGCGAGGACCCCCATGGACCATTACGCACTCCACGAGCTGATCGCCGAGGTGAAGGCGGGCCGTCTCGGCCGCCGCGCCTTCGTCCGGATGATGGCCGGTCTGGGCCTCACCGCGCCGCTGGCCGCGCGGATGCTGGCCTCGGCCGGGGCGGCCCACGCGCAGCCCAAGGCGCCCGCGTTCACCCCCACGAAGCGCGGGGGCGGGGGGCTGCTCAAGACCCTCTGGTGGCAGGCGCCCACGCTGCTCAACCCGCACTTCGCGACCGGCACCAAGGACCAGGACGCCTCGCGCATCTTCTACGAGCCGCTGGCCGGCTTCGATCCCGACGGCAACGTGATCCCGATCCTGGCCGCCGAGACTCCCAGCGTCCAGAACGGCGGGCTCGCGCGCGACCTCCAGTCCGTCACTTGGCGCCTCAAGAAGGGCGTGATGTGGCACGACGGCAAGCCGTTCACCGCCGACGACGTGATCTTCACCTACGAGTTCGCGTCCGATCCGGCCACCGCCGCGGTGAGCAGCGGCTCCTACCACGAGATCTCCAAGATCGAGAAGGTCGACAGCCACACCGTCAAGCTCACCTTCAACAAGCCCCAGCCCTTCTGGGCCGATCCGTTCTGCGGCACCCGCGGGTCGATCCTCCCCAAGCACGTCTTCGAGCCGTTCAAGGGGGCCAAGAGCCGCGAGGCCCCGGCCAACCTCCGGCCCGTCGGCACCGGCGCCTACCGCATCGTGGACTTCAAGCCGGGCGACACCGTGCGCGGGGAGGCGAATCCCGGGTATCACGTGCCGAACCGGCCGTTCTTCGACGCCATCGAGATGAAGGGGGGCGGCGACGCCACCTCGGCCGCGCGAGCGGTGCTGCAGACGGGGGAGTACGACTACGCCTGGAACCTGCAGGTGGAGGACGACATCCTGCGGCGCCTCGAGCAGGGCGGCAAGGGACGCGTCAACATCTGGCCCACCGGCAACCCCGAGCACATCCAGTGCAACTTCACCGACCCGTGGACCGAGGTCGACGGCGAGCGCTCGAGCCTCAAGACCACGCACCCCACGCTGACCGACCCGGCGGTGCGCCAGGCGCTCAACCTGCTGGTCGATCGCGCAGCGGTCCAGGAGGAGATCTACGGGCGCGGCGGGCAGACCAGCGCGAACTTCCTCAACGCGCCTTCCCGCTTCTACTCGAAGAACACGCGCTGGGAGTTCAACGTGGACAAGGCCAACCAGGTCCTCGACGCGGCCGGCTGGAAGCGGGGCGCCGACGGCATGCGGGCCAAGGACGGCAAGCGGCTGAAGTTCGTCTTCCAGACCTCCATCAACGCCCCCCGGCAGAAGAACCAGGCCATCGTCAAGCAGGCCGCGGCCAAGGCAGGCATCGAGATCGAGATCAAGTCGGTGGTGGCCTCGGTCTTCTTCTCTTCGGATCCCGCGAACTCCGACACCTACCCGCACTTCTACGCCGACATCCAGATGTACAACACGACCATGACCGCGCCGGACCCGCAGTATTTCATGAACCAGTTCTGCTCCTGGGAAGCCTCCCAGAAGGCCAACAAGTGGCAGGGGCGGAACATCACCCGCTTCCGCAACGACGAGTACGACCGCACCTACCGGGCGGCGGACAGCGAGGTCGACCCGGTCAAGCGCGCCGCCCTGTTCATCAAGATGAACGACATCGTGATCCAGAATGTGGTGGTGATCCCGGTCCTCTGGCGCAGCGGCGTCTCGGGGGCCTCGAATGCGCTGATGGGCATGGATCTCACCGGGTGGGACTCCACGTTCTGGCGACTGCCCTACTGGTACAAGCAGGGATAGCGTGGAACCTGGCGGACAACTTGACAGTTTCGGCTGCGTGGCCGTATATAAAGCCATCCAACCGGTCACCGCTGACCCATTCTTCTAGGAGGACCATCGATGCGAGAGCATGAACTGAGGCACTTGATCGGCCGGGTGAAGGCCGGGACGCTGAGTCGCCGCGAGTTCGTCCAGGCCATGGTGGCGCTCGGCCTGACCGCTCCCCTGGCGGGTCAGATGCTGGCTTCCGCCGGGATCGCTCAGGCCCAGCCGAAAAGCTCCTCGATGTTCACCCCCACCAAGCGGGGGGGTGGCGGCCAGCTCAAGGTCCTGTGGTGGCAGGCTCCGACCCTGCTGAACCCTCACTTCGCCACCGGCACCAAGGATCAGGACGGCTCCCGCATCTTCTACGAGCCGCTGGCCTCCAACGACCCGGAGGGGAACCTGTTCCCGGTCCTGGCTGCCGAGATCCCGAGCGTGCAGAACGGCGGGGTGAGCAAGGACGGTCGGTCGGTGACCTGGAAGCTCAAGAAAGGGGTTACCTGGCACGACGGCAAGCCGTTCACCGCGGCCGACGTGGTCTTCAACTGGGAGTTCGCCCGCGACCCCAAGACCGCGGCGCGCACGCTCGGCTCGTACGTCGACATCGAGAAGATCGACGTGCTGGACCCCCACACGGTGCGGCTCGTGTTCAAGAAGCCGGTGCCCTTCTGGGCCGACGCCTTCTGCGGGGTCAACGGCATGATCATCCCCAAGCATCTCTTCGAGGCCTACAAGGGCGAGAAGTCGCGCGAGGCGCCGAACAACCTGAAGCCGGTCGGCACCGGCCCCTTCAAGTTCGTCGACTTCAAGCCGGGCGACATCGTGCGCGGCGAGATCAACCAGAGCTACCACGTCCCGAACCGCCCGTTCTTCGACTCCATCGAGATGAAGGGCGGCGGCGACGCGGTCTCCGCGGCCCGAGCGGTCATGCAGACCGGCGAGTACGACTACGCCTGGAACATGCAGGTGGAGGACGAGATCCTGAAGCGCTTCGAGCAGGGTGGTCGCGGCAAGGCCGACATCGTGATCGGCGGCAACATGGAGCACATCCAGCTTAACAACACCGACCCGTGGACCGAGGTGGACGGCGAGCGCTCCAGCATCAAGACCAAGCACCCCTTCCTGACCGACCCGGCGGTCCGCCAGGCCCTGAGCCTGCTGGTGGACCGGGCCTCCGTGCAGGAGGAGATCTACGGCCGCACCGCCATCACCACCGCGAACTACCTGAACGCGCCCGCCCGCTTCTCCTCCAAGAACACCAAGTGGGAGTTCAACGTCGACAAGGCCAACCAGGTCCTGGAGTCGTCGGGCTGGAAGAAGGGCGCCGACGGCGTCCGGGCCAAGGACGGCAAGAAGCTCAAGATCGTCTACCAGACCTCGATCAACGCCCCCCGGCAGAAGAACCAGCAGATCGTGAAGCAGGCTTGCGCCAAGGCCGGCATCGAGGTCGAGATCAAGTCGGTCACTGCGTCGGTCTACTTCTCCTCGGACCCCGCGAACTGGGACACCTACCCGCACTTCGCGACCGACATCCAGATGTACACGGTCACCCAGACCATGCCGGACCCCCAGGACTACATGCTGGCGTTCACTCCCTGGGAGATCGCGTCCAAGGAGAACAAGTGGCAGGGCCGCAACATCACCCGCTGGCAGAGCGAGGAGTACGGCAAGCTCTACCGGCAGGCGGAGAACGAGCTGGATCCGGTGAAGCGGGCCGCCACCTTCATCCAGATGAACGACATGGTCATCAAGAACGTGGTGGTCATCCCGGTGGCGTGGCGGCCTCGGGTGGCCGCGGTCAGCAACAAGCTCAAGGCCACCCAGAGCGGCTGGGACTCGGATTTCTGGCAGCTACCGTTCTGGTACAAGGAAGCCTAGCCCGGCGCCGATAGGGGGGCCATCTGCTTCGTTGGCGCCCTCGGCGGCACGCTCGACGTACAGGGAGTACGCCTCGCTTGCCGCCGTTGGGCGCCGCCTCGCAGCTGACTCCCTCTCGGCACCGGGAAGATTGACGCTATGTACAAGTATCTGCTGAGGCGCATGCTGATCATGATCCCCGTGCTCGCGGGGATCAGCCTGGTGCTGTTCACCGTACTGGCCCTCGCGCCCGGCGACCCCTTCGAGGAGCTGGCCACCAACCCGAACGTCCCGCCGGAAGTGCGCGCCAACCTGCGCGCCCAGTTCGGCCTCGACGACCCGATCCCGGTGCGCTATGTGCGCTGGTTCACGTCGATGGTGAAGGGCGACTGGGGGTTCTCGTTCGTGAGCCGCATCAATGTGGGCACCCTGATCCTGCAGCGCCTACCCACCACGCTCTGGGTGCTCGGCCTGGCCCAGCTCCTGGGGCTGCTCGTCGCCCTGCCCGTCGGCATCTACGCGGCCATGCGGCCGTACTCGCTCTTCGACCAGATCTCGACCACCTTCGCGTTCATCGGCTTCTCGCTGCCCACCTTCTTCACCGGCATCCTGTTCATCCTGTTCTTCAGCATCTACCTCGACTGGCTGCCGTTCATCTACCGGGCCGACGTCTCGGGCACCGGGATCGCGTGGCTCTGGGCCTACGCGCGGCAGGCCATCATGCCGATCGCCGTGCTCGGCCTCTTCCAGGGGGCCTCGATGACGCGCTTCGTGCGCTCGGCCGTCCTCGAGGTGATCCGCCTCGACTACATCAACACCGCGCGCGCCAAGGGCCTCTCGGAGAAGGTCACGATCGTCAAGCACGTCGTGCGCAACGCGCTGATCCCCGTCGTGACGCTCGTCGCGCTCCAGATCCCCGCGATCTTCACCGGCGCGTTGATCACGGAACAGATCTTCCGCGTGCCCGGGATCGGGTCGCTCCTGATCAGCTCGA
>DATIWG010000047.1:0-9001 GCA_035519555.1 Nitrosotalea sp. | reverse complement strand
CGCAATCATCTCCTGCAGAGTGGCCTCGTCGGCAGCGCGTTGCGCAACGCACTCGCGCCGTGGAACGAGCAGCTGGCGCGGGTCGGGATCGAGATCGTCACGCGGCGCTGCGCGGCGGTCGAGGCGCTGCAAGGTGAGGCGCGCGGACTGTATCCCACGCTCGCCGGGTCGGGGGACGTGGGGCTGCAGTACTGCACCACAATGGCTGCCGGGACGGGGGAGCCGGAGTTCCTGGCCGCCCTCGAGGCGCGGTTCGCCGACGAGGCCCGGCGCGGGCAGAGCCTGGTTGGCCCCCATCGGGATGATCTTCTGATCGAAGTCGACGGGCGCGACCTGCGGCTCTATGGATCGCGCGGACAGCAGCGCCTGATGGCCCTCACCCTGCGGCTGGCCGAGGCGGGTCCGGTCGAGCGGGCCGTCGGCAGCGCGCCGGTCCTCCTGCTCGACGATGCGCTCTCCGAGCTGGACCCCGAGGTGCAAGCGCGGGTCCTCGGGCATATCGCGGCGGCCGGACAGGTCTTCCTGACCACCGCCGATGCCGCGCTACCGGAAGTCCGGCAGGTAACATGGTGGGAGGTACGAGGAGGACGAGTGACCGATCCGAGCCTGAGCACGGTGCGAGGCGCGGCCTGATGGCCGATACGTATACCGCGAGCGACATCAAGGTCCTCGAGGGGCTGGAGGCGGTGCGCAAGCGGCCGGCCATGTACATCGGCGACACGGGCGCCTACGGGCTGCATCACCTCGTGTACGAGGCGGTAGACAACTCCGTCGACGAGGCGCTGGCCGGCTACTGCGACAGCATCAAGGTGATCCTGCACTCGGACGGCTCCTGCTCGGTGGGCGACAACGGGCGCGGCATCCCGGTCGACATCCACAAGGAGAGCGGCAAGGCGGCGGCCGAGGTGGTGCTGACGGTGCTCCACGCGGGCGGCAAGTTCGAGCACTCGGCCTACAAGGTCTCGGGCGGGCTGCACGGGGTCGGCATCTCGGTGGTCAACGCGCTCTCCGAGTGGTTGGAGCTCGAGGTTCGCCGGCAGGGCAAGGTGTGGACGCAGCGGTACGAGTACGGGGTGCCCCAAGGGGAGATCGCCGCGGGGGAGAAGACCACCAAGCACGGCACCATCGTGCGCTTCAAGCCCGACGCCAAGATCTTCGAGGAGACCACGTTCTCCTTCGACACGCTCTCGAACCGCCTCCGTGAGCTCGCCTTTCTCAACAAGGGCCTCAAGATCGTCATCGAGGACGAGCGGGACGGGCGGAGCCATACCTTTCTCTACAAGGGCGGCATCATCGAGTTCATCAAGCATCTGAACCAGAACAAGACGCCGATCCACCCGAAGGTTCTCTTCTTCGAGGGCAAGAAGGACAACATCGAGGTCGAGGTGGCGCTCCAGTACAACGACGGGTATCAGGAGAGCGTGTTCTCCTTCGCCAATAACATCAATACGCGCGAGGGCGGCACCCACCTCACCGGATTCCGGGCGGCCCTGACCGGCACCATCTCGAACTACGCCAAGGCCAACGGGTTTCTCAAGAACTTCAAGGGCGATGTCAGCGGTGACGACGTGCGCGAGGGATTGACCGCGGTGGTCTCCGTGCGGATTCCCGACCCGCAGTTCGAGGGGCAGACCAAGGCCAAGCTCGGCAATTCGGATGTGAAGGGGCTCGTCCAGCAGATCGTCAACGATCGGCTGGGGGAAGCCTTCGAGGAAGACCCCACCACCGCGCGCAAGATCGCCGACAAGTGCGTGCGGGCCGCGCAGGCGCGCGAGGCCGCGCGCAAGGCGCGCGAGCTGACCCGCAAGGGTGGGCGCGACGACGAGGGGCTCTCCGCGAAGCTCGCCGATTGCTCCGAGCGCGATCCGCAGTTCCGGGAGATTTTCCTGGTGGAGGGCGACTCCGCGGGCGGCTCCGCCAAGCAGGGGCGCGATCGGAAGGTCCAGGCGGTGCTGCCTCTGCGCGGGAAGATCATCAACGCGGAGAAGGCCCGCTACGACAAGGTCCTGTCCCACAATGAAATCCGGCTGCTGATCTCCGCACTCGGCACCGGGATCGGGCCCGAGGAGTTCGACGTCGGCAAGCTCCGCTACCACAAGGTGATCCTGATGACGGACGCCGACGTGGACGGAGCCCACATCCGCACCCTGCTGCTGACGTTCTTCTTCCGGCACATGGTGCAGGTGATCGAGGCCGGGCATCTGTTCATCGCGCAGCCGCCCCTGTTCAAGGTGAAGAAGGGGCGAGCGGAGCGCTACCTGATGAGCGAGCGGGAGATGGAGGAATTCCTGCTCGAGCAGTGGGTGGAGAAGGCGAGCATCAAGGTGCCCGGCAAGGCGGCCCCGCTGCGGAGCGAAGCCCTGCTGGAGGCCCTCAAGCGCGTGCTGGAGTTCCGCGCGCTCTTCGCGAAGATGAGTCGGCGCGGGATCCCGCCCGCCATCCTCGACGGGCTGGTCCGCCGGAAGTTCAAGGCGAGCAAGCGCGGAGTCGGCGACGCGGAGATCGCGGCGGCAGTCGCGGAAGTGGCCGCCGAGCTACCCGGCTGGGCGGCGCAGCTCGTGGGGGGCGACAACGGTGACGCGGCCGCGGTGCAGATCGCGGGGCCGCAGCTCGCCCAGTTCAGCGTCGACGTGCTGAAGTCGCCCGACTACGGACAGCTGCTCGAGCTGCACGCCGAGATCGCGGGCATGCACAAGGGCCCGTGCACGATCGTGGACGCGGCCGAGAAGGAGATCCAGATCAAGAGCCTGGACGAGATGATGCGGGTCATCATGGATCAGGCCAAGGACGGAGCGACGCTGCAGCGCTACAAGGGCCTCGGCGAGATGAACCCCGAGCAGCTCTGGGAAACGACCATGAACCCGGAGACGCGTACCCTCCTGCGCGTGACCATGGAAGACGCGGTCGGCGCCGACGAGATGTTCACGGTGCTGATGGGCGATGCGGTGGAGCCGCGCCGCGAGTTCATCGAGAAGTTCGCGCTCGACGTCGTCAACCTCGACATCTAGGAGATCCGGACTCGCCCCATGAGCCCAGAGAGACAGACACCGGTTCCGATCGAAGAGGAGATGCGGAAGTCGTATCTCGACTACGCCATGTCCGTCATCGTGGGCCGCGCGCTGCCCGACATCCGCGACGGCCTGAAGCCGGTACACCGGCGCGTGCTCTTCGCGATGCACGAGCTCGGCCTCAACTGGAATCGCGCCTACAAGAAGTCGGCGCGCGTGGTCGGGGAAGTGCTGGGCAAGTACCATCCGCACGGCGACGCCCCGGTGTACGAGGCGCTCGTGCGCATGGTCCAGGAGTTCTCGCTGCGCTACCCGCTGGTGGACGGGCAAGGCAACTTCGGATCCATCGACGGCGACCCGCCCGCGGCGATGCGCTACACCGAGACGCGCCTCGCCAAGATCGCTCACGAGCTGCTGGCCGACATCGAGAAGGACACGGTGGATTTCACGCCGAACTTCGACGAGTCGCTTCAGGAGCCGGTGGTGCTGCCCACCAAGGTGCCGAACCTGCTCGTCAACGGCTCCTCCGGCATCGCGGTCGGCATGGCCACCAACATTCCGCCTCACAACCTGAGCGAGGTGGTGGACGGGCTCGTGAGGGTGATCGACGACCCCGAGGTCAGCGTCGACGAGCTGATCAAGCTGATTCCGGGCCCGGACTTTCCCACGCGCGGCTACATCTACGGCCGCGGCGGCATCCGGGAGGCCTACACCACCGGGCGCGGCATCATCACCCTGCGGGCCAAGGCCCACGTGGAGAAGATGCGGGGCGGGCGCGAGGCGATCATCGTCACCGAGCTGCCATACCAGGTGAACAAGGCGTCGCTGATGGAGAAGATCGGCGAGCTCGTGCGGGACAAGAAGATCGAGGGCATCAGCGAGCGCCGCGACGAGTCGAGCCGCGAGGGCATCCGCATCGTGCTCGAGCTGGGGCGCGGAGAGATGGCCCAGATCGTGATCAACCAGCTCTACAAGCACACCCAGATGCAGACCACCTTCGGGGTCATCATGCTGGCCCTGGTGGGCCGGCGCCCGCAGGTCGTCAACCTGAAGCAGATGCTCCAGGAGTTCATCGCATTTCGTAGAGAGGTCGTCACCCGCCGGACCAAGTATGATCTCGCGCGCGCCGAGGAGCGAGCCCACATCCTCGAGGGCCTGCGCAAGGCGGTGGACCAGCTCGACCTGGTCATCCGGCTCATCCGCCAGGCGGAGAGCCCGGACGCGGCCAAGGACGCCCTGATGCGCCAGCTGGATCTCTCGGAGATCCAGGCCAAGGCCATCCTCGACATGCGGCTGCAGCGTCTGACCCAGCTGGAGCGCCACAAGATCGTCGAGGAGCACGAGCAGACCCTGGCCCTAATCGCGGACCTCAAGGGGATCCTCGCCTCCGAGCAGCGGCTGCTCGGCATCATCAAGGACGAGCTGGCCGCGCTCAAGGGAGAGTTCGGCGACGAGCGTCGCACCGAGATCCTGGCCGAGACCGCCGACCTCACCATCGAGGACCTTCTCGCCGACGAGGACATGGTGGTGACCATCACGCGCTCCGGCTACATCAAGCGGACACACGTGGAGGCGTACCGCAGCCAGAAGCGCGGGGGCAAGGGCGTCACCGGGATGGAGACCAAGGAAGAGGACATCGTCGAGGATCTGTTCGTGGCCTCGACGCACTCCTATCTCCTGTTCTTCACCAACAAGGGCAAGGTGCACTGGCTGAAGGTGCACGAGATCCCGGAGGGAGGGCGCCAGGCCAAGGGCAAGGCGATGGCCAACGTGCTCTCGCTGGCCGATGGCGAGCGGGTCGCGACGTGCGTGCCGGTGCGCGACTTCGAGTCGGGCGGCTACGTGCTCTTCGCCACCAAGCAAGGCAAGGTGAAGAAGACCGAGCTGTCCGCCTTCTCGCATCCCCGCGCCGGCGGTATCCAGGCGATCACGCTGGAGGACGGCGACGAGGTGATGGGCGCCCGCCGCACCGACGGCCAGCGCGAGGTGCTGCTCTCGACCAAGCAGGGCATGATCATCCGCTTCCCGGAGGACGAGGTGCGGCCGATGGGGCGCACCGCCGCCGGCGTGCGCGGCATCGATGTCGACGAGGGCGATCAGGTCATCGCCGCCGAGACGATCAAGGAAGGGGTCACCGTGCTGACCGTGACCGAGCGCGGCTACGGCAAGCGCACTCCGCTCGACGAGTACCGGCTGCAGGGGCGCGCGGGCAAGGGCATCATCGATATCAAGACCGCGGGCCGGAACGGCTCGGTGGTCGGTATGCTGCAGGTGCGGGAGGGCGACGACATCCTGGTCGTGACGACGAAGGGCAAGATCATCCGCGTGCACGCCGACGAGGTCACGAGCCAGGGTCGGAACACCATGGGGGTGCGGATCATCGAGCTGGATCCGGACGACCAGGTGGGTAATCTCGCCCGCGTCGAAGCCGAACAGCCGAGCCCGGAGCCGTCGGAGTCACCGTAGACCCCACCGGCGGAGCGCCGGATGGGGTGACAGAGGCCGCGCAGCTGCGGCCTCTTTTTTGTTATCGTTCTCCTCGGAGAAGCGGCGATGCTCGACATGAAGCTGATTCGCGAAGATCCCGCGGCGGTGGAGCGCGCGCTCGCGACGCGCGGCGCCCCCGTGTCGCTCGCGCCAGTGCTCGCCGCGGACGCCGAGCGTCGCCGGCTGCTGACCGAGGCCGAGGAGCTCAAGGCCGAGCGCAACCGCGCGTCCGAGGCCATCGGCCAGGCCAAGCGCCGCGGCGAGGATTCACAGGGCGCAATGGCCAGGATGCGAGAGGTCTCCGACCGCATCAAGGCGCTCGACGCGCTCGTGAAGGAGGCCGACTCCCGCCTCGAGAGCCTGCTCCTCGAGGTGCCGAACCTCCCGCACGCCAGCGTACCGGTGGGGGGCTCGGCCGAGGACAACGTCGAGGTGCGCCGCTGGGGTACGCCCCGGCCGTTCGCGTTCGAGCCGAAGCAGCACTTCGAGATCGGCGAGGCCCTCGGGATCCTCGACTTCGACCGCGCGAGCAAGATCGCCAAGGCGCGCTTCGTGATCATGTGGGGGGTCGCCGCGCGGCTCAGCCGGGCCCTCGCGCACTTCATGCTGGATCTGCACACACGCGAGCACGGATTCACGGAGGCGTGGGTGCCTCAGCTCGTGAACACCGAGACCATGATCGGGGTCGCCCAGCTCCCCAAGTTCGAGGACGGCCTCTTCAAGACGGTGGAGCCGGACGCCAATCGCACGCTCTATCTGATCCCCACCGCGGAGGCGCCGCTCACCGCGCTCCACGGCGGCGAGATCCTCCCGGAGGCGGAGCTCCCGAAGCGCTACTGCGCCTTCACCCCGTGCTACCGCCGAGAGGCGGGCACCTACGGGCAGGACACGAAGGGCATGATCCGGCAGCACCAGTTCGACAAGGTCGAGATGGTCAAGGTGACCACGCCCGGGCAATCATACGACGAGCTCGAGACGATGGTGCGGAGCGCCGAGGCGGTGCTCCAGCGGCTCGAGCTGCCGTACCGGGTGATGGCGCTCTGCACCGGCGACATGGGCTTCCACTCCGCCAAGACCTACGATCTAGAGGTGTGGCTGCCCGGGCAGGGCAAGTACCGCGAGATCTCGTCCTGCTCGAACTGCGAGGCGTTCCAGACGCGCCGCCTCGATATCAAGTACCGCCCGGCGGGCGGGGGACGAGTGGAGCTGTGCCACACGCTGAACGGCTCCGGGCTCGCGGTCGGGCGCACCCTGATCGCGGTGCTGGAGAACTACCAGGAAGCCGACGGCTCCGTCACGGTGCCGGGCGCGCTGCGCTCCTACATGGGAGGGCTCGAGCGCATCGGACCGGTCCCGACGGGGCGATAGTCAGTCAGACGCGGAGGGGTGGCCGAGCTCGGTTGAAGGCGCCGGTCTTGAAAACCGGAATCCCGCAAGGGATCGGGGGTTCGAATCCCTCCCCCTCCGCCATTTCTCTCCCCGTCGAGCTCACGCGGTGGTTGCTTCCTCCTCGACGGTAGCTGGCCCCGCGCCGTTCGGCATCACCACCAGGCGCCGCGCGTGGAAGGCCCGCAGCGTGCTGCGGTGGCCCACGCTCATGAGCGTCGTGCCAGGCAGCCGGTCACGCAGCAGCGCGTAGAGGCGCGCCTCGGTGGCCTCGTCCAGCGCCGAGGTGGCCTCGTCGAGAAACAGCCAGTCGGGCTTCTGGACGAGCGCGCGCGCGAGGGCGATGCGCTGCTGCTCGCCCGGAGAGAGCGCGAGCGCCCAGTGAGCCGACTCGTCGAGGCGCCCGGCCAGCTCGCCGAGCCCCACCGCGTCGAGCGCCTCCCGCAACGCCGTGTCGCCGACGCCCTCGGGAGGCATGGGATAGCTCACCACCTCCCGCAGGGTGCCGATGGGTAGGTATGGCTTTTGGGGGAGGAAGAGCACCCGGCCGTCGCGGGGCAGGCGTACCTCGCCGCGGCCGAACGGCCAGATGCCGGCGATGGCGCGGAAGAGCGTGCTCTTGCCGACCCCCGACGGCCCACTGATGAGCGCGGTGTCGCCAGGACCGATGTCGAGCGTGACGCCCGCGAGGAGCGGGCGGCCGCTCGGCAGCAGCAGGTCGACACGATCCAGCGCGAGCCGGGCGTCCGCGCTGGTCTCCCGGCGCACGCCCTCGTCGGCGGCTCCCGTGCGCACCCGGGCGAGCGCCCGCTCGAAGCCGAGCAGACGCAGGACGACCGCGCGCCACTCCGCGATGTCGGTGTAGGAGTTGATGATGAACGAGAGCGAGTCCTGCACCTGTCCGAAGGCCTGCGAGGTCTGCATGAGCGCACCGAGCGGGATCTCGCCGCGGAAGTAGCGCGGTGCGGCCACCAGGAACGGGAAGATGACCGCGGCCTGGCCGTAGCCGGCAGTGAACCAGGTCAGACGCTTCTGCTGGCGCATGATGCTCCACCAGTTCTGCACCACCGACGCGAAGCGCTCGCGGAAGGTCCGCATCTCGTCGGCCTCGCCGCCGTAGAGCGCCACGCCCTCGGTGTTCTCGCGGAAGCGCACGAGGTTGAAGCGGAAGTCGGCCTCGTAGCGCTGCTGGTTGAAGTTGAGGCGCACCAGCGGCCGCCCGATCAGGTTGGTCAGCCAGGTGCCTGCGACCGCGTACAGGAACGCCGCCCACACCATGTAGCCGGGGATGGTGACGCGGGTGGCCCCGAGGGGGATCGTGAGCGAGCCCGAGAGACCCCACAGGATACCGAGGAAGGAGACGAGGGTGACCACCGCGCGCAGACCCCCGACGCTGAGGCCGAGCGCGCCCGTCACGAACAGGCGCAGATCGTCGGCGATACGCTGGTCCGGGTTGTCGGTCTCTCCCGAGGTCAGCTGCATGCGGTAGTAGGCGCCGTCGGTCAACCACGCGCCCAGGTAGCGCTCGGTCAGCCAGCGCCGCCAGCGGATCTGGAGCATCTGGTTGAGGTAGATCTGGTAGACCGCGGCCACGATGTAGAGGCCGGCGAGCCACGAGAAGCGAAGGAGCAGGCTCCAGAAGGCCGGGAGGTCCTTGTCCTGGATCGCGTTGTAGAAGGCGTTGTACCACTTGCTCAGCAGGACGTTGATGAAGACGGTGAAGAGCGCGAGGCTGACCACGGCCAGCAGGAGCCCGCGCCCCGCCCAGCGATCTTCCGAGAACCAGTACGGGCGGATGAGCGTCCAGGCATCGCGTAGCAGCTCTCGTAGACGGAACATGGTGTCGCCTCCCCGGTTCACAGCATAGGGCAACCGTCCGGATCTCGCCCGGTTCTCCGGTAGTCGCGGCGCCCCGAATGCCCTATACTCTGGAGGCTTGACGTTTGGAGAGGTGGCCGAGTCGGCCGAAGGCAGCCGCCTGCTAAGCGGTTACAGGGGCAAAACCTCTGTCCCGGGTTCGAATCCCGGCCTCTCCGCCAAGAGCGCCCTTAGCTCAGATGGATAGAGCGTCGGACTACGAATCCGAAGGCCAGAGGTTCGATTCCTCTAGGGCGCACCAC
>DATIWG010000046.1:0-8510 GCA_035519555.1 Nitrosotalea sp. | reverse complement strand
GCTCGAGGAGATCACCGAGGCGCTCGGGCGGGGGTGGGGCGATCGGGACTCGAGCAGCTTCATGTTGCTGGAGGAGGAGCGCGCCGGCGTCGAGATCAAGGTGCCCCGGGAGCGCCTCCAGCAGATCTTCGAGCAGGACGGGCGGTGAGGCCATCGCGAGCACTGCGCGCGACGCTCGGGGCGCTGCTCCTCTGGCCGGCGGTGGCCGGCGCGCAGGGCGAGGTGAGCCCGGCGCTGCGTGCCTACGTGCAGGGCCTCGACGCGATCCGGCAGGGTCGCTACGTCGAGGCGCTGTCGCCGCTCGGCCAGGCAATGCAGCAGGCGCCCGATCCGTCGTTCATCCTGGCGCACGGAGTGGCCCTCTGTCTCGGCGAGAAGCCGGGCGAGGCCATCGTCGACTTCGAGCAGGCCAAGCGCGCCGGGCTCAAGGGGCGCGAGGCGGATCTGTGGGTCTACACCGCCCAGATGATGAGCAACGGGCGCGAGCGCAGCAGCCTCGACAACAAGGGCGCGGGTGGGCGCGGCTGGTTCGGCGGCGCGCCCGGCCACGTGATCCAGGGGCGCGACGACTACCCGACCGACTACGCGTCGTTCGTCTATTACGAAATGGCGACGCCGTACGCCAGGGGCGTGACCCCTGCGGTGCGCGAGGCCATGCGGCAGGCCGGCGCGTGGTTCGCCAATCGCGCGGCCACCCGGGCGGACCTCGCGCCCGCGCACCTGGCCCGCGCCCGCGAGCTATACGGGCAGGGCGCGTACCCTGCGGTGCTCGACGAGCTGGCGTTCGTGCGCGCCGTGTACCCGGCGAGCGCGGATGTGCACGCCTACTCCGGGGGATCGTGGCTGGCCCTCGGCCGCTCGGCCAGCGCGCGTCGCGAGCTGACCATCAGCCTGACGTACCAGACCCGGGCGCCCGGCACCTACGTGAGCCGGGCGGTCGCGGCGGCGCGACTCGGCGACACCAGGCGCGCGCGCAACGACCTCGAGACCGCGACGCGGTACGACCCGGCGCTCGGCGGCAAGTACCGCGCGCAGGTCGAGCAGGAGATCGCGGCTGGCCGCGCGGACGGTCAGCCCGAGGCGCTGCTGGCCGCGCTGGAGTCGAGCGCCCGCTCCGGTGCGCCGGTCGACGCCTTGATCGGCCAGGCCCTGACCCTGCACCGGGCGCTGGCTCCGATGCGCCTGCGCTACGACGAGTGGTACCAGGATCGTCTGCGCGAGCTCGAGGACGCGGTGCGCGCGGCCCCGAAGACGGCGCCGCCCTACGTGGAGCTGGCCCGCTTCCTGATCGAGGAGGCGAACCTCGCCTATCGGGGCGAGGACGTCGAGCCCCGCCACGGGCCCCAGGCCTTTCGCTGGCAGCCATCTCGCCAGGCCGAGCTGCACCGCGCGGTGGCGGTGTGCGACGAGGCGCTGAGAGTGGAGGCGAATCACATCGGAGCGCAGACCGTGAAGGCGATCGCACTCGTGCGCCTGGGCGACGAGGCCACCGCCGAGCAGATCGTCAACCGCGTGCTCGCCGCCGCGCCGAAGAACCCCGAAGCGCTCCGGCTGCGGGCCACGTTCCTAGTGGAGCGCGCGAGCGCCCTGTACGCGCGGGCCGCGGCGCTCCGCGCCCCGCGCATCGAGACCAACTCCTACACCGAGACCCGCTCCGACGGCGTCTACCGCGTGACCCAGACGAGCTACTACGCGCCCACCGGCGACGCGCTGGCGCAGGCGGCCCAGCTCGAAGCCCAGGCCGCGGGCCTGATGCGCGCGTCGCAGGCCGCGCTCGCCGCCGCGCTCGCGGTACTGAAGAGCACCTTCGAGGGCGACATGCTCCAGGCCGAGGTGGACTTCGCGGCGGGGCGCCAGGAGGCGGCCTTCGCCGATCTCCAGAGTGCGCTCCGCCGGCAGCCGCGCTCGCTCGAGGGCAACCAGACGCTGGCCGAGTTCCTGCGCCGGCTCGGCCGCGTCGACGAGTCCGACCGGCAGATGTCGGTCACCACCAACCTGGTCCACACCAACGCGGGCTGGCTCCTGCGAACGGCCTGGCGCAAGGCGATGGGGCGCGACGTGCCCGGCGCCCATGGCGCGCTCGAGGAGGCGCGGCGCCTCGATCCCGTCGACGCGCGCGTGCCCGCCTACACCGGCGCCCTGCTGGCCCAGCAGGGTAACGCGGCCGAGGCGGCCGCTGCCTACCGGGTGGCCCTGGCACTCGAGCAGGCGCGGCTGCGCCTAGACGACGGCAAGGCGGGCAGTACGCTGCCCCGCGAGGCCGAGGAGTTGGCCACGCTGATGAAGGCGCGGAACGTGCTAGCGGCCGCCCTGCTGGAGCGTCAGGCGCAGGCCGCGCTCGACTACTACCTGCCGAACACCCTCCTGGCGCGCCGGATCACCCGGACCGGCCGTGCCGCCCAGATGTTCGGAGCCATGCTGCCCGATCCCGGTGCTCCCGCCGTGCCGGTGCCGGCGCCGCCGAACGCGGCGCTGCTGATGGCCGAGGCCTTCAACGGCGCCGGCCGCGCGTTCAAGGTGCTGGGCCGCACCCAGGACGCCGCGCAGCAGTACCAGGCCGCCATCGAGCTCACCGCCAAGCCCGGGGTGCCGGGGGTCGGGAGCAGCCGACCGGGCGATACCAATTTCGGCGGGAACGCACAAGGAGTTACGGCCGAATCCTTCATCGAGATCGTGAAGGCCGCGCTGGCGCGTGGCGACTGCCAGGGCGCCGCCCAGACGATGAGCCGGGCCACCGAGGCGCGGTTCCCGCCGGACAAGCGCGAGGAGGCCAACCGTCTCCAGTTCGAGATCGCCCGCTGCTTCCAGAGCCGGCGGTAGCCGACGCCTAGCCCTTGAGCCCGCTCAGGCGCACGCCTTCCACGATGCGCCGGTTGGCCACCACGAAAACTATCAAAAGGGGTACCGCGCTCAGCGCGGCACCGGCCATGATCGGCCCGTAGGATTCGGAGCTGTACGCGCTGCGCAGCAGGGCCAGCGCCACCGGCAGCGGGAACATCTCGGGCTTGTTGACCGCGATCAGCGGCCACAGGAAGTCATTCCACGCCGAGCGGAACGCGAAGATCCCCAGCGCGGCGAGCACGGGCTGCGAGAGCGGCACGATGATCCGTGAGAAGACCTGCCAGGCGCCGGCCCCGTCGATGCGGGCCGCGTCCTCCAGCTCCCGGGGCATCCCGAGGAAGAACTGGCGCAGCAGGAAGACCCCGAACGCGAACAGCATCGCGGCCTCCGGCACGATCAGGCCCTGGTAGGTGCTGAGCCAGCCGAGCTGCTGGGTGAGCACGTACTGGGGGACCAGCAGCACCGCGTTGGGGATCATCAGGCTGCCCACCAGCAGCGCGAAGATCAGGTCGCGCCCCGGGAAGCGCATGCGGGCCAGCGGGTAGGCGGCGAGCGCGCTGGTGGCGAGGACGAGCAGCACGCTGCCGGTGGCCACCACGAGGCTGTTGGCGAAGGCACGCCCGATGCGGGCGGTGCGGGAGGAGCCGAGGAGCACCTCGTGATAGTGCGCGCCCGTCACAGGCCAAGGGATCCACTCGGGTGGCAGCCGGATGATGGCCTCGCTCGGCTTGAGCGAGGTCACCACCACCCACGCGATCGGGGCCAGCCAGAGTACGGCCAGGACGAGCAGGGCCACGGTGAGGGCCCAGCTCTCGCGGTCGATGCGCCGGCCCGCGGTTCCCACGCTCAGTACTCGGTGTGGCCGCGCAGCAGGCGGAACTGGAGCACCGAGAAGACGAGGATGACTGCGAAGAGCACCCACGCCATCGCCGAGGCCGCGCCGAACTGGAAGAAGTTCTGGAAGGCGGTCTCGTAGAGATGCTGGACCACGGTGCGGGTGGCGTCGCCGGGCCCGCCCCCGGTGAGCACGAAGACCTGCCCGAAGAGCTGGAACGAGCCGATGACGTGGGTGACCACCACGAAGAGGAGGACGGGCCGCAGGAGGGGGAGGGTGATCGCCCAGAAGCCGCGCCAGGCCGAGGCCCCGTCGAGCGCGGCCGCCTCGTAGAGACCGCGGGGAATATCTTGAAGCCCGGCCAGGTAGATGACGAGGTAGTAGCCGGTCACCCACCACACGGTGGTGGCGATGATGGCCCACATTGCGGTGTGCGGATCGGCCAGCCACGAGCGCGCGGGCACGCCGAGCGCGCGCAGGTAGTAGTTGAACGGGCCCACCACCGGGTCGAGGAGCCAGAGCCAGGCGAGGCCCACCGTGACCACGGACAGCGTGAACGGGAAGAAGAACACGCTGCGGAGCAGGGTGCGCAGGCGCCCGCGGTTCAGGGCAAGCGCGAGCACCAGCGGGACGGCCAGGATCGGCAGCGTGCTGGCTACCGTGTAGAACGCGGTGTTCCAGAGGCTCACGTGGAAGCGCGTGTCCTCCGCGAGGCGCGCGTAGTTGGCGAGGCCCACCCACTGCTGGGTGAGGCGGCCGAGCCGCGCATTGGTGAACGACAGGCGCAGCCCTTCCAGGAGAGGATAGAGGCGGTAGACCAGGAAGAGCAGGAGCCCCGGCGCCAGGAAGCAGTACGCCGTGCGCGTCTCGCGCGACACGCTAGTCCGGCAGCGCGTTGATCTGGCGCGCCAGATCCTCCATCGCGGTCTTGGCCGGCTTCTGGCCCGTGTAGACCGATTCGATCACCGGTCGCGTCAGGTTCTCGGCCGCGACCCACTTCGGAGTGGGCTGGCCAACCTGCCAGTTGGGCGCCTGCGAGAGGAGCGCGCGCAGCACCGGGTCGCCGGCGATGCGCGGGTCGGTGTGGGCCTTGCGGCTGGCCGACACCTGGCCGGCCTTGAGCGTCCACTCCGCCACGTGATCGGTCATCCAGCGCACGTGGGTCCAGGCCGCGTCGCGCTTCGCGCGGTCGGCGGTCTTCGCCTTCGGGAACGTGTACTGGTGCGGCATCGCCCACACCACCGGCTGCTTGAAGAGGCGCGGGACCGGCACCGCCGTGAAGTCGACCTTGGCCTCGCGCAGTCCGCTGAAGTTCCAGGAGCCCGCGATCCACATGCCGAGCTTGCCCGCGATGAAGGCATCGCGGCAGTTGGCGTTCGCGGGCGGCGCGATCTTCTGCTGGCCCTCGAGCGCGGCCCAGAACTCGGCCACCTCGAGCGCGGCCGGCTCGGAAACCCCGGCGTGCTTGAGATCGGCAGTGTAGACGTTGGCCCCGTTCTGCCAGAGGAGGTTGTGGAAGCCCCAGGTATAGCGGCCCGGCCCGACCGTGCCGATGGCGAAGCCGAACACATCGGGCGGCTTGGCGATGCGCTTGGCCATCGTCACGAGCTCGTCGCGACTGGCCGGCACTCGCGGTCGCCCGTCGCCACCCACCAGCCCGGCATCCTTCATGACCTTCACGTTGAGGTACATGATGTGCTGGGGGACGTCGAGCGGGAGCGAGTAGCGCTTGCCCTGGTAGGTGCCGCCCTGCCAGGTGGCGGGCAGGTAGTCCTCGCCGCGGAAGCCCTTGCCGGACACGGTGGTCTCGTCGATGACCTCGAGCACGCCGTCGCTCGCGAAGTGAGGCACCTCGACGGTGTGGATCAAGGCCAGGTCGGGGCCCTCGCCGGCGGGAACCGCGACTTGCAGTTTCGCGTAGAGATCGGCCCAGGGCAGGCGCTGCTGCTCGATGCGGATGCCGGTCTCGCGGGTGAACTGGTCGATCAGGTCGTCCATCACCTTGCCGTCGGCTCCGGTGAGCCCGTTCCAGTAGGTGATGGTGGCCTTCGGCTGGGCGCCGGCCCGGCGGGCCCACGCGGCCACGCCCGCCGCGGAGGCGCCGGCCACGAACGCCCGGCGGCTGACCGGGGCGCGGGGCGTCGCACCGCCGTTGGTGCTGCCGCTGCCGTTCACGCCGCGGTCATGAGCGCTCATGGGCTTTCCTCCGGGCGAGACTGTACGTCCCCGCGCCGGGCAGTGTCAAATTGACAGGCGGAGCACCCGCTCCTAGACTCAGGCGCCATGACCACGCGCATCGGGATCGACACGCGGCGGCGCATCGGCGCCGTCGACCGGCGGATCTTCGGCCAGTTCATCGAGCATCTCGGGCGCTGCATCTACGGCGGCATCTACGAAGAGGGCTCGGCGCTCTCCGACGCGCGCGGCTTCCGGCGCGACGTCATGGAGGCGGCGCGGCCCCTCCGCTTCCCGATTCTGCGCTGGCCGGGCGGCAACTTCGTCAGCGGCTACCACTGGCTCGACGGGGTGGGGCCGCAGAAGGACCGGCCTCGTCGCAGCGAGCTGGCCTGGTACGCGGAGGAGTCCAACCGCTTCGGGACCAACGAGTTCATCGAGTACTGCCGCGAGATGGCCACCGAGCCGATCATCTGCGTGAACATGGGCTCGGGCACCATGGACGAGGCGCAGGCCTGGGTCGAGTACTGCAACGGCACCGGCAACACCTCGTGGGCCAACCTCCGTCGCGCCCACGGCTACCCGGAGCCGCACCGGGTGCGCTACTGGGGGCTCGGCAACGAGATGTACGGGGGCTGGCAGATCGGCGGCCTGGAGGCGCGTGACTACGTCAAGAAGGCGCGGGCCTTCGCGATGGTCATGAAGCGCACCGACCCGTCGATCCAGCTCATCGGCTGCGGGGAGAACGGCTGGAGCGAGTGGGACGAGGTGGTACTGGACGGCCTCGCCGAGCTGGTCGACTTCCACTCGATCCATCTCTACACCGGCAACGCCGACCACTATGCCACCGTCATGCAGTCGCACGAGGCGGAGCGGGCGGTGCGCATCTGCGCCGCGCTCATCGAGCGGGTGCGGCACGCCAAGCGCATCGCGCACCCGATCCACATCGCGTTCGACGAGTGGAACGTGTGGTGGAGGACGCGGAGCCACCAGGACCGGGTAGGCGGTCTCGAGGAGCGCTACACGCTGACCGACGCCCTCGCCATCGCGACCTACCTGAACGGCTTCCTGCGCAACTGCCGGACCGTGCGCATGGCCAACTTCGCCCAGCTCGTCAACGCGATCGCGCCGATCTTCACGAGCCCGCGGGGCCTGTTCTTACAGACGATCTACCATCCGCTCCGCCTCTACGCCGAGCACACGCTGGACCTGGCGCTCGACGTGGCGGTCGATGGGGAGCGGTACGAGCTGTCGCCCGGGCAGGAGACCGACGCGGGCGGCGGGCGCGTCCACCACGTGGCCGACCTCGGGCCCTTCTCGCTGATCGACGCGGCGGCGAGCCTCGACGAGGCGGGACGCGCGCTCACGGTGGCGCTCGTCAACCGCGATCGCGACCGCGACCTGATCGCCGCGATCGAGGTCGTGGGTGCGGACGTGGCGGGGCCGGTGACGGTGTGGGAGGTCAACGGGCCCGAGGTTTCCGCCACCAACTCGTTCGAGGATCCGCGGCGGGTCGACGTGCGCGAGGGCCGGGCCACCGCGCGCAGCGGCGGCCTCGACTACGTCTGTCCCGCCCACTCCATCACGATCCTGCGCCTGGCCGGCCGCTGAAAAAGGCCCATCTGCTTCGGCCCTCGGGCACCGCCTCGCATCTGGGCCTCTTTGAGCGGCCGGCGGGTCGTTCACTAGACGGCTAGGCCTTTGACGGCTGGGCCTCGCCCGCGACGCTCTTGAACGCGCGCTCGCTCGCCTCGAGCGTTCGCGCGACGTCCTCCTCGGTGTGGGCCGCCGACACGAACCAGTTGTGGGACGGATGCGCGTAGGCGCCGCCCTCGGTCACGATGGAGCACCACCGGCGGATGCGGAGCCTCTGCGGATCGTCCACGAAGCGGATCACCGGCATCGCCGCCTGGCCGGTCGGCTGCAGGGGCACTCCGTGCCGGCGCGCCTGCTCGGCGAGGCCGTCCGCGAGCAGGGCGCCGATGCGCTGGATGCGCGGGATCGCGTCGGTGCGCGCGAGCACATCGAGGGTCGCGAGGGCGGCCGCGAAGGCTGCGCTCGCGAAGAAGAACGAGCCGGTGAAGTAGATCCGCTCGGCCGCGCCGCGGAGGGCCTCGCGCGCCAGGCCCGTGGAGAGGGCGTGGCCGTTGGCGATGGCCTTGGAGTAGCAGATCAGGTCGGGGGAGGCGCCGAAATGCTCGCACGAGCCGCCCAGGTTGAACCGGAAGCCGGCGCGCACGTCGTCCATCGCGAAGAGTGCGCCGTGCGCGTCGCAGAGGGTGCGGAGGCCCGCGAAGAACCCGGGGGCGGGCGCGGTGCCGGTCGCGTGGTCGAAGGGGGTGGTCATCACCAGCGCGATCGCGCCCGGCTGCGCCGCGAAGAGCGCGCCCAGCTCGTCGAGGTCGTTCCAGCCGAACTCGAGCAGCTCCTGCCGGTGGTGGGCGGGAACCCCGGGCAGGTGCGGCAGGGCCCAGGGGCGGGCGGCGTGATAGGCGCCGCGCACGCGGGCGATGCGGGCGCGGCCGGTGTGGGCGCGCGCGACGTCCACCGCCCAGCTGGTGGCGTCGGCGCCGCTCTTGCCGAACACCGCGAAGTCCGCCCGCGGGGTCAGGGCCACCAGCCGCTCGGCCAGCTCGACCATGCGCGGCCCGGGCAGCGG
>DATIWG010000045.1:0-1447 GCA_035519555.1 Nitrosotalea sp. | reverse complement strand
GGGGGACTACCTCGTCAATCCCAAGGGTCTCGCCTCGCCGTACATGATGCTGGCGATGCCCACCCGGCCCGAGGCGCGTGACGCGCTGGCGGCGGCCATCCATCCCCAGGACGCCACCGCCCGGCCCCAGATCCTGGAGCGTGCCTGGAACCCGGAGTACCACGCGGTGATCAGCGAGTTCGAGCGGCGCACCGGCGTCGGCGCGGTCCTCAACACTTCGTTCAACCTCCACGGCGAGCCCATCGTGGGCGGGGCCGCCGACGCGGTCGACACCTTCGAGCGCTCGGGCCTGCCTCACCTCGCGATCGGCCACTGGCTGCTCTCGAAGAAGTAGGGGTGTCGCTTCCCACCGTCGACGCGCCGTGCTTCCTCTGCGGCGCCGCGGACGCCGACCCCCTCTGGACCACCGCCGATCGCGCGTTCGCGGTGCCCGGCGTCTACACAGTGGCGCGCTGCCGCCGCTGCGGCTTCCTCTACCAGCGCCCGCGAGTCCGCGACGACCATCTCGCCGACTGTTACCCGGATCACTACCCGCGTCACCAGGAGCCGTCGCCCCGCATCCCGTTCAAGGGCTCGCCCGCCCGCGTCCGGGCCGTCCGGTGGGCGCTGGGCTCACGGCTCGGCTACGCGGGAATGCGGGAGACCGGCCCCGGAGTGCTCACGCGCCTCCGCGCGGCTCTGCTGGCGCGCCGGATCCGCTGGGACTGCCCGCCGTGGCGAGGTCGCGGCCGCTACCTCGACGTGGGCTGCGGCTCGGGCGGCGCGCTCGGCGTAGCCCAGGCTCTCGGCTGGCAGGCGTCCGGGGTCGAGGTTGACGAGGCTGCGGCGAGGAAGGCCCGACGGTTCAGCGCGCGCGTACATGCGGGCGACCTGCTCGGGGCGCCCTTCGCGGCGGGCGAGTTCGACGTCGTCACCGCGTTCCACGTGCTCGAGCACGTGCCGGATCCGATCGCGGCGGTGCGCCGCATGCTCGAGTGGCTCGACCGCGACGGCCTGCTCGTCCTCGAGGTGCCGAACGCGGGCGGGCTCGGCGCGCGCCTCTTCGGGCATGCGTGGTCGGGCCTCGAGCTACCGCGGCACCTCTCGCACTTCACGCCGGCAACCCTCCAACGGACCGTGACGCAGGCGGGAGGCCGGGTGGTGTGGTGCTGGCATCAGGCGAAGCCGCGGTACTACCTCTGGAGTCTCGGGTTCTGGCTGCGCGATCGCGGCCTCGACGGGCCGGCGCGGCTCGCGGAGTGGCGACCGGTGTATGGCGTGCTGAAGCTCTTCCTCGAGCTAACGCTGCCCCTGGCGCGGTGGGCGAGGCGCGGGGAGGTGATCCGGGTGGGGGTGGAGCGGGGCCCTCAGTAACCTCGGGTGCGGTCGACCTGGTGGCGGAGGGGCCGGCCGGCGATGTAGCGGCGAAGGTTGTCGGCGAAGATCGGCCCGATCTCCCGCGGGGTGC
>DATIWG010000044.1:0-28402 GCA_035519555.1 Nitrosotalea sp. | reverse complement strand
CACGGCGGCGGCGCCCGCCGGTCGCCTGTCCGGCGCCGCCCTCGTGCAATTCGGCGCGCTCGTGCGCTCGGCGCAGATGGCGGGCGGGCTCGAGTACCTCCTCGCCCAGACTGTCCGCTACGTCAGCGAGCGCAAGCAGTTCAACCGGCCCATCGCGAGCTTCCAGGCCATCCAGCACAACCTGGCGCTGCTCGCCGATCACACGGCGGCGGCGGGGATCGCCGCGATGAGCGCGTTCCGGGCCACCGATCGGGGCGACGCGAGCTTCGAGATCGCCGCCGCCAAGGTGCGGACGGGCGAGGCGGCCGGGCTCGGCGCGGGCATCGCGCATCAGTGCCACGGCGCCATCGGCTTCACCTACGAGCACTCGCTGCACTTCGTCACGCGCCGGCTCTGGTCCTGGCGGGCCGAGTTCGGCGCGGAGAGCCACTGGTCGGTGGCGCTGGGGCGTGCGGTCGCGGCGCGCGGCGCCGAGGCGCTGTGGCCTCACATGACGTCACGCTAGGAGAGGGACATGCACACGCTCACGCTCGGCGAGGTGGCCATCTCGCGAATCATCGAGATCGGCCGGTCGGCGTTCCCCACCACCCAGATGCTGCCCGAGTCGGACGCCGGGCGGATCGCCCAGCACCACCGCTGGATCAAGCCGCACTTTTTCGACGACGTGACCGGGGACCTCGGCTCGCGCATCCAGACGTGGATCGTGCGCACTCCGCAGCACACGGTGCTGGTGGATACCGGAGTGGGTAACGACAAGAGCCGGCACGAGACGGACCTCTGGAACAAGCGGAAGGGCGGCTATCTCGACGATCTCCGCGCGGCCGGCGTCACCCCCGAGCAGGTGAACTTGGTGCTGTGCACCCACCTGCACGTCGACCACGTGGGCTGGAACACGCGCCTGGTGGATGGCCGCTGGGTGCCCACGTTCCCGAAGGCGAAGTACGTCTTCCCGGGCGAGGAATGGGAGTTCTGGAAGCACGAGAACGAGGCCGGCCGTGAGAAGTCGGGCTGCATCGCGGACAGCGTGGTGCCGGTGGTGGAGGCGGGGCAGGCGGTGATGGTGAACAGCACCTACCGGGTGGACCCGTGGCTCTCGTACGAGCCGTGGGTGGGCCACACGCCGGGGCACGTGGGGGTGCGCGTGCACACGAGCGCGGGCGACGCGGTCTTCTCCGGCGATCTGATGCACCGGGTGGTGCAGGTGGCCGAGCCGCAGTGGAGCAGCATCTTCTGCTACGACGGCAAGCAGGCCGCGGTCACCCGCAAAACGTTCGTCGAGCGGCACGCCGCCTCCGGCGAACTCGTCCTGCCCGCCCACTTCCCGCATCCCGGGCGCATCGTGCGCGACGGCGACGGCCACCGCTTCGAGCCGGTCTTGCTGGACGCGGTCGCGGCGGTGAAGGCGTGAGCGCGGCGCCGGTGCTCCCGCTCGAGGGCATCCGGGTCGTCGAGGTCGCGCAGAACCTGGCCGGGCCGATGGCGGCCGAGATCCTGGCCCACATGGGCGCCGACGTCATCAAGGTCGAGCGGCCCGAGGGCGACGACGCACGCAAGTGGGGGCCACCCTTCTGGAAGGGTGTGTCGCCCGGCTTCCTCGCGGTCAACGCCAACAAGCGCGGTATCAGCCTCGATCTGAAGGATCCGAAGGCGGTGGCGTGGCTGCTCGACTTCCTCGGGACCGCCGACGTGCTGGTCCAGAACCTGCGGCCGGGCTCGCTGGAGGAGATGGGCCTCGGGCCCGAGACGCTGCTCGCGCGGCATCCCCGGCTTGTCTACTGCTCGGTGTGGGCCTTCGGGCGGTCGGGGCCGCTCAAGATGAAGCCGGGCTTCGAGCCGATGGTGCAGGCCTTCTCGGGCCTCATGATGATGAACGGCGACGAGGGCGGGCCGCCGACGCGCATCGGTACGTCCATCCTCGACTACGGCACCGGCATGTGGACGGCCATGGGCGCCCTCGCCGGCCTCGTGCAGCGCCAGCGGACCGGGCGCGGCTGCGTGGTGGACGCCTCGCTCTACGAGACCGGGCTCGCGTGGCTGAAGGGGCACTTCGCGAGCTATCGCGCCTCCGGCGAGGTGCCGGAGCGGCACCGCACCGGGAGCCAGCGCGTGGTGCCGTTCCAGGGCTTCGAGACCAAGACCGGCACCATCATCGTGGCCGCGGGCAACGACCGCCTCTTCGCCAAGCTGGCGGACGTCGTGGGCCGTCCGGAGTGGGCCAAGGACGCACGCTTCGTCACCAACGCCGCGCGTGTGGCCAACAAGCCCGCGCTGCTCGCCGAGCTGGAGGCGATCTTCCTGACCCGCACCAAGGGCGAGTGGATCGACCTGCTGGAAGCGGGCGGAGTGCCCTGCGGCCCGATCCACAGCCTGCCGGAAGCGGTGAGCCAGCCCCAGGCCGAGGCGATCGGCATCATCCAGCGCCTTCCCGGCGACGACTACGACGTCGTCTCCCTCCCACTGTCCTTCGACGGCCAGCGCCCCCCCATTCGTCGAGCCCCTCCACGCATCGGCGAACACGACGCCGAAGTCCGGGGTCAGGTCTTACATTCCGACATTTTTCCCCCGACGAGCTGAACGCCTGACGCGCGGAAATGTCGGAATGTAAGACCTGACCCCATCAGGCGAAGGCGGTGTAGAGCATGGTGAGGCCGGAGAGGAGCATCAGGGTGTCCATCAGGAGGCGGAAGCGGTCGGGGTGCAGGCGGAGGACGAAGCGCTTTGCGATCCAGGCGCCGATCATCAGCGAGGCGCCCGTGATGAGGCCCTGCGTGATCACGTCGAGCGGCAGGGCGCCGAAGCGGCGAAACACCGCGGCCTTGCTCAGGTAGACGGCGAGCGAGCCCGCGGCCTCGGAGGCGATGAACGCGCCCTTCACGAGGCCGTAGGCGAGGAAGATCGGCGCGGTGATGGGGCCCGTGGTCACCACGATGCCGGTGAGGAAGCCCACCAGCGCCCCGATCACCACGAGATGCGCGAGCCGCAGCGCCAGCCCGCGGGCCGCCAGCCAGCGCCGCGCCGGGATCATCAGCAGGAAGAAGAAGCCGAGCGCCCCCTCGATCAGCCGCGGCGGCAGCACCAGCAGCGTGCGCGCGCCGAGCGCGGCCGCAGGCACGCCGGTGATCGAGTACGCGGCCACCGCGCGCCAGTCGATCTCCCGCCACCAGATGACCACCCGCGAGCAATTCGCCAGGATCGCCGCGATGGCCATGATCGGGACGGCGTGGAGCGGCCCGAACACGATCACCAACACCGGCATGAGCATGATCGAGGAGCCGAAGCCCACGATACCGCTGATGGTGCCCGCGGCGAGGCCGACGGCCAGGACGAACAGCAGCTCCACGCGGCCGCCCGCCGCTAGGGCAGCAGGCGGACGAGCGAGTCCAGGTTGCGGAGCTCAGGACGCAGCGCGCCGACCGGATACGCGTGGAAGGCGTCCACCACCGCGTCGTTGAACGGGGTGGGCACGCCCACCGCGCGCCCCTCCCCGGCGACGAAGCCGTTCAGGTAGTCGATCTCGGTGCGCCGGCCCTTCATCACGTCCTGCAGCATCGAGGGCCGGCCGCCGGTGCGGCTCATGGCGTCGGCCGCGATCTCCTTGCCGAGGATCTCGATGGCGGCGGTGTCGGTGGCGTCGGCGAAGCGCTGAGCGGCAATGCCCAGGATGGGCTCGATGCGATGGCCGAGCGCCGACCCCACCCGCACCACCTCGGCCCCGATGTGGGCGGCCAGGCGCCGCGTGAGCGGCTCGGAGCGCACCTCGGCGGTACCGAGCCCGCTCAGGCCGGCGAGCGGGTTCAGCATGCAGTTGAGCGCGAGCTTCGACCAGCGCTCGCCCCAGAGATTCGTGGTCACCACCGCGGGCGCCACCTCGCTCATGATCTGGGCGATGCGCCGGGCGCGCGGCGAATCGCTGCCGTCGTGCTCGCCGATCTTGAAGGCGGCGCTGCCCCGGTCGGTGCGGATCGCGTGCGCCGCCTCGTACATGCCGGCGCTGATCAGGATGACGCAGCCGAGGGTACGGTCGCGTCCGGCCACCGCGGCCACCCGGTGATCGTTGATGCCATTCTGGAAGTCCACGACCACTCCGTCGGGACGGCGCAGGTGGTCGACCGCGATCTGGGTGGCCCACTCGGTGTCGTACGACTTCACCGCGACGAACGCCACCTCGAAGGGCTCGCGCACCAGCGCCAGCTCGTGCAGGTGGAGCGCGGACACCGGTACGACGTGCTCGCCGCAGCTGCCAGAGAGCCGGAGCCCCGCCGTCTTGATCTGCTCCACGTGCTCGGGCCACGGATCGACCAGGGTCACGTCGTGGCCGGACTTGGCGAGCAGCCCGCCCACCACGCAGCCGATGGCGCCGGCCCCGATGATGCCGATTCGCGTTCTCTCGCGTCCCATGAGCTCTCCTTGGCGTGTCGTGACGGCCGCGCGTAGGCTACAGGACTCACGCGCGGGCGCGCAAGGGCATCACCGCCGCCGCATCAGCCAGCGCTCGCGGGCGATCCAGCCGACGACGGCCAGCACTCCTGCCACGACTGCGACCACCAGCCACACGAGTTCGCGCAAGGATGCCTCCTCGAGAGGGTAGCGGTTACCGGGTCGAAACGACCCGCCGGCCGTCCGGCATCGGCCGGGTGGGCGGCAAAGCCCGGCGAAAGCATTGGCTTGCGCCCGATTCAGAGCGGCACAGGCCTTGCTCTGTCACGCTCCTTCGGGCGTATCATACGGTCCACCCGGCGTGCCTCACTCACGATCGAAGGCTGTCCAGTCTTACGGTGCTGCCGTCCTGGCGGTCGGCCTTGCGCTGGCCTGCACGGTGCTCGCGCTGCCCCTGGCCGAGCGCTCGCAGGGGCGGCCCACGGGGCGCGCTGTGACGGGGCGCGGGGACGCATGATCCTCACTACCTATCGCCGGAAGCGGGACTTCGCGGGCACGCCGGAGCCACGCGGTCGCGCTGGGCGCCGTGCCGGGCGTCTGTCCTTCGTGATCCACCGTCACGCGGCCACCCGCCTGCACTATGATTTCCGCCTCGAGTTGGGCGGCGTGCTCAAGAGCTGGGCCGTCCCGAAGGAGCCCAGGCCGCTATCGGGTGAGAAGCGGCTCGCGGTGCACGTGGAAGACCACCCCCTCGAGTACGGCCGCTTCCAGGGCATGATCCCGGAAGGGCACTACGGCGCTGGGAAGGTCGTCATCTGGGATCGCGGCTGGTGGGAGCCGATCGGGGATCCGCACGCCGGCTACCGGAAAGGCTCGTTGAAGTTCGTCCTGCACGGCCGCCGGCTGCGCGGAGGCTGGGCGCTCGTGCGCATGCGGCCACGCGACGACGAGCGCGGCGGCAAGGAGAACTGGCTCCTGATCAAGGAGCGCGATGCGCCCGCCGCGCCCCGGATTCGCAAGCCAACGTCCCGGAAGCCCGCCGCCCGCTTCCCCCGATGACCCTGCCGGCCTGGGTCGGGCCCCAGCTCGCCACGCTGGTGACGACGCCGCCCGTCGGCGACGACTGGGTGCACGAGATCAAGCTCGACGGCTATCGCATGCTCCTGCGGATCGAGCGCGGCCGCGCCCGTCTCCTCACCCGCAACCGCCTGGACTGGACCGACCGCTTTCCCGCGCTGGCCGAGGCGGCCGCCGCGCTCCCGGTGAAGGAGGCGATGCTCGACGGCGAGGTCGTGGTGTTCGACGCCGCCGGGGTGTCGAGCTTCCAGGCCCTGCAGCAGGCCACGGAGACAGGCCGCGCGCCGACCTACGTGGCCTTCGACCTGCTCTTCCTGGACGGGCGCGACCTGCGCGCGGAAGCGCTGGTCGAGCGCAAGAAGGCCCTGGCCCGCCTGCTGAAGGGTCGGCGCTCGCGTCTGCGCTACTCCGAGCACTTCGACGCCCCGGGGCAGGAAGTCTACGGGCGCGCGTGCAAGATGGCGCTCGAGGGCATCGTCTCGAAGCGCAAGCAGGCGCCCTACACCTCGGGGCGGGGCCAGACGTGGCTCAAGGTCAAGTGCATGACCCGGCAGGAGTTCGTCATCGGCGGCTACACCGATCCCGAGGGCGCGCGCGCGGACTTCGGCTCGCTGCTGCTGGGCGTGCACGAGCCGGACGGCCGCCTCGTCTACGCGGGCAAGGTCGGCACCGGCTTCAGCCACGCCACCCTCGAGACGCTCGGCAAGCGCCTGCGCAAGCTCGAGCAGCGCGCGTCGCCGTTCGCGGCCGACGGGCCGCGCCCGCCCGCGCGCGGCGCGCACTGGGTGAAGCCCATCCTGGTGGGCGAGGTGTCGTTCACGGAGTGGACGCGCGAGGGGCTTCTGCGCCATCCCGCCTTCCAGGGGCTACGCGAGGACAAGCCAGCCGCCCAGGTGGTGCGCGAGCGGAGCCGCGCGCCGGGGCCGGCGGCGGCGCGCCGCATCGCGGGGAGTAGTGACGCACCGGTCGCGGTGGCGGGCGTGCGCCTCACGCGTCCCGACCGCGTGCTCTATCCCGAGCAGACGATCACCAAGCTCGTGCTCGCGCACTACTACGAGGCCGTCGCGGGCTGGATCGTGCCCCACGCGGCGCACCGTCCCCTGAGCCTGGTGCGCTGCCCCGAGGGCCAGCGCGGGCCGTGCTTCTACCAGAAGCACGCGGGCGCGGGCGTGCCGAAGGAGGTCGCGCGCGTGCGCATCCGCGAGAGCGGCGGAGGCACCGCGTCGTACCTGTACGTGGACGCTCTTCCCGGGCTGATCGCGCTGGTCCAGATCGCTGTGCTCGAGATCCATCCGTGGGGCGCCCGGGTGGGCCAGCTGGACCGGCCCGACCGGCTCGTGCTCGATCTCGATCCGGCCCCCGGTGTGGCGTGGACGGGCGTGGTGGAAGCGGCTCACGAGACGCGCGCGCTGCTGACCGATCTCGGGCTGGTCTCGTTTCTCAAGACGACCGGCGGCAAGGGCCTGCACGTGGTGGTGCCGCTCCGCCCCGAGGCGGGCTGGGACGCACTGCGGGCGCTCGGTGAGGGGATCGGCGCCGAGCTCGTGCGGCGGGCGCCGGATCGATACACGATCAACCCGCTCAAGAGCGCCCGGCGTGGCCGCATCTTCATCGATTATCTGCGGAATGTCCGCGGCGCGACCGCGGTGGCCGCGTATTCGCCGCGCGCCCGGCCGGGTGCGCCCGTCTCCACGCCGGTGGGCTGGACGGAGCTCACCGGCAAGGCGCGGCCCGAGGACTTCACGGTGCTGACGGTGCCGAAGCGCCTGCTCGCACTCCGTCGGGATCCGTGGGCCGACTTCTTCTCGGTGGACCAGGTGATCACGGCTCGGACGGCCAGGGCGCTCGCCCCCGCGGCCGCGCCGTCGCCAGCTCCTCGACGAAGCGGCCGTGCACGGACCCGTCCTGCGCGCACCTGATCGGGTGCTCGCCGTCCTGGTTGCCGGGTCATTGCGAACGTCCGGGTGGGTGCTAGGCTACCCGGAGCGATCCGGAGCAGCGTGACCGAGGAGGAGAGCCGTGGCCCTGATCGACAAGAGCGAGTTCGTCGGACTCGATGGCGTGGCGCACCTGTGCACCGGGGGCGAGGCCCCGTGGCTCCGCTCGCACGACGCGGCCTGCCAGCGCTTCGGCGCCCTCAAGAGCGCGGGCATGGCCGGGCGTGAGGAGATGTTCGTCACCGCCGAGCGTGCCCGCGGCCGGGCGGCTCGGCTGCTGGGTGTCGCGCCCGCCGAGGTGGCGTTCCTCGCCCACGCCTCGGAGGGGTTGAACCAGGCGGTGCGCTCGGTGGAGTGGCGCGCCGGCGACAACGTGGTCTTCGCCGATCTCGAGTACCCCTCGCTGATCTACCCCGCCGCCCTGCTGCGCGAGTGCGGTGTGGAGCCTCGGGTGATCCGCACCCGCGAGCACTACCTGGCCATCGACGACCTGGCCGCCCGGGTGGATCGGCGGACGCGCCTCGTGCTGGTGAGCCAGGTGAGCTACCTCACCGGCCAGCGGCTCGACCTGGCGCGCTGCGCCGAGATCGCCCACGGCGTGGGCGCGCGCCTGGCCGTGGACGCCACCCACGCCGCCGGGGTGGTGCCGGTGCCGGGCGCGCTCTGCGACTTCGTCGTGTCGAGCTGCTACAAGTGGCTGCTCGCCACCCACGGCGTCGGCCTGTTCGCCTATAGCGCGCGCCGGGTGGGGGAGCTCGCGCCGCACACGGTGGGCTGGCACAGCGTCGGCCACCGGGGCGGGTCCGCCGATCCGCTCGCCATGCCCTGGCGCGCCGACGCCTCCCGCCTCGAGGCGGGCAACCCGAGCCTGCTGGGCCTCGCGGTGCTCGACAACGCACTGCTGCGGCTCGAGCCGCTCGCGCCCGCTGTCGTCGAGCGGCACGCGCAGGAGCTGGGCGGTGCGCTGATCGAGGGCCTTCGGGCGCGCGGCTTCACCGTCACCACGCCCGAGGCCGCCGCCGAGCGCGCCGGCAATGTCTGCTTCCTCGCCGCCGATGCGGCCGGCCTCGCCGCCCGGCTCGCCGCCCGGGGTGTCCTGGTCTGGGGCGGCGAGGGCCGCATCCGCGTCTCCCCGCACGTGCACTGCGCCGCCGCCGACATCACCCATTTCTTCGACGCCCTCGACCACGTCGCCGCCCCCCAGCCCCACGCCGCCAGCCACTAGGCCGGGGTCAGGTCTTACATTCCGACATTCTGGTCGAAATGTCGGAATGTAAGACCTGACCCCAGCCTGGCCATTCGGCGGATTCACGCGGGGTGTCGCCTCGGGCATGCTGAGGCCAGACAGTTCGACCCGTGAGGAGGACGCGAATGGACGCCTTGCTGTCGCTCTCGAACGATCTGGCCGCCGCGGTGGAGCACGCGGCGCCTTCCATCCTGACCGTGCACGCCCGCCCGCGGCTGCCGTCGACCGGCATCCACTGGCGGCCGGGCGTCGTCGTCACCGCCGAGCACACGGTGCGCAGCGAGGAGGGCATCACCGTCACCACCGCGGACGGCCGCTCGCTCCCGGCCGTCCTCGCCGGCCGCGACCGCGGGACCGACCTCGCAGTGCTCCGGGTGGCGGAGCTGGGCGCGGCCTCCGCGACCCTCGGCGACGACTCGGCGCTCCGGGTCGGCCACATGGTGCTGGCCCTCGGCTACGGCCCGCGCGCGAGCTGGGGCGTGATCAGCGCCCTGGGCCCGCGCTGGCGGAGCTGGCGCGGCGGCGAGATCGATCGTCTCGTGCGCCTGGATCTCGTGATGTATCCGGGGTTCTCCGGGGGCCCGCTGGTGGACGCCTCCGGTCGCGTGATCGGCCTGAACACATCCGGCCTCGCCCGGGAGAGCCGGCTGGCCGTTCCGATCACGACCGTGGGCCGGGTGACCGACGAGATCCTGCGCCGCGGCCACGTCGCGCGCGGCTACCTCGGGCTCGGCATGCAGACGGTGGGGCTGCCCGAGCCGATGCGCGCGCAGCTCGGGCTCGCGGGTGACGCCGGGCTCATCGTCGTCACGGTGCAGCCGGACGGCCCGGCCGCGCGGGCGGGGATCCTGCTCGGCGACGTGCTGGTCGCGCTCGACGGCGCGCCGGTGGCCGATCTCGAGGACGTGCAGGCGCGGCTCGGCGGCGATCGCATCGGCACGACCATCACCGCGCTCGTCGTCCGGGCCGGCGCGCGCGTGGAGGCGCGCATCACGGTGGGCGAGCAGCCGCGGCGGCGGGCATGAGCGCGCCCCTGACCGCGGACCCCGGCGCGGCGCGGCTCGACGCGGCCGCGGCGGCGCTGGCCGCGGCCCTGGCTCGCGTCACCGTCGAGGTACGGAGCGGCGGCCGCCGCGCGGGGAGCGCCGGCGCGCCGGTGGGTGCGGGAGTCGTCTGGCATCCCGACGGGCTGATCCTCACCAATGCGCACGTGGCGCGGAGCGACGTCTCGGTGGTGCTGGCGGACGGACGGCCGCGGGCGGCGCGCCTGGTAGCTCACGATCCGGAGCGCGACCTGGCCGCGCTGGTCGTGGACGCCAGCGGGCTCCCGGCCGCGGAGATCGGTGACTCGACCGCGCTGCGCGTCGGCGAGCTGGTGCTCGCGGTCGGCAACCCGCTCGGGCTCGTGCGCGCGCTCTCGGCCGGCCTCGTGCACGCCGTCGACCACCGAACGATCCAAGCGGACCTGCGGCTGGCTCCGGGCAACTCGGGCGGCCCGCTGGCCGACGCGCGCGGGCGGGTGGTCGGGCTCAACGCGATGATCATCGGCGGGCTGGCCATCGCGGTGCCGAGCGAGGTGGCGTGGCGCTTCATCAGGGAACAGCTCCGCGGGCGGGAGCCGCACCGGGGGTGACCGGGTGACCACCGTGCTGGTGGCGACGCGCACCGCGGCGGCGCGCGCCCGGCTCGAGCGCGCGGTGGCCGGATCGCCCGGGCTACGGCTCGTCGCAACCCCACCCGGCGGGCCACTCTCCCGGCAGGTGGCCACGCTGCATCCCGACGTCGTGCTGCTGGACCTCGATGGTCCGCGCGTCGCCTCGGCGCTGGCGTCGCTCGGGGACGAGGCGCGCGCGGCACTGGTCGTGCTGGCCGACGCGCCGGGCCGGGTCCTGCGCGAGACGACAGGATCGCGCGACCTCGTTCGCGCGGTACTTCCGCGGGACGCGACCGCGAGCGAGATCCGGGCCGCCATCGAGGCGGTCGTGGCGGGCCTGGTCGCGCTGCATCCCGACGCGCTCGACGCGCCCGCGCGCGGCGCCCCGCTCCCCGCGGGGTCCCGGTCAGAGCCGGATCAGCCGCTGACCGCCCGCGAGCTCGAGGTGCTCGAGATGATGGCGGACGGGCTCGGCAACAAGATCATCGCGGCGCGGCTCGGGATCTCGACCCACACCGCCAAGTTCCACGTGGCGTCGATCATGGCCAAGCTGGGTGCGAGCAGCCGCACGGAGGCGGTGTCGATCGGCATGCGTCGGGGGCTCGTGGCGATCTAGCGGATCGAGCGCTACCCGCGGCAGCCCGCCGACTTGTGCACGCGCACGGTCGAGGCCGGGAACTTCGCGAGCTTGTCGGCGGGCCGCCGCGGTCGGGGCACGAGCTCGCCGCCGCAGTTCGGGCAGCGCCCGGCCAGCACCGTCTCCGCGCAGGCGCGGCAGAACGTGCACTCGAACGAGCACACGCGCGCCTCGCTCGAGTCCGGCGGCAGATCGCGGTCACAGCACTCGCAGCCCGGTCGCAGCTCCAGCATGAGGTGGCCCCTCCCTGGCGCAACAGAGTATCATCTGGGGCTCGAGGAGGAAGCCATGGCCAAGAGCGTCGTGACGGCGGAGCGGTTCGGCAAGGGGATGACGTTCGAGCAGTACGCGAAGTACGCGGGCAGCCCGGAGAATCTCGCGCGGGAGGCCTTCGGCAGCTACTACCCGGACGGCGGCGCGATCGGCGCCGCCCGCAAGGACAACAGCGCGGTACTGCGCGACCGGTACGCGCGGGCCCGGCTCGCCGACTACCAGGTGGAGGCCGTCAAGTGGCTCGCCGCCCAGCCGGGCGGGCCCGCCAACATCCTGGTCATCTCGGAGGACTGGTCGTCGGACTGCCGCCGCGATGTGCCGATGATGGCCCGCCTGGCGGAGGCGGGCGGGCTGGCGCTGCGCATCTTCAATCGCGACGGGCAGAAGGTCCTCGGCAAGCGGCGCCCGGACCCGGCCGCCTACCCCGACGCCAACCACGACATCATGCTGGAGTTCCTCAACGCCAAGGACGGCGCCGAGTGGGCGTCGGTCCCGGTGGTGGTCGTCTACACCAAGGACTTCCAGGAGCTGCACCGGTACTTCGAGTATCCGGCCATCTACCACAAGGACCGCATCCGCGGGCACCAGCAGGCGGCGCGGTCCGGGGAGAGCCCGGAGCAGGCGCGGGATCGCGGGATGCGCGAGTTCGCGGCCATGCAGATCTCGCCCTTCTTCGACCTGTGGGCGAGCGCGGCGGTGGACGAGATCCTCAGCGCGCTGTACGAGAGGCGCGTGGTCTCGCCGTGAGCGACGCGGGTCAGGGCCGCGGCTCCATCAGCTCCAGGCGATTGCCGAAGGGGTCGTCGACGTACACGCGCGAGTAGCCGGAGAGCGGCTCGTCGTCGACGACCGCGTGGCCGGCGGCGCGAAGCGCGACGACGAGGCTCTCGAGCCCTTGGACCAGGAGCCCGGGATGCGCCTTGCGGGCCGGGCGGAAGTCGCGGTCGACGCCGAGGTGGATCTTGAGCGCGCCTTGCTCGAACCAGGCGCCGCCCCGGGCGGCCAGCGCCGACGGCTTCGCGATCTCCGGGATGCCGAGCAGCCCGCTGTAGAAGGCGCGGGCCTCGGCCTCGCGGCCGGCCGGCATGGCCAGCTGCACGTGATCCACGCCGACGACCGGCATCAGCGGCTCCGCTCTGGCATCGCGCGGCTCGTCACAGCCGGTCCGCGAGGTGTCGCGCCGCCTCGGCCGACGTGCGCACCGGGATGATCTCGAAGTGGCCGAGATCGCTCCAGGCCTTGATCCACACGTCGAAGAGCGAGCGGTCGTCGGTTCGCATCAGCTGGAAGCAGCGGAAGTAGTCGAGGTCGACCCAGCTGTCGACGTACTCGAGCCCGGGCGGCAGCTGGCGGCCCTTGTCGCGGGCCCGGCGATAGATCTCGGGCGCCGCGCCCGCGTTGAAGTACTCGATGACCATGTAGAGCATTCAGACGTCTCCGTGGGCGCTGGCCAGGACGACGACGTAGCCGTCGGGGTCGCGCACCCAGACCTCGCGATGGTCTGCGTTGGGATTGAACCGCGGGCCCTCGAGGATCTCCATGGACGCCGACCGGGCGCGTGCGACCGCGTCGTCGAAGTCCTCGACCTGGAACCAGAGCAGCACGCCGTTGCCGTGAGGCTGGATGGCCGGGTCGCCCAGGTGGGGATGGTCGTGGACGTCCCAGGAGTTGCAGGACGAGGACGCCGCGCGCGTCCAGGAGCTGCTCGTATTCCGTCCCGCCGTGTCCACTCCGGCAGCCGAGCAGATCCTGGTACCAGCGGCGGCTGGCCGGGACGTCGCGGACCGCGATCAGTGGCTGCGGCTGCACGGGCTCCTCCGGATCAGAGGTCGATTCGCCGATATGTGTCGTTGGCCAGGCGCTGCGTGGTCGGGTCCCAGTCGATCGTGAAGACGGTCGACCGCTCCGAGCGCATCGACAGGAGCCGGCGCCCGTCCTGGACGACCACGCTCTCGGCCGCCACGAAGCTCATCGTCTCATCGGGCCCGGTTCGATTGCAGACCACGAGCGGCAAGCCGATGTCGAGCGTGCATTGCTCCCACTCTCCGTTTGGACCGTGGAAGCCCGGCGCCCAGGCCGCGGGCGACACGAGCAGCTGCGCGCCCTGGGCGGCGAGGCTCTTGGCGATCCACGGCGAGTACGCGTCCGCGCACACCAGCACGCCCACGCGTCCCACCGGAGGCACCGCGATCGTGGTCAGCTCGTTGCCGGGGGTCGACCACGCCTCCGACCCGAGCCGGAGGGTGTTGATCTTGCGATGAGTACCGAGGATCGCGCCGTCCGGGGCGATGACGAAGACCGAGTTGTGCAGGGTGTCGGCTCGCGCGTCGCGCTCCGGATGGGAGAGGAAGACGGTCACCCGCAGATCGGCCACCCGACGACAGAACGCGGTCATCCACGGATCCGGCTGCTCCCGGATCCAGTCGGTGCCGACCTGGTCGGCGAAGGTGAAGCCGGAGATGCAGAACTCGGGGGTCACGATCCAGCTCGCGCCGGATCGGGCCGCGGCGGCGACGGCGGCCTCGACCAGCCGGCGATTGCGCGCGATGTCGCCCGCGATCGGGGCCAGGTGGAGCAGCGCGATGCGCAGGGTCATGGGCCGAGGCGCACCGGGCTCGCGTCGCAGAGCCGCATCGGGTTCTCGACGTCGCGGTGGATGCGGCCGGTGACGAGGTTCATGGCGGGTCAGCCTTCGAGGCCCAGGGCAGCCCTGAGCTGTTGCCGCCCCTCCTGGACCACCGACCAGAGCCGCCCCCCGGTGAGCCCGCCGTCGACGGTCAGCGCGTGGCCGGTGACGAATCCCGCGTCGTCGCTGGCCAGCCAGAGCGCCGCGCGAGCGATGTCGTCCGGGAGCCCCGCCCGCCGGATGGGCTGCCGAGCCGCGAGGAGCGTCTTCATCTTCTCGGCGACCGCGTCGGCGGCGGCGCCGGAGACTCCGACCGCCTCCCCGAAGATCGGCGTGGCGATGCCGCCGGGGCAGATGCAGTTGACCCGGATCCCGCTCTCGCCGAGCTCCATCGCGACCGATCGGGTGAGGTGGATGACCGCGGCCTTCGCCGCGCTGTAGACGTGCGGCCCGTACCCGGCCTGGAGGCCGGCCACGCTCGCGGTGTTGATGATGCTGCCGGCGCCCTGCCGCTTCATGATCGGCGCCGCGTGCTTCATGCCCAGAAAGACGCCGCGCAGCAGCACGCCCATCGTCCGGTCGTAACCGTCGACCGGGATCTGCTCGATCGTGCCGGTCACACCCCCGAGGCCCGCGTTGTTGAAGAGGCAGTCGAGGCGGCCGAAGCGGTCGACGGCATGGGCGATCGCCTCCCGGACATCACGCTCCTCGCTCACGTCGGTGTGCAGGTAGGCGACCGCCTTGCCGAGCTCGTCGGCCAGGCCCTTGCCGCGGTCGTCCTGGACGTCGGCGATCACGACGCGACAGCCCGCCTCGACGAAGAGCCGCACTGTCGCGTGCCCGATCCCGCTGGCCCCACCGGTGATGACCGCGACCTTCCCATCGAGCTTGCCCATCCTCGCCCCTCCCGGAACCGCTCGTGCTCGGCGCGAGGCTTACGTTCCCACTCTCGCCCGCGCTCGGCAACCGGAACCAGCTGGCTCCGGAGCCGACCTGCTCGTGAGGTCTCGAGGCGTGCTCAGCGCGCCCCGGCTTGCTGGAGCAGGCGGACCATGCCCTCGTGACCGCGGGAGCGAGCGAGGGCGAGCGGGGTCTGGCCATCCCGGTCCGCCAGGCTCGGGTTCGCGCCGGCCTCGACCAGCGCCCGGAGCGTGTCGGTGTGGCGCAGGCCGCCGTCGCCGAGCACGATCGCCTCGATGACGGCGGTCCAGCCCAGATTGTTGACGTGATCCAGCGGGGCCCCGGCCCGGATGAGCGTGCGCACCACATCGGCGTGACCCAGGTGGGCGGCCGCGATGAGGCGGGTGCCGTCGTAGCGGCTGGTCACGTTCTTCGCGCTCGCCCCGAGGGCCAGCGCCACCTCGAGGGTCGGGACATCGTCAGCCACCGCCGCGATCGTGACGATGTCGTACCGGTCGCGCTCGAGCGCGTTGGGGTTCGCGCCCGCGGCGACCAGCGCGCGCATCGCCTCGTGGTGGCGGTGATAGGCCGCGACGTGCAGCGGGGTGCGCTGGTAGACGTCCCGGACGTCCGGACTCGCCCCACCCGCGGCCAGCCTCCTGATCTCGGCCGCGTCGCCCCGCGAGGCCGCCGCCAGCAGGCCCGTGTAGCCGGCCTGCTCGGTGGGCGACGGTGGCACCTGGGCGCTCGCGACCGCGAGCGCCCCCGCGATCAGGAGGAGCACGAGCCCGCCGGTCCGCGTCACGCGGTCGGTCAGGGGCGGTCGCCGCGGGAGGACGCGAGCACGAAGACGAGGGCCAGGAATCCCGGCAGGGCCTGGGTGAGCAGGATGGTCGGCTTCGCGGTGATGCCGCCGAAGACGCCCGCGATCACCACGCAGCCGAGGAAGAACACGGTGACGTCGCGCCGGCCCGACGCCAGACCCCAGACGAGGCCGGCGGCCAGGAACCCGTTGTACAGGCCCTGGTTCTTGGCCAGCACCGCCGAGGACGCGGAGACCTCCGGTGTCATCGAGAAGATCTTCCGGCCGACCGGGTGGTCCCAGAAGAACATCTCCAGGATCAGGAAGCCGACGTGACTCAGGGCGACCAGGCCGATGAGCGCGTTGGCGACGAGTCTCATGTGCTCCTCCCGAGGATGTAGGGCGCGCATAGGTCGTCGTAGTTGACGACCACGGTGGCGTGGGCCTTCGGGTCGCACTCGCGGAGATAGAGCCGCTGGCCCTCGACGTAGCGACGGTTCTCCGGGGCGAGGGGATCAGCCGATCCCTCGCCGCGCCGCGCCCCGCGCGGGATCGAGACCTCGAATCTCACGTCGAGGAAGACGGAGAAATCCCAGCAGCGCCGCAGCTGGGGTCGGTGCAGGAAGATCCCGTCGACGATCAGGACCGAACCGGGCGCGGCCCGCTCCTCGGCGGCCTGCACCGGAGAGTCCGATCGATGGTCGAACACGGCCGTACGATAGCGCAGACTGCCTCCCGGGCTCAGCGGATCGAGCAGGACGCGCCGGAGCGCCGCGTAGTCGTAGGAGTCGAGAAAGAAACCCTCGGGCGAGCCCCGGCCGAGGCGATAGCGCGTCGCCTTGGGGTTGTGGAAGCCGTCCACGGACGCTCGGATGACGGGGACCGCGCTGGCCCGGAGCCTCCCGGCCAGCGCGTCGGCCAGCGTCGTCTTGCCCGCGCCGTCGACCCCGTCGATGCCGACGCGCAGGACGCCTTCGCCACGGCGGCCCAGGATCTCGTCCTCGAGGCGGGCGAGCAGGCGTGTTCCGCTCAGCACGCCTGGTCGGTCATGTCAGGCAGCGCCGCCCTGGTCGGAGGAGCGAAACCGGGCCGCCGTCCGGGCGCGGGCCTTCGAGGCTTCGAGGTCGCGGTCGCGCGGCGGCGCGCTCGTCACGAGGGAATCCAGCAGGCTCCGGGCGACCTGCGTGACCTGGTCCACCGCTCGACCGAACGCGAGCTCGTTGGCCTTGGATGGCTTCGAGAACCCGCTCAGCTTGCGGACGAACTGCAGCGCCGAGGCCCGGATCTCCTCGTCCGTGGCGCGAGGCCTGAAGTTATGCAGGGTCTTGATGTTCCGGCACATGGAGCCCTCATCGGTCGCGGTGGGAGCGCAGGAAGGCGCCCACCGCCGCGTTGTATTCATCGGGCTGCAGATTGGGGACGAAATGGCCGCCGGTCGGCAGCACCGCGAGCTTGGCGCCCGGGATCTTCGCCGCCAGCTCCTCCGAGTAGAACGGCGGGGTCAGCGTGTCGTCGGCGGCAACCACCACCAGGGCGGGGCAGCGGATCTCGCCCAGGCGGGCACGGCGGTCGAAGCGCACGATGGCGTCGATGCGGCTCGCCAGTATCTCGGAGGGCGGCGGCGCGGCGCCCACGCGCTTGATCTCGTCGTCCAGCGCCTCGTCGTTCTCGCTGATCCACCTCGGCGGGCGCAGCATGACGACCGACGCGCGCCAGTAGCTCTCGAACCCGCGGTGGAGCAGGAGCTCCTTGCGCGTCTCGAAGCAGCGCCGGAAGTAGGCGTCGGGGCCGGGCCAGGTGGCGCTCAGCACGAGGCTCACCAGGCGATCCGGGTGATCCTGGGCGATGGTCTGGCCCATGGCGCCGCCGGTGGAGTGGCCCACGTAGTGGGCGCGCTCGATGCCGAGGCGGTCCATGAGTGCGATGGTGTCGGCGGCCATCTGATCCACCGAGTACTGGATGCGGGAGTGGGTGCTACGGCCCGCGCCGCGGTGGTCGTGCACGATCACCCGGAAGTCTCGGGAGAAGTCGCGTACCTGCGGGCCCCAGAACGCGCCCTGGCCGCCGAGGCCGGGCACCAGCATGAGGGCGGGCCCCCGGCCCTGCTCCTCGTAGTAGATGTCGGCGTCGCCGATCGAGACGTGGGGCATCAGGCGGGCTACTTCGTGTCGTTCATGCCCAAGCGCCGCTCGATCGCGATGATGTCGGTGGGGCGCTCGAACGGCGCGGGCGCGGGCGCTCCGGTCTCGCGCGGGCGGCCGATCGCCTCGAAGAAGTCCTCGAGGCCGGGCGGCGTGATCACCCAGAGCATGACCAGGTCCTCGTCGGGGCTCTCGTTGATCAGCTCGTGCTTGACGTCGAACCCGAGGAAGCACGAGGTGCCCGGCACGAGCGGGTGACTCACCCCGTCCACCACCGCCCGGCCGCGGCCGCGGAAGCAGATCTGCAGCTCGACCTGGTCGCCGTGCGAATGCTCTCGCACGCGCCCGCCCGGAGCGATGGACTGGAAGCCCATGGCGTGTCCGCCGAAGCCGGTGCGCGCCGGGTAGAGCTTCGGATCGGCGTGGCCGTTGGCGGGAACGGGCTGCCAGTACGAGGGGCCGTCCTCCGGCTGCACGACGACGGCACGCCCCCGCACGGTATCGGTCTGGGTGGTCTGGCTCATGTCGCTCCTCCTGGCTCAGGCGGTCGGCCGACAGTTTAACCCGGCGCGGCGTTTGACGGCTCGCGCAATCTCGGCGATAGTCCCCGGCATGATAACCCGCCGTGTGCTCGTGCTCTTGGCTCTGACCGTGGCCGTCACCGCATCCTTCTCGGGCCTCACGACCGCGCAGGAGACGTCCCGCGCGGGCGGCGTCCTGAAGGCTGCGATGATCGGCGAACCCCCGACGCTCGACCTGCACTGGACGACCGCGGTGATCACGCAGGAGATCACCTTCCACATCTACGAGGGCCTGTTCACCTACGACGCCAGCTACGCGCCGATCCCCATGCTGGCCGAGTCGTACGCCATGACGCCGGACGGCCGGCGCTACACCATCGTCCTCCGGAAGGGAGTGCGGTTCCACAACGGCAAGGAGATGACCTCGGCCGATGTGGTCGCGTCGGTCATGCGCTGGGGCAAGGTGGCGACCACCGGCAAGGCGGTGTGGCGGGCGGTGGAGGCGGTCGAGGCCAAGGACCCGTACACGGTCGTGATCCATCTGAAGGAGCCGTCGGGCTCGCTGCTCTACGCGCTGGCCAGCCCCAACAACGGCGCCTCCATCCATCCCCGGGAAGTGATCGCGGCGGCGGGGGACGGGCAGATCAAGGAGTTCATCGGCACCGGACCCTACCGCTTCGTCGAGCATCGACCGGATCGCCACATCAAGGTCGCGCGGTTCAAGGAGTACGCGGCCCGGACCGAGGCACCCAACGGCTACGGCGGCCGCCGCACCGCCTACGTCGACGAGATCCTCTTCGTCCCGGTGCCCGACGTGGCGGTGCGCCTGGCCGGGGTGGAGACCGCGGAGTACCACTTCGCCAACAGCATCAACCAGGACAAGTACGACGGGATCAAGAGCCGGGGCGACATCGTGGCGGCCGCGGTGAAGCCGTACGGCTGGATCACCGCGGTGCCCAATCACAAGCAAGGCGTGATGGCCAACAAGAAGGTTCGCCAGGCGCTCCAGGCCGTGCTCGACATGGAGCCGATCATGGCGGCCGGCATCGGCAACAAGGAGTTCTACCGGATCTCCGGCTCCCTGTTCTATCCGGAGCAGAGCGCGTTCTATTCGACGACCGGGGTCACCGGCTACAACCTGAAGAACAAGGATCGCGCCCGCGCCTTCCTGAAGGAAGCGGGCTACGCCGGCCAGCCGGTCCGCTGGGTCACCACCAAGGAGTACGAGTGGATGTACAACACCGCGGTGGTGGCCAAGCAGCAGATGGAGGAGGTGGGCTTCGTCGTCGACCTGCAGGTGGTGGACTGGGCCACCCTCGTGCAGCGCCGCAACAAGCCGGAGCTGTTCGACCTCTTCTCCACCGGATTCACCCTCAACCCGGACCCCGCGCTGGCCTCGTCGCTGCAGTGCAACTGGCCCGGCTGGTGGTGCCACGAGGAGAAGGACCGGCTGATGGCCGAGATGGCGCGCGAGACCGATCCGAAGAAGCGGCGCGCGCTGATCGAGCGGGTCCAGGCCGTGTTCTACGAGGACGTGGGGCGCATCAAGCTCGGCGACTACTATCCGCTGCAGGCGATGCGGAAGGAGCTGCGCGGGTTCAAGCCGGGGCCCTTCCTCTACTTCTGGAACGCCTGGCTGGCGAAGTAGCGCCTACGGGCGCAGGACGTGCCCGGGCAGCGCGCCGGTGTGCTCGCCGCCGGAGATGACCAAGCGCCCGTTCACCACCACGTCGCCGATGCCGGCCGCGTAGCGGTGCGGGTCCTCGTACGTCGCGCGATCGGCCACCGTGGCGGGATCGAACACCGCGAGGTCGGCTTTCATGCCTGGAGCCAGCACGCCGCGATCCTGCAAGCCAAGCCGCCGCGCGGGCAGGCCCGTCATCTTCCACACCGCGGTCTCGAGCGAGAGCACCCGCTCGTCGCGCGCGTAGCGGCCCAGCACGCGCGGGAAGGTCCCGTAGCTCCGCGGGTGCGGCTTGCCGGCCGCGAGCGGGCCCTCGGCGGCGAGCGATGAGCCGTCGGAGCCCACCATGACGTGCGGATGCGTCAGCGCCCGGCGCAGGTCGGCCTCGTCGAGCTGGAACAGGATCATGTAGCCCTTGCCCTGCTCGGACACGATCAGCTCGATGGCGGCGTCCAGCGGATCCTCCCCCCGCGCGGCCGCGATCTCGGCGATGCGCCGGCCCTGCGCGTCCGGCCGTGACGGCGAGTAGGCCACCATGATGTCCGCCCAGTCGAGGCCGCGCAGCAACGTCTCACCGCCGCCGGTCAGCTCCTTGCGGATCCGGTCGCGCGTACCGCGATCGGCCAGGCGCTTCAGCATCGCGTCGATGCCGCCCTCGAGCGCCCAGTCCGGCAGCAGCGTGCGCAGCGTGGTGCTGGAGGCGGTGTAGGGGTAGACGTCGCCCATCACGTCGAGCCCCTCGCGCCGCGCGTCGTCGATGAGGGCCAGCGCGTTCGTCACCTTCCCCCAGTTCGGCCGCCCCGCCGCTTTCACGTGGCTCACCTGCACGGGCAGGCCGCCCTCGCGCCCCACCCGGATGGCCTCGGCCACCGCGTCGAGCAGGGTCGCCCCCTCGCCGCGGATGTGGCTGGCGTAGAACCCGCGCCGGCCGCCCGCACGGCGCGCGATGCCGATGATCTCCTCGGTCGCCGCGTAGGAACCGGGCGCGTAGATGAGGCCGGTCGAGAGACCATAGGCGCCGTCGGCCATCGCCTCGTCCATCATCCGCTCCATCGCGGCCTGCTCGGCCGCGGTGGGCGGCCGCCGCGCAAAGCCCATGGCGGCCAGGCGCAGCGTGCCGTGGCCGATGAGCTGCGCCACGTTGAGCGCCACGCCGTCGCTCTCGTAGCGCGCGAGGTAGTCACCGACCGTGCGCCAGGAGAAGTCCATGCCCGCCGGCAGGTAGAGGGCAAAGCCCTTCATCTCCTCGCGGAACGTGTCGGAGACGGGAGCGGGTGAGAAGCCGCAGTTGCCGACCACCTCGGTGGTCACACCCTGGCGGATCTTCGACTCGGCGCGCCGGTTGTCCCAGAGGCGCCAGTCGGAGTGCGAGTGCATGTCGATAAAGCCGGGGGCTACCGTGCGGCCGCTCGCGTCGACGGTGCGGCCGGCCGGCTCGCGGGAGAGATCGCCGACCACGGTGATGGCGTCGCCGGTCACCCCCACGTCGCCGCGGCGGGCGGGCGCGCCGGTGCCGTCGATGAGCTGCCCGCCCGTGATCTTGAGGTCGAGCACGGGCTAGTAGCGCCGATCGTCGAGGTCGAGCAGCGGGAATGCGCTGGTGACGTGCGGGACGGTGACCGGCGTGGCCGGATGCAGGTACGACGGGTCGAGCATGTCCAGGCTGTGCACGCCGAGCAGGCCCATGGCGATGCGGATCTCGTCCTCCAGCAGCTCGAGCGCGCGCACCAGGCCCGCCTCCCCCGCGGCGGCCAGCCCGATGCAGGTCAGCCGTCCGAGCCCGACCACCTGCGCGCCGAGCGCGATGGCCTTGATCACGTCAGTGCCGCGCATGAAGCCGCCGTCCACGATGATGGTGCTGCGGTCCGCGACGGCCTTCACGACCTCGGGCAGCACCTCGATGGAGCCGCGCCCGTGGTCGAGCTGGCGGCCGCCGTGGTTGGAGACGTAGACTCCGTCCACCCCGAGGTCGCACGCGATCGCTGCGTCCTCGCCGGTGGCGATGCCCTTCAGGATCAGCGGGATATCGTGGCGATCCTTGAAGCGCTTGACGTTGTCCCAGGAGAGCGCGGCCTGGAAATCCTGGCCGGTGGCGCGCACCCGCCACGGCTTGACGAAGCGGCGGGCCAGGTCGCGCTCGCGCCGACTGTACATCGCGGTGTCGACGGTCATGCAGAAGACCGCGTAGCCGTGGTCCCGCGCGCGCTTGACGTGGTCGTCGACGAAGGCGTCGTCGCCGCGCACGTAGAGCTGGAAGATACGGAAGTTGTCGGCGGCGGCCGCGGTGGCCTCGAGGCCGGGGTTGCACGCCGAGCTCAGCATCTGCGGCACGCCGAAGGCCGCGGAGGCCTTGGCCGCGGTGGCGCCCCCGCCCGGGGTGAAGGTTTCGATGGAGCCGACCGGCGCCATCATCACCGGGATGCGCAGGCGGCGGTTGAAGAACGTCGCGCCGGTGTCGATGCGCGAGACGTCGCGCAGCACGCGCGGCCGGAAGGCCAGGCTGTCGATGCCGAGGCGATTGCGCCGCAGCGTGGTCTCGGTCTCGGTGCCGCCCACCAGGTAGTCCCACGGGCCGGGGGCCAGGTTCATGCGGGCGGCGCGGACGATCTCGTGCAGCGTCTGGAACTTGTCTTCGAGTCCGGAGGTCATGGGCTCTCTCGGTTCGGGAATGGGTCAGGCGTGGCGATGCGCCTCGGGCAGTCCGAAGCGCTCGGCGGTGCTGCTCTCGGCGTCGAACTCGATCAGCACCGCCGCGTTCTTGCCGACCACCCAGGCATCGTGGCCGGGCTCGATCACCACCGCGCGGGGCGCCGTCAGATCGAAGGCGCAGCCGTCGGCATACGTGCCGCGCACGCGGCCCCGGGCCAGGAAGCCCACGTGGGCGTGCATGCACAGGGGCGTGTTGACGATCTTCTTCATGTGGGTGGACCAGCGGAAGCCCGGCGGGTAGCACACGCGCTTGACGCGGCCGTTGGCGGCGTGGGCGGTGTCGATGATCACGCCGCCCACCTCGCGATGGTCCGCGCCCGCCATGGGAGCCAGCAGCAGGTCACGCGCGGGAGGCGCGGGGGGGCGAGGCTTTGACGTGAGACGCTTGGAGCGGGCCGGCTGCCGCGGGCGCTTTGTCATGGCGGGCTCCTCCTGGCTACCTGCTGGGACCTCCGAGACACTGACTCCCGTGGCGGGAGTTGTCAAGCCCGGTACAATCGAGAGGCCATGTCGACGCTGCTCGACGCGCGCGGTCTCGTCAAGCACCTCGGCGGCCGCCGCGTGGTCGACGGGGTGGACCTCGCCTGCGCGAGCGGACAGATCGTGGGATTGCTCGGGCCCAACGGAGCGGGTAAGACCACGACGCTCCGGATGCTGTACGGCTTCCTCCACCCCGACGAGGGCCGGATCCACGTGGACGGCGTCGAGCTCGGGCGCGATCTCGTGCGGGCCAAGCGCTCGATCGGGGTATGCACGCAGGACGATACCTTCGACGGCGACTTCACGGTCGAGCAGAACCTCACCATCGCGGCCAGCTACTTCCGGCCGCGCCCGGCCGACCTCGGCCGGCGCGTGGCCGAGCTGCTGGATCGCTTCGAGCTCACGACCTACGCGCGGCAGAAGCCGGAGACGCTCTCCGGCGGCTACCGGCGGCGCCTGATGATCGCTCGCGCGCTCGTGCACCGCCCGCGCCTGCTCTTCCTCGACGAGCCCACCACCGGGCTCGACCCGCAGGCGCGCATGGGGGTGTGGGACCTCGTCGACGGGCTGCGCGCGGAGGGGCTCGCGATCATCCTCACCACCCACTACATGGACGAAGCGGAGCGGCTGAGCGACGCGCTCACCGTGCTGGCCCGCGGCCGCGTGGTGGCGCGCGGGACGGCCAAGAGCGTGCTGGGCGACCTGGTGGGCGAGCACGTGGTGGTGGTAGACGGAGTTCACGGCGCGCGGATCACGGCCTGGCTCTCGGCGCACGGGCGCGGTGAGCCGGCGAGCGTGCTGGGAGCCTGGCACGTGCCGGTCTCCGCCGAGGAGCTGGCCGACTTCGCGCGCGCGTTTCCCTCACTACGCTACGAGGTGCGCGGGCCCACGCTCGACGACCTGTTCCTCAAGCTCTCGCTCTCTCCATGAGGTGGCTGGCCGCAGCGCTCGAGTGGCAGAGCCGCGCGGTCGTGGGGCGGCATCTGCGCGTCTACCTGCGGAACTGGCACACCGCCTTCCTGCCGCCGGCGCTGGAGCCGGTGACGATGCTGATCGCGTTCGGGGCGGGGCTCGGCGGCTACGTGGCCAGCCTCACCTGGCAGGGCCGCCCGATCGAGTACATGACCTACGTGGCGCCGGGGCTGCTCGCCTACGCCACCTTCATGACCGCGATCTTCCAGTCGCTGTTCGCGGCCTTCATCCGGATGCGCTACCAGCGCACGTGGGAGGGACAGCTCACCACCCAGGTCGAGCTGGCCCACGTGGTGTGGGGCGAGGTCCTGTGGGCGGGCCTGCTCGCGACCATGTACGTGGTGATCGTGTCGGCGGTGCTGGTCGCGATCCAGTGGATCGGCCTTCTGACCCTCGACCTGCGGTGGCTGCCCGCGCTCTGGCCGGTGGCCTTCGTGGCCGCCTGCGGATTCGCCGCGCTGGGGCTCTGCTTCACCGCGGTCATGCCGACCATCGACCACATGAACCTGCCGGTGTTCCTGCTCGTGCTGCCGATGGGGCTGCTCTCCTCGACCTACTTCCCGCTCGAGCATCCGGTGCTGGTGGCGCTGAACACGGTGAACCCGCTCTACCAGCTCGCCCAGGCGTTCCGCGGCGTCCTGATCGGCGGGCCGGTGAGCGGCCACCTGGCCGGCGTGGCCGCGCTGTCGGCGCTGATGCTGGGCGTGCTGGTGCCGCTCGACCTGCGCCTGCTGCGTCGGCGCGTCCTGGGTGACTAGACCCGCTCCGGGTCGGCGCCCTCTCGCCCGTCGGCAGACGGAAGGCTCCCGGCGCATCTACGGGCTCTGCACCGCAGCCGGCGGCGCGGGCGTGGATGCCAGCGCGGCGCGGATCCGGTGGAAGCGCTTGACGATCTCCGCCCGGAGCTGCCGCCGCCCGATCATCCGCTTCATGTCGCCCCCGAAGCCCCCCACCTGGTCGGTCGAGACGCGATTGCTCGACAGGATCAGCACGCCGTCCTCGTAGGGCACCGCGGCGCAGAGGATCTGGCTCGCGTTGTAAGTGTGCCCGACGTAGACCTGCCGCTCCACGTAGAGCGCGAGCGCCGGGGTCACGTCGACGAGATGGTGGATCAGGATCGGGGTGGGCCGGCCCTGGACCTGGCGCTTCACCCAGTAGATCTGGCTGATCGAGGTGGGGCTCTGCTCGGCCGGGTAGCGGAGCAGCGCCTGGCTGAGGCCCGGCGCGAAAGGGGCCACGATGCGCGCGTCGCCCGCGGCCACCCGCAGCAGCGCGGCCGGGTCGCTGATCCCCCCGCGCCGCGCGTAGGGCGCGACGCCGTCGAGGCCGCGTGCCTGGAAGGCCTGCGCGCGCTGGAGCAGGAGCGCCCGCCACTGGCTGGCCGCCGTCTCGAGCGTGGTCGTCCGATCGCAGCAGCGGGGCGCGGCCTTGGCTGCGCGGAAGGCCTCGCTCTCGGCCGGGGTCAGGTTGAAGCGGAGGCCCGGCTCCGCTTCGAGCGCCTCCCGGGCCTCGCCCAGCTCCCCGCTCGTGAACATGAAGCCCTGGACCGCCGCCGGGGTGGCTCGGGCCGGAATGAGCCCGGACGCGGTGATGCTCGGGTCCTTCAGCACCACGTCTGGGCTCGTCAGCACCTCGGCCGCGCGCCCGAGTGGGACCGCCAGGTACATGGCCACGCCCGCGCTGACCTCGATCTCGCTGGTTTCGAGCAGTTCATAGGCGATGGTGTCGCCCGCGAGGAGCCGGGCGCGCTGCTCCGGGGAGAGGCGGCGGACGTCGAGGGCCTGACCCTCTTCCGTGGCCGGTGGATCGGCCGACCAGGCGGGGACCGGCAGGACGAGCAGCCCCGCGAGGGCGGCCGCCCGGCCGAGTCGAGGGAGCATACCCGCTATTCTAGATGATCCCGGTCAGCTGATCTCGTCTGGAATGTGGAGGAGGCCGCGAAGCCAGGCGCCCGGCACCTTGGCGATGAGCTGCCTGATCTTCCGGCGCGTGCTCTCGGCGAGCCGCCGCTCCAGGCGATTGATGAAGCGCGTAGCGCTTCCCCGAGGCGGCGTCCTGTGGCAGACTCTCCGCTGGTCCGGCGGCGAAAGCCGGTCATTCCGAGGAGGAAGTGCCCATGCCCGAGTCCGTTCCGTCCTCTCTGATCATCGACGCGTTCAAGGAGATCTTCCAGGCGGAGCGTCGCGGCGCGAAGCGCCAGGACCCGCTCGGCTGGATCATCAGCGTGCCCGACACGCACCAGAAGAGCGTGCTCGCCGCGCTGGACAAGGAGCGTAGCCTGCGCGTGCTCACGTGCTCGACCGAGGACGACGCCAACGCGGTGGCGGCCGGGCTCTACATGACCGGCGAGCCGGTGATCGTGATGATCCAGCACGCCGGGCTCTACGCCAGCGTGAACACGATCCGCGGCATCTCGATGGACGGCAAGATCCCGATCTTCTACATGATCGGGCTGCTGAGCCGCGAGAAAGACAAGGATCCGAAGGACTCGCGGCACTCGATGGTCCGCTTCGCCGAGCCGCTGCTCGACGTGTTCAGCATTCCCCACGCCCGCATGGAAGGCCCGGACGACGTGAAGCTGATCCCCGAGTACTACCGCAAGAGCCGTGAGCGGAAAGGCCCCGCCGCGGTGCTCGTCGGCCTGGAGACCGCGTGATGATGAAGCCCGAGGAGGTCCTCAAGGTGATCGCGGCCGCCCGCGGGGCGGCCATCTGCGTGCCCACCATGACCACCGCGCCCGCCTGGCGCAAGATCGCGCCCGACGATCTCTCGGTCGGCTGCGTGGGCTTCATGGGCGGCGCCTCCGCGATGGGGCTGGGGCTGGCCCTGGGCGCACCCGATCGCCGCGTGATCGTCTTCGACGGCGACGGCTCGCTGCTGATGCAGCTCGGCTCGCTCGCCACCATCGCGGGCGCGGCGCCGCGCAACTTCACGCACCTGCTCTTCAAGAACGGCGTCTACCACACCTCGGGCTCGCAGGAGACGCCGGGCGGGGCGGGGACGGACTTCGCGGCGATGGCCAAGGCCGCCGGCTACCGCAACGCATACACCGTCACCACGCTGGAGGACTTCAAGAAGCGGCTGCCCGGCTTCCTCACCGAGGACGGCCCGATCATGGTGCAGCTGATCACCGGGCTCGCGGAGAGCACCCCGATGACCGCGGGGCCGAGCACGCCCTTCCACCAGCAGGTGGCCGAGCTGCGCGCCAAGGTGACCGGCGCGCGCTAGGCGAGCGCCGGCTACTCCTCGAGCTGCTTGGCCCGCCACCGCAGCGCGGCGCCGAGGCCCTCCTTCTCCCGGATCTCGTCGAACTTCATCCCGACCTCGGTGCGGGCCGCGTAGAGCGGCGCCAGCACGTCGAGCCCGGCGCGGATCGCGTTCCGGAAGCCGGCCGCGTCGGCGCCCCGGTTGGTCGCGAGCTTGGTGGCGGCCAGCGCCTCCGGCGAGATGAGGGCCAGGCGCCGCGCGTACTTCATCGTGGCCGTCTCGAGCTCGGCTCGGGGAACGACGCGGTTCACCATGCCGTAGCGGAGCGCGGTCCGGGCGTCGATGGGATCACCCAGGTAGAGCATCTCGCGGGCGCGCTTGAGCCCGACGACGAACGGCATGATGAGGGCGGGGCCCACGTTGGAGAAGCGGATCTCCGGCTCGCCGAACTGCGCGTCGTCCGCTGCGATCGTGAGGTCGCACATCATGGCTAGCTCGCAGCCGCCGCCGAGGCAGTGGCCCTGCACGGAGGCGATCACCGGCTTCGTCATGTCCCACGGCGTCATCTCGAGCCGGACGTCGTCGGTGAGCGAGACGTGCCAGGCCAGCGCGTTGCCCCGACGGGCCGCCCGCTCCGGGTTGGGGGAGATGTCGTAGCCGGCGGAGAAGCTCCGCCCCTCCGCGCGCAGCACCACCACCGCGGTGGCCGGATCGCGGTCGGCCTCGTGGAAGCGCTCGATTAGGGTGCGCTTGAGCTCGGGGCTGATCGCGTTCAGCTTGTCGGCCCGGTTCAGCGAGACGATGCCGACGCGGCCGTCGACGGCGTAGGTCACGAGTGGGGCGGTCACGGCAGCCCTACCCGTAGACGATGCTGAGGGTCTCGGCGACCATGGCGGGGCGGGAATTGCCCTCCACCTCCATGGTCATCTCGCTCGTGATGCGGAAGCCGTTGTCCTCCACGGCCTCCACCTTCAAGAGCTTCTGGCGCAGCCGGACGCGCCCGCCCGCCGGCACCGGCGCGGTGAAGCGGACGCGGTTCGAGCCGTAGTTGAGGCCGCGCCGGCGCTTCTCGACCGCCATCAAGGTCGGGGCCAGCCGGGGGAGGAGCGAGAGAGTCAGATAGCCGTGGGCGATGGTCTTGCCGCCCGGCAGCTCCTTC
>DATIWG010000043.1:0-1545 GCA_035519555.1 Nitrosotalea sp. | reverse complement strand
CACCATGATGGCGAGCGGCTTGGCCTCGCGCCCCTTGCGCTCCCTGAGCCGCTGCACGGCCGCGTCGTTTCCGGCGTCGCACGCGAGGTGGAAGCCGCCGATACCCTTGATGGCGACGATGCGTCCGGTCGCGAGCCGCCGCCGCGTCTCGCTGAGAGCGTCCCCGTCGATAGGGAGACCCTGGCCGTCCACCAGAGTCAGCCGGGGCCCGCACGCGGCACACGCATTGGGCTGAGCGTGGAAGCGTCGGTCGCCCGGGTGGTCGTACTCGGCGCGGCATTCGGCGCACATCGTGAATGCGGTCATCGTGGTATTCGGGCGGTCATATGGAACCGCGCGAACGATGGTGAACCGGGGACCGCAGGCCGTGCAGTTCGTGAAGGGATAGCCGAAGCGTCGGTCGGCCGGGTCGAGAAGCTCTTCGACACACGCGGGACACGTGGCGATATCAGGAGCGACCGGCAGCAAGCCGTCGCCATCGTGCGACCGCTCGATCGTGAAGTCGGCGTGGCCCCGCGCCTCGACGTCCTCGACGCGGACGTCGTCGATGTGCGCCGCCGCCGGCGCCTCGGCGACAAGCTTGTCAACGAACCGGCGCAGCACGCCAGCCGCCCCCTCGACCTCGATCTCGACGCCGCGCGCGGTATTCCGCACGGTCCCGCCGAGGCCCAGCCGGGTGGCGAGCCGGTAGACAAAGGGGCGGAACCCGACACCCTGAACGACACCCCGCACAGACACGCGCCACGCCACTACGGTCATCATTGCGGTCGCTTCGCGTCTCCGGCCACACCCCCGCAGAACTGCCAATTCGATTCGCTCATCGCGCGGACCGTAGCGACGAGCGCCTCCGCGTGCTCACGCGTATTGAAGTGACCGAAGCTCGCCCGCACCGTTCCCGTGGGAAACGTCCCCAGCGCCCGGTGGGCGGCCGGGGCGCAATGGAGCCCGCTCCGGACCGCGATGCCGGCCGACTCGTCGAGCATCGCGGCCGCCAGGGCGACGTCCAGACCATCAACGATGAACGATACCACCCCGGTTCGGGGGCCGTCCGGGCCGCCCAGGACGCGGACCCCGTCGATCCGACGTAGCCCCTCCACCGCCACCCGCGCGAGCATCGCGTCGTGCTCACCCATCGCGGTCACGCCCACCGACGTCACGAACCGGATGCCGGCGCGCAGGCCCGCGATGCCGGGCAGGTTGCAGGTGCCGGCCTCGAGGTGCCACGGGTACTCCGCCGGCTGCTCCTCGCGCTCCGAGTGGACGCCGGTGCCGCCCTCGCGCCAGGGCTCGACCGGAAGGTCCGCGGCCAGGACGAGCACGCCGGTGCCCATGGGCCCGTAGAGCCCCTTGTGACCCGGCGCCGCGAGCGCATCGATGCCGAGGTCCTGCATGTCGATCTCGAGATCCCCGGCGCTCTGCGCCGCGTCGAGAATGAGGCGTCCGCCGTGCTCGTGGGTGATCCGGGAGACGTCCTTCACCGGCGTCACGGCGCCCGTGACGTTCGACACGTGCGCCATGACGACGTAGTCGACGCCGTCCCGGCAC
>DATIWG010000042.1:0-5937 GCA_035519555.1 Nitrosotalea sp. | reverse complement strand
CCGTCCTGCTCGAAGATCTGCTGGAGGCGCTCCCGGGGCACCTTGATCTCGACGCCGGCGCGCTCCTCCTCCAGCAACATGAAGCTGCTCGAGTCCCGATCGCCCCACCCCCGCCCGAGCGCCTCGGTGATCTCCTCGAGCGCGAGGTTGGCCAGCCGCATCGGCACGCCGCACTCGCGGCCCAGCGCGGTGGCCAGTGAGACGTCCTTGTGCCCGAGCCGCAGCGCGAAGGACGGCGGCTCGAACTCCCCGGGCAGGAACTTCTCGGCGAGCACGTCGAAGGTGCGGCGGCGACCGCTGTTGCCCTGGCGCACCGCCTGCCAGAGCAGCTCCGGGGCCACCCCCGCCTTCACGCCCATGCTGAACACCTCGGCCAGCACCGCGCGGATCGTGAAGCTCGCGCAGTTGTGGACGAGCTTGGCCACCGCCCCCGCGCCGATCGGCCCGACGTAGTAGGGCTTGTCCCCCATCGCCTCCAGCAGCGGCCGGTGGCGGTCGAACTGGGCGCGCTCACCACCCACCCAGATCGCGAGCCGCCGCGTGCGGGCCCCGGCCGGCCCGCCGCTGACCGGCGCGTCGAGGACGTGGACGCCGCGCTCCGCGAAGAGCCCGTGGAGGCGCCGGACCAGCGCGGGGGCGTTCGTGGTGAGGTCGAAGAGGGCCGCGCCCGCCTTCAAGCCGTGGATGAGCCCGTTCGCGCCGATCGCTACCTGCTCGACCTCCGGAGGACCGGGCAGCGAGGTGAAGACGACGTCGACGTCCTCCGCCAGGGCGCGCGGAGTGTCCTTCCAGACGGCGCCGGCGGCCAGGTGGGGCGTGGCGGCCTGCTTTCGCACGTCGTGCACCGAGAGCGCGTGGCCGGCCGCCTGCAGATTGGACGCCATGCTGGCGCCCATGATGCCGAGTCCGATGAATCCGATGCGCATGGATGGTCTCCTCCCGCGGCATCTTGGCATGCGTCGCGACGCCTTGTCGACGGAGGCGGCGGTTCTTGACTCCCTGGCCTGGTCGGCCTAGGCTTTCTCCGGGAGGCGTCCAATGGCCCTGACATTCCGCCCGCTTCACCCCCTGTTCGTCGCCGAGGTGAGCCCCGTCGACCTCAAGCAGGTCCGTGACGAGACCACGCTCGCGCAGATCCGGGCCGGAATGGACGAGCACGCGGTCCTGGTGTTCCGCGATCAGGTCTGGAGCGACGAGGAGCATCTCGACTTCGCCCAGCGGCTCGACGGCGTCCTGCACACCAAGCTCGGCAGCAGTGTGCTGCACAAGAATCGCTTCGGCAACGAGGCGCTCGGTGACATCTCGAACCTCGACGAGAACGGCGAGATCATGCGGTCGGACAACCGGCGGCGGATGTACAGCCTCGGCAACCGGCTCTGGCACACGGACGCTTCGTTCCAGGATCCGCCCGGCCGCTACTCGATGCTGTCGGCCAAGGTCGTCCCGCCCGTCGCGGCCGACACCGAGTTTGCGGACATGCGCGCGGCCTACGACGCGCTCCCCGACGAGGAGAAGGCCCGGCTGGAGGGGCTGCGGGTGCACCACTCCATCGCCCACTCGCGCCAGACCCTGGGCTTCGAGTTCTCCGAGAGCGAGCAGGCGGCTCTCAAGGGTGCCGTCCATCCGTTGGTGCGGACGATCCCGCGCTCGAAGCGCCGCTCGCTCTACCTGGCCTCGCACGCCTCCCGGATCGTCGACTGGCCGGTGCCGGAGGGCCGACTCCTGCTGCGCGACCTCATCGAGCACGCCACCCAGCCCCGGTTCGTCTACCGTCACCTGTGGCGCGTGGGCGACCTGGTGATCTGGGACAACCGCGCCACCATGCATCGGGCGCGGCCGTTCGACGACGCGAAGTACCGCCGCGAGCTCCGCCGGGTGACCACGCTCGACGTCGAGTCGCCGGACGCCGTCACGAGCGGCGCCTGACCCCGGCGCGCCCCGACTCCCCCGCGCTAGAAATCCCCGGACAGGAGAGCGACATGTCGACCGCCGCGAACCGGCCCTCCGTAGTCAAGCAGGACCTCGCCAACGTCATCCACCCGATCGTGCCGCACAAGCAGCTCGAGGAGCAGCAGCTCGTGATCGTCTCGGCCAAGGACTCCACGGTGGTGGACGCCGACGGCCGCGAGTACCTCGACGGCATGGCCGGGCTCTGGTGCGTGAACATCGGCTACGGGCGCACCGAGCTGGCCGACGTGGCCGCCGAGCAGATGCGCCAGCTCTCCTATTACCCGCACACCGCGATGAACCTGCCGGCGGCCGCGCTCGCCGAGAAGGTCAACCGGCTCCTGGGCGGCGACAACCACGTGTACTTCGTCAGCTCCGGCTCGGAGGCCAACGAGGCCGCCTTCAAGTTCGCGCGCCAGTACGCGCGCCACGAGTTCCCCCAGCAGAACCGCTACAAGACCATCAGCCGGTACTACGGCTACCACGGGACCACGCTGGCCACCCTGGCCGCCGGCGGCATGGGCGACCGCAAGATGAAGTTCGAGCCGCTCTCCGGCAACGAGTTCGTCCACGTCGCCCCGCCCTACTGCTACCGCTGCCCGTTCGGCCTCGAGCCCACCAGCTGCGAGCTGGCCTGCGTGAAGAACATGGAGACGACCATCCAGGGCGAGGGCCCGGAGACGGTGGCCGAGGTCGTCATCGAGCCGGTGATGAGCGCGGTCGGCGTGGCGGTGCCGCCCGATGGCTACCTGCCCGCGGTGGCCGATCTCTGCAAGAAACACGGCGTCCTGCTCCACGTCGACGAGGTGATCAACGGGTTCGGGCGGACCGGGCGGCTCTTCGCCCACGAGCACGCGGGCGTCAAGCCGGACATCGTCACGGTGGCCAAGGGTATCTCGAGCGCCTACCTGCCGATGGCCGCCACCGTGGTGCGCAACTCCGTCTTCAAGTCGTTCGTGGGCGACCCGTCGGAGAACCGCCAGGTCAACCAGGTGAACACCTACGGTGGCCATCCGGTGGCGGCCGCGGTCGCGCTGCGCAACATCGAGATCATGCTCGAGGAGAAGCTGACCGAGCGCTCGGCCGAGAACGGCGCGTATCTCCTCGACGGGCTCCGGACCCTGATGCGGCACCCGTGGGTCGGCGACGTGCGTGGCCTGGGGCTCTACGCGGGTGTCGAGCTGGTGATCGACCGTGCGTCCAAGGCCGTCATGCCCCAGGCGCAGATCAAGCGAATCGTCGAGCGCTGTCAGGAGCGCGGGGTGATCGTGGGCCGCTCGGGCGGCGGCCGGCATCTCGGCAACACGCTCGTGCTGGCGCCGCCGCTCGTCCTCACCCGCGCCGAGATCGATCGTATCGTCTCGGTGCTCGACCGGACCATCCCCGAGATCTGCCCGGAGGCCGCGGCGTGACCGCGACCTTCCCGCCCCGCTACGAGGTGTGCCCATAGCCTCCGAGCTCTGGCGGCTCGACGCGGTCGAGCTGGCCGCCCTGATCCGCGCGCGCCGCGCCTCCTGCCGGGAGGCGGTGGCGGCCGCGCTGGCGCGGCTCGACGCGGTCAACCCACGGATCAACGCGGTGGTGCGCCCGCGCCACGAGGCGGCGCTCGCCGAGGCCACCGCCGCCGACGAGATGCTTGCGCGCGGCGAACCGGTGGGCCCCCTGCACGGGGTGCCGATCACGATCAAGGTGAACGTGGATATGGCCGGGTACCCGACCGACAACGGCGTGGTGGCCTTCAAGGACCTGCAGGCCACGCGCGACAACCCGGTGGTGGCGAACCTGCGCCGGGCCGGCGGCATCGTGGTGGGCCGCACCAACACGCCCGCCTTCTCGATGCGCTGGTTCACCGACAACGCGCTGCACGGCGCGACCCGAAACCCGTGGGACCCGTCCCGGACGCCGGGCGGCTCGAGCGGCGGCGCCGCCGCCGCCACCGCCACCGGCATCGGCGCGGTCGGCCACGGCAACGACATCGCGGGCTCGGTGCGCTATCCGGCGTACTGCTGCGGTCTCGTCGGGCTGCGGGTGAGCTACGGGCGCGTCCCGTCCTTCAACTTCAGCGGCCCCGCGGCTCGCCCGATCTCGGCGCAGCTCATGGCCGTCCAGGGGCCGCTCACCCGGCGGGTGCGCGACGCCCGCCTGGCCTTCGCGGCGATGGCGGTGTCGGATCCGCACGACCCGCGCTGCGCCGACGTTCCCCTCGAAGGTCCGGCCCCGACGCGTCCGATCCGGGTCGCCCTCGTGCCCGATCCCGCGGGCCGCGGCGGCGTCGCCCCCGCCGTCGCCGACGCGGTCCGCCAGGCCGGGCGCTGCCTGGAGGCCGCCGGCTACGCAGTCGAGGAGGTCGAGCCTCCGGAGCTGGGCGCGGTGGCCGATCTGTGGACCACGATCGCGATGGACGACACGATCGCCGCGCTCGAGCCGGTGGCGCAGCAGTACGGCGACGACGGGATCAAGCGTGCGCTCGGCTTCTGGCGCGCGCTCCACCCCGCGCGCGATGCGCGCCACGTGCTCGACGGGCTCACGCAGCGCGACCGGCTGCTGCGGCTCTGGGAGCTGTTCCTCGCCGAGCGCCCGATCGTGGTGACGCCGGTGTCCAACGAGCGCGCGTTCCCGGTCGACCTCGACCTGGTGGACGCCGAAACCACGCGCCGGCTGATGGCCGCCCAGATCATGCAGCTCGCGGTGCCGGTGCTGGGGCTGCCCGCGGTGTCGGTGCCCACCGGCGTCGCCGACGGCGTGCCGATGGGCGTGCAGATCACGGGGGGCCGCTTCCGCGAGGACCTCTGCCTCGACGCGGCGGCCGCCGTCGAGGCCCGCGCCCCGATGCCCACCCCGATCGATCCCCGCTGAGGCAGGCTGCTCAAGAAGGCCCAGGTGCAGATGGGCCTTTTTCAGCAGCTAGTAGACGATCACGCTCCGCTTCACCTCGCCCTGGAGCATGAGGTCGAAGCCCTCGTTCAGCTCGGATAGGGGCAGGCGCCGGCTGATCAGCTCGTCGAGCTTGTACCGGCCGGACATGTAGAGGTCGATCAGCATCGGCACGTCGGTACGCTGGCGCCCGCCGCCGAACGAGGTGCCGGTGAGGATCCGCTGCTGGAGGAAGAGGGACGGATCGATCGAGAGGCGTGTCCCCGCGGGGGACACGCCCACGACCACGCAGGTACCGCCACGGTGAGTGGCCAGCAGCGCCTGCTCGATCGTCTTCTGGGTGCCCACCACCTCGAACGCGAAGTCGACCCCGCCGGTCCCGCTCAGCCGTTGCACCGCCGCGACCGGGTCCTCCTTCGACGCGTCCACGGTGTCGGTGGCCCCGAACTCCTCGGCCCAGGCGAGCTTCTGGCGCATCACGTCCACCGCGACGATCTTACCCGCCCCCACGAGGCGCGCGGCCTGGATCGTGTTGAGCCCGACCCCACCGCAGCCCCACACCGCCACGCTGGCCCCGGGCGGCACCTTGGCGCGGTTGAACACCGGACCCGCGCCCGCCAGCACGCCGCAGCTCACCAGGCACACCACGTCGAGCGGGGCATCGGCGCGGATCGGGATCACGCTCGGCTCGGGCAGCACCGCGTGTGTCGCGTAGCCCGCGACCTGGAGGAAGTGGTGCAGCGGCTGGCCGTTGCGCCGGAGACGAGCGGTCCCGTCGTGCATGAACCAGCGCGGCTTGTCGCGCAGCGCGCACATGGTGGGCTGGCCGCCGATGCAGTAGGCGCACCGACCGCACGAGGGGATGTAGCTCGAGCAGACGTGGTCGCCCGGCTTCACCGTTTCCACCCCGGGACCGATCCGCTCCACCACCCCGGCCGCCTCGTGACCCAGCACCACCGGGAGCGGATGGGGGTAGTCCCCGGTGACCACGTGCAGGTCGCTGTGGCAGACGCCGTTGGCTGCCCAGCGCACGAGCACCTCGTGTCCCTGGGGCTCCAGCACCTCCACGTCCTCCACCACCACCGGCTTCCGGACCTCGTAGAGCACCGCCGCCGT
>DATIWG010000041.1:0-86698 GCA_035519555.1 Nitrosotalea sp. | reverse complement strand
GTACGTCCTCTCCACGGATCACAAGGTGATCGCCAAGCAGTTCGTCTGGTACGGCCTGTTCTTCCTGGGCCTGGGCGGCCTCATGGCGATGATGATCCGCTGGCAGATCGGCCATCCGGGCACGCCGTTCCCGGTCCTCGGGGAGCTCGTGTGGCCCCGCAGCGGCGGCGTGATGCCTCCGCAGGCCTACACGTCGTTCTTCACGATGCACGGCACGATCATGATCTTCTTCGCGATCACGCCCATCCTCATCGGCGCCTTCGGCAACTTCTGCATCCCGCTGATGATCGGCGCGCGCGACATGGCGTTCCCGACGCTCAACATGCTCTCTTTCTGGACGATGATCGTGTCGGGCGCGGTCCTGATCTCCTCCTTCTTCGTGCCGATGGGTCCCGCCTCGGGAGGCTGGCAGGCCTACCCGACGCTCTCGACGCTGGTCGGCCAGCCGGGCCTCGGCCAGACGCTCTGGGTCGTGGCCATCTTCACCGCCGGCTCCTCCACGATCATGGGGGCCGTCAACTACATCACGACCGTGATCCGGCTGCGCGCCCCCGGCATGGGCTACTTCCAGATGCCGCTCACCGTCTGGGGCCTCTGGCTGACGGCGATCCTCAACGCTCTCTTCGTGCCGGTGATCGCGGCGGGCATGCTGCTCCTCTTCCTCGACCGCGTCTTCGGCAGCCATTTCTTCCTGGCCGGCGCCGCGATCACGCAAGGCGGCGGCGACCCGGTCCTGTACCAGCACCTGTTCTGGATCTTCGGCCACCCGGAGGTCTACATCCTGATCCTGCCCGCGATGGGCATCGTCTCGGAGGTCCTGCCCACCTTCGCGCGGAAGCCGCTCTTCGGCGCCCCGGTGGTGATCTACTCGGGCATCATGATCGGCTTCTTCGGCTTCGGGGTGTGGAGCCACCACATGTTCGCGGTAGGCATGGGGCCGGTCGCGGATTCCGCGTTCTCGATCACCACCATGCTGATCGCGGTACCGACCGGCGTGAAGATCCTGAACTGGATCGGTACGCTGTGGGGCGGGACCATCCGCTTCAGGACCCCGCTCTACTTCGCGCTGGGCTTCATCGCGATGTTCACGATGGGGGGACTCTCCGGGGTCATGCACGCCTCGCCCCCGGTGGATCTGCAGCAGACCGACAGCTACTTCGTGGTCGCGCACTTCCACTACGTGCTCTTCGGCGGGTCGATCTTCGGTCTGTTCGGGGGCATCTACTACTGGTGGCCGAAGATCACCGGTAAGCTGCTCGACGAGCGCCTGGGCCTGTGGCACTTCTGGCTCATGATGATCGGCTTCAACGTGACCTTTTTCCCGCAGCACTACCTGGGGCTCATCGGCATGCCCCGCCGCATCTATACCTACGCGCCGGATCTCGGGTGGAACTTCTGGAACCTGGTCTCGACGATCGGGTCCTTCCTCATCGCGGTCTCGCTGCTGTTCTTCATCGCCAACGTCGTCCGGACCATGCGCAGCGGCCAGGTGGCGGGCAGCGACCCATGGGACGCCCGGACCCTGGAGTGGGCGATTCCGTCGCCGCCGCCCGTCTACAACTTCGCGCGCGTCCCGCATGTGCACGACCGCGACGACTTCTGGCTCCAGAAGCACGGGGACGGCCACGGGAGCGCGCCGCGGCCCAAGCCGGCTCCGGTGACCGCGGCGGAGATCGCGGCGATCCACATGCCGTCGACCTCCTACTGGCCACTGCTGCTGGCTCTCGCGATGACCGTCATGATCTCGGGCCTGATGATCAGCATGTACCAGGTCATCGTGGGCGGCCTGCTCACGCTCTACCTCATGTACAAGTTCGCCATGGAGCTGCACCGCCCCGCCGAGGGGCACGGACACTAGGAGAGCCCCCCGTGGCCGATCACGCCGCGACCCACGCCGTCCACGACCCCAACATCGGCAACACCGGGCTCGACAACCGCAAGATGGGGATGTGGGCCTTTCTCGGCTCCGACTGCATGTTCTTCGGATCGCTGATCGGCACCTACCTCGCCTACAAGGGCAAGTCGATCTCGGGGCCGGGCCCGCACGACGTCTTCGACATCCCGCTCACGTCCTACAGCGCGGCCCTGCTCCTCGCCTCGTCGTTGACCATGGTGCTGGCCCTCTCCCACCTCCAGCACAACCGGGTCAAGTCGGCGGCCCGCTGGCTCCTCGTGACCGCCCTGCTCGGCGCTCATTTCGTGGGGAACCAAGTCTACGAGTTCACGACCTTCGCGCTCCACCACGGGCTCACGCTCTCCACGAGCCTCTTCGGCTCGAGCTTCTTCGTGCTGACCGGCTTCCACGGGGCGCACGTGACCGGGGGTGTGATCTGGCTGCTGATCCTGGTCGGCCTGGCCTGGCGCGGGCAGATCGACGCGCGCGACTACACCAAGGTGGAGATCGCGGGCCTGTACTGGCACTTCGTCGACATCGTGTGGATCGCCATCTTCACCGTCATCTACCTCATCCCGTAGGAGCCGCGACATGGCCAATCAACACGCCGCCGCTGCCACGACGCACGGAGATGGAGGGGGGCACGCGACCGTCAGGACCTACATCAACGTGGCGATCATGCTGGCGATCATCACCGCGGTCGAGGTCGCCACGCTCTACGTCCCCGGCATCCCGAACTGGCTGCTGGTGTCGGGTCTGCTGGTGATGTCCGCGATCAAGTTCTTCCTGGTCGTGGGCTTCTTCATGCACCTGCGTTACGACCATCCGATCCTGCGGGCTCTATTCGTGGGGCCGCTGATCATCGCCATCGCCATCATCATGGCGGTCATGGCGCTCTTCAGCGCCTTCCTGCTGCTGCCCCGTCACGTCCTCTAGGCCATGGCGCACGTAGTACCCGGGCCCGCGGGGCCGCCGCCCCTCGGGCCCGATGGCTTCGACTGGACCGTCTGGCAGGCCGATCCGGTCGTGGTCGGAGGGCTGGCGGCCTTCGGCGCGGTCTACTGCGCCGCGACCCTGTGGCGACGCCACCTCGATCCCCGGGCCCGGGTCGAGCCGCTCCGCGTCGCGTCCTTCGCGGGCGCGCTCGGCGTGCTGCTCGTGGCCCTCACCGGGCCCATCCACGACCTCTCGGACTACTACCTGTTCAGCGCGCACATGGTCCAGCACATGCTGCTGGTCTTCGCGATGCCCCCGCTCCTCCTCTACGGCACGCCCGGCTGGATGGTGCGTCCGCTGCTGGGCGACGCACGACGCCTGCGGATCGCCCGGGCGGTCACGAAGCCGGCGGGAGCCTTCGCGGCGTTCAACCTCATCCTGGTGACCTGGCATCTGCCCCCGGTGTACAACCTGGCCATGGATCACCATCCGGTGCACATCCTGGGTCACCTGCTGATGATGGCCGGCTCCGTGCTCCTGTGGTGGCCGGTGCTCTCCCCGGTGGGCGAGCTGCCGCGGGCGCCGTATCCGGTCCAGCTCCTGTACCTCTTCGTGGTTGGCCTGCCCATGGTCATGGTCGCCATCTTCATCTCGATGGCCGACGACCTCCTGTACCCGTACTACGCGGCGGCCCCGCGCGTCTGGGAATGGCTCACCCCACACGCGGACCAGCACCTCGGCGGCCTGATCATGTGGATTCCCGGCGGCATGGTGTTCCTGGTCGCCCTCTCGGTGATCTTCTTCCGCTGGCAGGGCGCCGGCGGGGACGATCTAGCAGTGCGCGGTGAAGCCGAGGGCAAGGCGAGCGGATACACCAAGGGGATATCCGGGTGACGGCAAGCCGTCTCGCCTTCGCCGCGGTGGTGGCGGTCTTCATCCTGATGACGCTCGGTAACGTCGTGAGCGCCACCGGATCCGGGCTCGCCTGCCCGGACTGGCCGCTCTGCCACGGCTCGATGATTCCTCCGCTACGCGCCGACGTGCTCATCGAGTACGGCCATCGCCTGGCCGCGCTGGCCGCGAGCGTCCTGATCGTGGCGACCTCGGTGGCCACGCTCGCGCGCACGCGGGCACCGGGCCTGCGGCGACTCGCGTGGCTCGTGCCGGCCCTCCTCGTCGTGCAGGTGGCGCTCGGGGGCATCACGGTGTTGCTGAAGCTGCCCCACCTGATCAGCACCGCCCACCTGGTCAACGCGCTGCTGATCCTGGCCGCCCTCATCATCTTGGGATACGGGCTTCGCGGGGCGGCGGTCGCCCCGGCAGATCGCACACGGCGGCTGGCCCGGGTCGGCCTGATCGTGCTCCTGGTCCAGCTGGCTCTCGGCGGCTATGTGCGCCACTCGGGCGCCGGGCTCGCCTGCCCGGACTTCCCTCTCTGCAGCGGCGACGTCCTCCCAACCGGCTGGCTCCCCTTCGTGCACTGGATCCATCGCTGGCTGGGCATCCTGCTGCTCGGCCTCTTCATCCATCTCGCGATGGCCGGCAAGACCGCGGCCACTCGCCTCGCCGCCGCCCTCGCGGCGCTGCAGGTCTCGCTCGGCATCGCGACCGTGCTGCTGCAGCTCACCCCGGCGCTGCGCGCGGCGCACGCCGCGGTCGGATACGGACTCTGGGCCGTGCTGGTCTGGGTGAGCATCGAGGCCGGGGGGTGGCGTGGCGTCGTGGCATCACCCCCGCGCCCGGACGCGGCGCGGAGGGCCGCCCATGCCACCTAGGGCGGCGGCGGCTTCCTCGCGCAGCATCGCCGTGCTGAGCGTGACCGAGCGTGTCGGCGCGTACGCCGAGCTCTCCAAGTTCGGCATCGTGCTGCTGGTGCTGGTGTCGGCCGGCGCCGGGTTCATGCTGCGCGCGCCCCTCGGGCCCGAGTTCCCGTGGGCCCAGGGGCTGCTCGTCCTGGCCGGAGTGATGCTGCTGTCCTGCGGCGCCTCCGCCCTGAACCAGGTACAGGAGCGCGGCCGTGACGCGCTCATGGCGAGGACCGCCGGGCGGCCGCTGCCGTCGGGGCGGCTCTCCCGGCTACAGAGCCTCGCCTTCTCGCTGATCGCCATCGCCGCCGGTGCGGGTGTCCTCTGGATCGGCGTGGGGCGCACGGCCGGTATCCTCGGCCTGATCGCGAGCGCCTTCTACAACGGCGTCTATACTCCGTGGCTCAAGCCCCACTCGCCCTTCGCGGCGGTACCGGGCGCGGTCCCGGGGTCGATCCCGCCGGTGATCGGGTGGGTCGCCGGCGGCGGCAGCCTCACCGACGCGGGCGCGGTGATCCTGTTCGGCATCCTGTTCCTGTGGCAGATGCCGCACTTCTGGGCCCTGGCCCTCCGTTATCGCGCCGACTACGCGGCCGGTGGGTTCCCGATGGTCTCGGAGCGCGTCGGGGTCGAGGGCACCGCGCGGCTCATCCTGCTCTACGCCCTCGGCCTGACCGCCTGGTCGCTGGCCAGTCCCACCTTCGGGCTGGGGGGGCCGATGGCCCTGGTGGCCGCCGGCGCACTCGGAGGCCGGCTCATCTGGCTGGCCGCCAAGTTCGCGCGTCAGCCGGACGACCAGCGCGGATGGCTGTCCCTGTTCCTGTTCTCCAACTTCTACCTGCTCCTGCTGTTCCTGGTCATGGTCGGCGAGCGGCTGGTGCGCCACACCCTCTCCTGAGAGGTCCGGCCCCGGGGACCGTTCAAGGGCGTTGGATTGGCGCGGTGGCGTGCTTGTCTGCTATCCTGAAACCCCGTCTGGAGGCCTGATCGATGAACATCTGCGTGGTGGGAACAGGATACGTGGGGCTGGTGACCGGGGCAGTCTTCTCGGATCTCGGCAATGACGTCGTCTGCGTGGACAACGATCAGGCCAAGATCGAAGCCCTCCGCGCCGGGCGGATGCCCATCTACGAGCCCGGGCTCGAGGAGATGGTGGCCCGGAACAAGGACGATGGCCGGCTCACCTTCACGACCGACCTCCCCACCGCGGTCCGGCAGGCCGACGTGATCTTCATCGCGGTGGGCACCCCACCCAAGGAGACGGGCGAGACCGATCTCTCGCACGTCGAGGCGGTGGCCTCCGCGATCGGACGGTCGATGGATCGCTACAAGGTCGTCGTCAACAAGTCCACGGTGCCGGTCGGCACCGGGGAGTTCGTTCGCGAGGTGATCACCCGGCACCAGCCCCGCCCGATCGACTTCGACGTGGTCTCGAACCCCGAGTTCCTGCGGGAGGGATCGGCGATCGAGGACACCCTGCGCCCCGACCGTATCGTGATCGGCGCGCCCAACCAGCAGGTGGCCATGACCCTGGTGGAGCTGTACGCCCCGCTCGAGCGGCCCATGATCATCACCGACCTGCCCTCGGCCGAGGTGATCAAGTACGCCTCCAACGCCTTCCTGGCCGCCAAGATCTCGTTCATCAACGCCATCGCCAACATCTGCGAGAACGCGGGCGCCGACGTGAGCCAGGTCATGAAGGGCATGGGCCTCGACAGCCGCATCGGGATGCAGTTCCTCCAGGCGGGTCTCGGCTACGGCGGCTCCTGCTTCCCCAAGGACGTCGACTCGCTGATCCACACCGCCGCCCGGTTCGGATACGACTTCAAGCTGCTCCGCTCGGTGGTCGAGATCAACAAGGAGCGCGCCCTCCATCTCGTCGAGATGATGCGGAAGGCGATGGGTCCCCTCGAGGACCGGACGATCGCGATCCTGGGCCTGGCCTTCAAGCCGAACACCGACGACATGCGGGAGGCCAAGAGCCTCGAGGTGGTCCGCCTGCTCCACGCGGCGGGCGCCCAGGTGCGGGCCTACGACCCGGTCGCCATGGACAACGCGAGGGTGCTCATGCCCGACGGCGTCGCCTTCTGCGAGTCGGCCTACGAGGCGGCGGCTGGCTCCGACGGCGTCGCCCTGCTCACCGAGTGGAACGAGTTCAAGTACCTGAACCTCGACCGGCTGGGTGGCCTGCTGAGGCGGCGCGTGATCTTCGACGCCCGAAATCTCTACGAGCCAGAGCGCATGCGGCGGCTCGGGTTCGAGTACTACTCGATCGGGCGCAAGCCCGTGCTGGCGGGCTGAGGAGCGGGCCCGATGCGCGTGCTGGTGACGGGGGGAGCCGGGTTCATCGGCTCGCATCTGTGCGACTTCCTGCTCGCCAAGGGCTGTGAGGTCGTGTGCATGGACAACCTGCTCACCGGATCCACCGACAACATCGCTCACATCACCGATCCGCGCTTCCTGTTCGTCAAGCACGACGTCACCAACTACATCGTGGTGGGCGGCCCCCTCGACTACGTGCTCCACTTCGCGAGCCCCGCATCGCCCATCGACTATCTCGAGCTGCCGATCCAGACCCTGAAGGTGGGCGCCCTCGGCACCCACAAGGCCCTCGGCCTCGCCAAGGAGCGGCGGGCCAAGTTCCTGCTCGCCTCGACCTCGGAGGTCTACGGCGATCCCCTGGTGCATCCGCAGCGCGAGGACTACTGGGGCAACGTGAACCCGGTGGGTCCGCGCGGGGTCTACGACGAGGCCAAGCGTTTCGCGGAGGCCATGACGATGGCCTACCACCGCGTGCACGGGCTCGACGCCCGCATCGTTCGCATCTTCAACACCTACGGCCCGCGCATGCGCCTCACCGACGGGCGCGCGATCCCGACCTTCGTGCGACAGGCGCTGCGGAACGAGCCGCTCACCGTCTTCGGCGACGGCTCGCAGACGCGCTCGTTCACCTACGTCACCGACCTGGTGGAGGGGATCTGGGCCCTCATGCAGGCCCCGGTCAACGAGCCGGTCAACATCGGCAATCCGCGGGAGATGACCCTGCTGCAGCTCGCCCAGCAGATCGCCCGGCTGAGCGACTCGCGCAGCGAGATCGTCTTCCGCCCCCTGCCCACCGACGATCCGAAGGTGCGGCAGCCCGACATCAGCAAGGCCCGGCGCCTGCTCAAGTGGGAGCCGAAAGTCGAGGTGGAGGAGGGCCTGCGCCGCACCATCGACTGGTGCAAGAAGCTGGTGGCGCGATCGTGAAGATCCTGGTCACGGGCGGGGCCGGCTTCATCGGATCCCACGTGGTGGACGCCTTCGTCGCCGCCGGCCACGAGGTCGCGGTGGTGGACAACGTCACCACCGGTGACCCGCGCAACGTCAACCCGCGGGCCCGTCTACACGTGGTGGATCTGCGCAGCGCCCGGCTGGCCCGGGTCTTCGAGACCGAGCGACCCGAAGTGGTGGCCCATCTCGCCGCGCAGGCCTCGGTGGGCCGCTCGGTGACCGACCCGGTGTTCGACGCCAGCGTCAACGTGGTGGGCGGGCTCGGGCTGCTCGACTGCTGTCGCCGCTTCGGGGTGCACCGCATCATCTACTCGTCGAGCGGGGGAGCCGGGTACGGCGACACCGACGTGATCCCGACCCCGGAGACGCATCCGACCCTGCCGATCTCCCCCTACGGCATCACCAAGGTCGCGATGGAGTACTACGTCAACGCGTGGAGCGGGATGTTCGGCATCAGCGGGATCTCGCTCCGCTACGCGAACATCTACGGGCCGCGGCAGAACCCGCAGGGCGAGGCGGGCGTCGTCGCCATCTTCTGCCATCGCCTCCTGACCGGGCAGACGCCGATGATCAACGGCGACGGAGGCCAGACCCGCGACTACACCTACGTCGAGGACGTGGCCGCCGCGAACCTGAGGGCGCTCGAGCGGCCGGACGTCACCGGTCCTGTCAACATCTCCACCGGGGTGGAGACCTCGGTGAACGATCTCTACCGATCGCTGGTTACCGCGGCCGGCGCGAGTGTGGCGGCCGAGCACGCCCCCGCGCGCCCCGGCGAGCAGCGCCGGAGCTGCCTGGATCCGGCGCTCGCCGGCCGGGTGCTCGGCTGGAAGCCCTCCGTGTCCCTCGCCGAGGGGCTTGGGCGCACGTTCCGCCACTTCCAGAAGGAGACCTCGTCATGATCGACGAAGAGCTGCGGGCCATCCTGGCGTGTCCCGCCTGCAAGGGGGAGCTGGTCTTCGAGGAGACGCGCATCATCTGCCCGGCCTGCCGCAAGGCGTATCCGATACGCGACGGCATCCCGGTGATGCTGATCAGCGAGGCGGAGCCCTGGGCGGGGAAATAACCGCGATCATCCTGGCGGGCGGCCAGGGCACGCGCCTGCGGCCCCTGACGATCGCCACCCCGAAGCCGATCGTCCCGCTCCTCAACACCCCGTTTCTCGCCTACCAGCTCGCGCTGCTGCGCCGGCACGGGATCACCGACGTGGTGCTCTCCTGCTCCTACCTGGTCGACGAGGTGCGCCAGACCATGGGCGACGGGCGCTCGTTCGGCGTGAGGCTGCGCTACGCGGTGGAGACGGATCCGCTTGGCACCGCGGGCGGCGTGCGCAACGCGGCGGATCTCGTCGAGAGCCTCGTGGTGGTGCTCAATGGCGACATCCTGGCCGACGTGGATCTCTCCGCGATGCTGCGCTTTCACTCCGAGCGTGGCTCGCGCGCCACGATCTACCTCACCCGGGTGCCCGATCCGACCCAGTACGGGCTCGTGGAGCTCGGGCCCGACGGGGCCATCCGGGCCTTCGTCGAGAAGCCGGAGCCGGGCCGCGTGACGACCGACACCGTCAACGCCGGCGCGTACGTGCTCGATCGCTCGGTGGTGGCCGGGATTCCCGCCGGGCGCGCCGTGTCGATCGAGCGGGAGACGTTCCCCGGTCTGCTGCGCGACTCCGTGCCCTTCTACGGCTGGGTCAATCCGGGCTACTGGCTCGACATCGGCAGCCCCGCGAAATACCGCCAGGGGCAGCTCGATCTCCTGGCCGGCAAGGTGGGAACCGACGTGAAGCCGGCCGGCACCGGCGCCGACCGCCGCTTCGTCGCCCCGGGCGCCCACGTGGCTCCCGATGCGATCCTCGCCCCGCCGTGCGTGATCGGGGCAGGCTCTCGCCTCGAGCGGGGCTGTCGGGTGGGCCCGAACGCGGTGCTGGGGGCCAACTGCGTCATCGGTCCAGGCGCCATCGTCGAGGGCGCCATCCTGTGGGACGGCGTGCAGGTCGGTCCCGGCGCCGTCCTGCGGGACAGCATCGTCGGCGCGCGCACCCGGATCGGCGCCAACGCCCAGCTGGGCCCCTCCGCGGTCGTCGAATCGGACGTCACCGTCCCGGCCGACGCCCGGCTCTGAGGCCAGGCCGGCCGCGCCGCCGCCGCCGGCCGCAGCGGCGCCCAAGGGCGTGGTATTCTTAGCCGGATGGCCATTGATCTGATCCGCAATTTCTCTATCGTCGCCCACATCGACCACGGCAAGTCCACCCTGGCCGACCGCCTCCTGTCCCTTACCGGAACCATGGACGCCAAGAAGGCGGTGGATCAGGTCCTGGACTCGATGGACCTGGAGAAGGAGCGCGGGATCACGATCAAGGCCCATACCGTCCGCCTGCTCTACAAGGCGCGCGACGGGCAGGAGTACACGCTCAACCTCATCGACACGCCCGGCCACGTGGACTTCTCCTACGAGGTCTCCCGGTCCCTAGCCGCGTGCGAGGGGGCGATCCTGATCGTCGACGCCGCCCAGGGCGTCGAGGCCCAGACCTTGGCCAACTTCTACCTGGCGCTGGACGGCGGCCTCGAGATCATCCCGGTCATCAACAAGATCGACCTGCCCGCCGCCGACGTGGAGGGCACCCGGAACCAGATCACCGAGATCCTCTCTCTCGACGGCGACGAGGCCCTGGCCATCTCGGCCAAGCACGGCACCGGAGTCCCGGAGGTGCTGGAGGCCATCGTGGCCCGCATCCCGCCGCCCAAGGGCGACCCGGAGGCCCCGCTCAAGGCTCTCGTCTTCGACTCCTTCTACGACTCGTATCAGGGTGTGGTGGTCTACGTCCGGCTCATCGACGGGCGGGTGCACGCCGGCTCGAAGATCCTCCTGATGTCCAACGGCAAGAACTACGAGGTGCAGCAGGTCGGCGTGTTCTCCCCCGACATGCGGCCGGTCGACGAGCTCTCCGCGGGACAGGTCGGCTACCTGACCGCCTCCATCAAGCGCGTGGCGGACGCCAAGATGGGCGAGACGATCACCGACGTCCTGCACCCGACCGCCGCGCCCTGTCCCGGCTACCGCGACGCCAAGCCCATGGTGTTCGCCGGCCTGTACCCGATCGAGGATACCGACTACGAGGGCCTGCGGGACGCGCTGGAGAAGCTGCGCCTGAACGACTCCGCGTTCAACTTCGAGCCCGAGACCTCGCTGGCGCTCGGCTACGGGTTCCGCTGCGGGTTCCTGGGCATGCTGCACCTCGAGATCGTGCAGGAGCGGCTCGAGCGCGAGTTCAATCTCTCGCTCATCGTCACGGCCCCCAGCGTCCGGTTCAAGGTGGTGACGATGGCGGGCGAGACGCTGGAGGTGGAGAACCCCTCCAAGCTGCCGCCCCCCGACCGTATCGAGCGCATCGAGGAGCCCTACGTGCGCGGCTCGATCTTCGTCCCCACCGAGTTCATGAGCGAGATCTACAAGCTCGCCCAGGACAAGCGGGGCGAGCACAAGTCGCTCGAGTACATCGGCAAGCGCGTCCACATCCAGTTCGACTTCCCGCTGAGCGAGATCGTGGTGGACTTCTACGACCGCCTCAAGTCCATCTCGAAGGGCTACGCTTCGTTCGACTACGAGTTCCTGGAGTTCCGGGCCTCGGACATGGTCAAGCTCGATATCCTGCTCAACGGCGACCCGGTGGACGCGCTCTCCATCATCGTCCATCGCGAGAAGGCCTACGAGAAGGGCAAGGCGCTCGCCGAGAAGCTGCGCGCGGTGATCCCCCGCCAGCTCTACGAGGTCGCGATCCAGGCCGCCATCGGCAGCCGGGTCATCGCGCGCGAGACGGTCAAGGCCATGGGCAAGAACGTCACCGCCAAGTGCTACGGCGGCGACATCACGCGGAAGCGCAAGCTGCTCGAGAAGCAGAAGGAAGGCAAGAAACGGATGAAACAGGTCGGCAAGGTCGAGGTCCCACAGGAGGCGTTCCTGTCGGTGCTCAAGAGCTGAGCCATCCATGAACGATCTCCAGGTCCGCCCCGAACGCGACACGGTGCCCCCGACGGCGCCGGTGGTCAAGACTCGCCGCAAGTCTCTCTTTCGCGAGTACTCGGAAGCGATCATCATCGCGGTGCTGCTGGCCCTCTTCATCCGACAGTTCGCGGTGCAGGCCTTCACGATTCCCTCCGGCTCCATGATGGACACCCTGCTGATCGGCGACTACATCCTGGTCAACAAGTTCCTCTACGGCGCCGAGGTTCCGCTCGCCGACCGGCACCTGCCCGCGGTCCGCGATCCCCATCGCGGCGACGTGGTCGTGTTCAAGTATCCCAACGACGAGACGCGCGACTTCATCAAGCGCATCATCGCGGTGGGCGGCGACACCGTCCAGGTGCGCGACAATCGCGTGGTGCTGAATGGCCATCCCCTGGACGAGCCGTACGTGCGGCCCGGATCGTTCTCGGGGCCCGCGGGCGGCCCGTGCAGCTACGCCTACGCATGCGAGCCGCTCCGGGTGCCGGAAGGGTCGTACTTCGTGATGGGCGACAACCGGGACAATTCTCAGGACAGCCGTTACTGGGGTTTCGTCCGCCGGGAGAAGATCCGCGGGAAGGCCTTCCTCATCTACTGGTCCTGGAACGGGGACGGGCATTGGCTGCGCTGGCGGCGGCTGGGCCAGTACCTGCCGTAGCCGGCTGGGCGCCCCGGGCCACCCGGCTCGGGGCCTACGTGCACCTGCCGTTCTGCGTCGAGCGCTGCGGCTACTGCTCGTTCAACACCGCGCCCTACACCCCGGGCGGCCTCGACCGCTTCCTCTCCGCGCTGCTCCGCGAGTGCGACCTGGCCGCCGCCACGCCGTGGGCTCCGGGGGTCACGCTCGACACCCTGTTCCTGGGTGGCGGCACCCCCTCGCTCCTCGAGGCGCCGCAGATGGCCGAGGTGCTGACCCACCTCGGGGCCCGGCTCGCGCTCGAGCCCTCCGCCGAGGTCACCGTCGAGTGCAATCCCGACGACGTCACCGTCCAGCGGCTCGCCGGTTACCGCCGCGCCGGGGTCACCCGGATCAGCCTGGGTGTGCAGAGCCTCGACGACACGGTGCTGCCCCGGCTCGACCGGCGGCACTCCGCCGCCGAGGCCCGGCGCGCCTTCACCGCCGCCCGCGAGGCCGGCTTCGACGACGTCAGCGTGGATCTGATATACGGCCTGCCCGGCCTCGACCTCGCGACGTGGACCGCCACCGTCCAGGAGGCCCTCGCCTGGCGGCCCGATCACCTCTCGGCCTACGCGCTGGCCCTCGACGAGGGGAGCCGGTGGCACGCGGCGGGTGTCACCGGGCTGCCCGTCGAGGAGATCGTGACCGCGCAGTACTGGACGCTGGCGCACCTGGCCGCCGAGGCCGGCTTCGAGCACTACGAAGTCTCCAACTACGCGCGCCCGGACCGCCGCTCGCGCCACAACCAGCGCTACTGGCGCTGGGAAGAGTACCTGGCGCTGGGGCCGGGCGCGTGCGGCTTCCTCGGGCACGTGCGCTACGGCAACGTCAAGCCGGTGGAGCGCTACTGCGCGCTCGTCGAGGCCGGGCAGCTTCCGCTGCAGAGTCACGAGGTGCTGACCGAGCGCCAGGCGCTGGCCGAGCGGCTGATCCTGGGACTGCGTACGAGCGACGGGATCGCGGCCGAGCGACTCGTCGAGCGCTGCGCGCTCGAGCGCGGCCGGCTGCCCGACGTACTGGACGCGTGGCGGGAGCGCGGCCTCCTCACGGAGCGCGACGGCCTCGCAAGGCTCACCGAGGCGGGCTTCCTGCTGTCGGACGCCCTGTTCACCGAGCTGCTCTAGAGGTAAGATCGCGCCACCATGACCGCCGTGCCCGCCCTCGATCAGCGCAGCCGCCAGGTCCTGCTCTCGGTCATCGCCGAGTACGTGGAGACCGGCGAGCCGGTGGGCTCCCGCGCGATCGCGCGGCGCCACATCCGCGGCCTCTCCCCGGCCACCATCCGCAATGCGATGGCCGACCTGGAAGAGATGGGCTACCTCGTGCAGCCGCACACCTCGGCCGGGCGCGTCCCCACCGACGCCGCCTACCGCTTCTACGTCGATCACCTCCAGCGCGTGCCCTGGGTGGCGGGCCAGGCCCCCGCGGTTGGACAAGCCGCCGTCGTGCCCCACGCGGACGTGGCCGAGAGGCTGATGGCCGAGACGCCCGCGCGCCTGTCCTCGGGCACACACATGATGGGCGTGCTCCTCGCACCGCCGCTCAAGCACACCGCACTCGACCGGATCGAGCTGGTCGCCCTCGACGAGGAGCGCGCGCTCGCGGTCCTCGTGACCGAGACCGGCTGGGTCACCGCGAGGCCGCTCACCGCGGCGCCGCGCGGCGGAATCGAGGAGCTGCGCGAGATGGGGCGGGCGCTCACCCGGCGCTTCCGCGGCAAGACGTTCCAGGAGATCCTCGACGAGCTCACCCGGCCCGCGGATCCCCTCGAGCCGCTCTGGACCCGGGGCCGGGACGTGCTGGACGAGCTGGTGGCGCTGCTGCGCGACCGCACCCTCTACATCAGCGGCGCCACCAACATGCTGGACCACCCGGATCTCTCCGACACGACCACGCTGCGGTCGATGCTGCGCGCCTTCGAGGACAAGGCCCGTCTGATCGACCTGCTCTCGCGGATGGCCGAGGAGCGCGGTCTCCACGTGATGATCGGCAGCGAGAACCCGGTGGAGGAGATGCGCGGCTGCAGCCTGATCACCTCGACCTACAGCTACCGGGACCAGGTGCTGGGGGTGCTGGGCGTGGTGGGCCCGCGACGCATGCCCTACACCGAGGTGATGTCGATCGTGGACGAGGCGGCGCGGCTGGTGTCCAACTCGCTCTCGCGAGTGAAGCAGCAGCTGTATCTGCCGTAGGGCACGTGCGCGCTCGGACCGCGCGGGCTGCCGTTTCGGCAGCAGGTGCAGTCCGTTGAGGAGTAGCTGCCCGAGCACCGCTTCATCTGCGGGGGCCCGGAAATGGCCCCCGCACTCCCCCAAGGACGGACAACCCCGGGCGGGCGGCCCGGCGGCCGGATGGGCGTCTGCTATAATTACCTTCTGCCATGAGTGAATCGTTCGTGAATGGGCCGGTGGCCGACGAGCGGGAGGAGGAGATCCAGCGCCTGCGGGAGGCCCTCGAGGCCAAATCCCGGGAGCTGGAAGCCCAGCAGGACCGCTACGTCCGCGCCGTCGCCGAGTTCGACAACGTGCGGAAGCGCAACGCCCGCGAGCGAGAGGAGTACACTCGCTACGCCAACGAATCGGTGCTGCGGGAGCTGCTGCCGGTGCTGGACAACCTGGACCGCGCGCTCCAGGCCGCGCGGTCCGAGCCGGCCGCCGCGGTGACCACCGGGGTCGAGCTCATCCAGCGAGAGATGCTCCGGGTGCTCGAGAAGTTCGGACTGACCCCGTTCACGTCGGTGGGCCAGCCGTTCGATCCAGAACGGCACCAGGCGGTCGCCCGGGTGCAGCGCCCGGACCTGCCCGACATGACGGTGGCGTCGGAGACCGGGCGGGGCTACGTCCTCAACGGGCGGGTCCTGCGACCGGCGATGGTCACCGTGGCCATGGCTCCCGACGAGCGGGATCCGGATACCGACGCGTAGCGTGGCGGCCAAAGATTACTACGCGGTTCTCGGAGTCCCGCGCGACGCCGACGACGCCGCGCTGAAGAAGGCCTACCGCAACCTCGCCCGCGCCTACCACCCCGACCGCAACCCCGGCGACAAGAAGGCCGAGGACCGCTTCAAGGAGATCAGCGAGGCCTACACCGTGCTCTCCGATCCCGAGAAGCGTGCCCAGTACGATCGCTTCGGCACGGTGGGCGGCGCCGGCGGCGAGCCCGGTTTCGGCACGATCTTCGAGGATCTCTTCGAGGGGTTCTTCGGAGGAGGCGACCGGGGGCGGGGGCGGACCCGCGCACGGCGGGGTGACGATCTCCGCTACGACCTCGAGATCTCGCTGGAGGAAGCCGCGCAGGGCATGGAGACGAAGCTGCAGGTCCCGCGCCTCGAGACCTGCGAGCCCTGCCGCGGCTCGGGCGTGGAGCCGGGCAGCCAGCCCGAGATCTGCGGCACGTGCCGTGGCCAGGGCCAGGTGCGCTTCTCCCAGGGCTTCCTCACGGTGGCCCGCCCCTGCCCGAACTGTCGCGGCGAGGGGCGGATCATCCGCCACCCGTGCACCACCTGCCGCGGCCAGGGACGCGTCTCCCGCGAGCGCCTGCTCAAGGTCACGATTCCGGCGGGCGTCGAGCACGGCAACCAGCTCCGGCTGAGCGGCGAAGGCGAGGGCGGGATGCTGGGGGGGCCGGCCGGTGACCTGTACGTGGTGCTCCACATCAAGCCGCACGAGATCTTCGTGCGCGACGGCGCGCACCTGATCTGCGAGCTGCCGCTGACGTTCCCCCAGGTGGCGCTCGGTGACGAGGTCGAGGTCCCGGTGCTGGACGGCGCGGCCAAGCTCAAGATCCCCGCAGGCACTCAGCCGGGGCAGCGCCTGGTCCTCAAGGGCAAGGGCATGCCCCACCTCCGCGGGAGGGGACGCGGTGACGCGATTTACGAGGTCGTGGTCGAGGTGCCCACCCAGCTCAGCGCCCGCCAGCGCGAGCTGCTGGAGGAGTTCCGCGGGGCCAACGATGGCGACTCCGGGCCGCGCGTCTCGAAGTTCGTGGAGCGGATGAAGCAGCTGTTCGGTAGTTGATGCCGTTCTGGCAGCTGACCGTTCCTGCCTCCGCGGAAACCTCCGACGGGTTGACCAACTTCCTCTGGGAGCAGGGCGCCCTCGGCGTCGTCGAGGAGGAGCTGCCGGGCCATCTCCCACGCCTGCGCGCCTTCTTCCCCGAGAGCGCGTCGTCGACGGCCCTGCGGGCCGCCGTGCACGCCTACCAGGCCTCGCTGCGGGTCCTCGGCTTCCCGGTCGAGCCGGAGAGCGCCGACATCGCGCCCCTGCTCGACGAGGCGTGGGCCAGCGCCTGGCAGCAGTCGTTCCCGGCCCGCGAGGTAGGGCAGAGGATCCTGATCATGCCGCCGTGGCTCGACACACCGGGGCCGGACGGGAGCCACACGGAGAGCCGGCGCCTGACCGTCGTCATCGAGCCGGGCCGCGCGTTCGGGACCGGCCATCACGGGACCACCGAGGGCTGCCTCGTCCTCCTCGAGGAGGCGCTCGCGGCCGCCCCGGGCTCGGCCGTGCTCGACATCGGCACCGGCACCGGGATCCTGGCCATCGCAGCGCTGCGGCTCGGCGCGCCCGGCGCGCTCGCCATCGACGTGGACTCCGACGCGGTGTCGGCCGCCCAGGTGAACGCGGCCCGGAACGGCTGCACGGGCCTCAGCGTGCGCCTGGCCGAGCCCCAGGATGTGCGCGAGCGTTTTCCCCTCGTGCTGGCCAACCTGCTGGCCCACACACACCTCGCCCTGGCCCCGCACTATGCGCGCCTCGTCGCGCCGGCCGGGCACCTCGTGCTCGGCGGCATGCTCGACGGTGAGGACGCTCGTGTTGCCGAGGCGCTCTCCGGAGCGGGCTTCACAGCGCGCTCGCGCGTGCCGCTCGAGGGCTGGGCCTCCCTCCTGCTCGTGGCGCCGCCCCGGTGACGCGTTTCCACCTCGCCCGGGGCGCCGTCGACGGCGACCGCGTGGCCTTCGACTCGGCGGCCGCTCATCACCTGGGCCGGGTCCTGCGCGCCGCGGTCGACGACATCATCCAGGCCGTCGACGCGAGTGGGCAGCTCCTGTCCGTGCGTCTCACCGCGATCGCGGCCCGGCGCGCCGAGGGCGTGGTGGTGCATCGCGCGCCACTCGCCACCGAGTCGCCGCTCGATCTGACGCTCGCCCAGGCCATCCCCAAGGGCGACAAGATGGAGCACGTGATCCGCATGGCCACCGAGCTCGGCGTCAGCCGGGTGATCCCGCTCGTGACCGAGCGGACCGTGGTGCGGCTCGAGCCCGCGCGCTCGGACTCGCGCCTGGCGCGATGGCGCCGCGTCGCCCGGGAGGCGGCCCAGCAGAGCGGTCGCGCCGCGGTGCCCGAGATCGTGACACCGCGCCAGATCTCCGCGTGGCCGCCCGACCCGCCGGGCGGGCCCGGACTCCTGGTGTGCTTCTGGGAGGAGGAGCGGCGCGGGCTCGACAGCCTGCTGCCCCCGGGTCCGTGCCCGCGCGCCACCGTGGTCGTGGGGCCGGAGGGGGGCCTGACCGGGGACGAAGTGGGTGGGCTGGCGCGGGTGGGGGCGCTCGTGGCCTCGCTCGGGCCCCGCCTGCTGCGGACGGAGACGGCGGGTGCGGTCGCAGTGGCGCTCCTGCAGGCGCGCTACGGCGACCTGGGCCGCGGCTGATGGCACAGCTCTGGGCCGATGGGCCGACGCTGCCCGACGCGTTCTCGCGCATTGGGCTCGCCATGTTCGCGGCCGCGGTGGATCCGGCCTCGGTCGACGAGACGGAGGTGCGTGAGGTCCGGGCCCACGGCCGGAGCCCGGCGGCGCTCCTGCACCGCTGGCTCGAGGAATGCCTCTATGTGCACGAGGTCGAAGGGTTCGCCTGCCGCTCGATCGACTTTGCCGTGTTCGACCAGACGCCGACGACGGGTGCGGAGGCGCTGCGGCTCCATGCCTTCCTCCGCGGCGAGCCGATCGATCCGGCGAGGCACGAGCCCCGGGCCATCATCCGGGCTATTGCGAGCGAGGGCATCTCCGTTGAAGCTGGCCGGGGAGGCTTCCAGGTCCGGGCGACGGTGGACCTGGGGTGTTGCTGATCTGACACAGGGGCATTCCGTGGGGTGTGTCTTTATTGCAACGAATTGCACCGCACCCACTTGCGAAAACAGCGATATAGTTCAAATAAAACAAATATTTATAGAGTATATGCTCCAGTGGCATCTGGCTTGCTCACTATAAGCGCGGCTATGGACCTCCAGCAGACCCTCAGGCATCCGGTACAGCTGGCCGGCATCGGGCTACACTCGGGTGATCCGGTCGCCATGAAGGTCTCGCCGGCCGGCGCGGACACCGGCGTGCTCTTCCGCGCCATCGATGGGACGCTGATCCCGGCCAACGCCGATCACGTGGTGGACAGCAACTCCGCGACCACCGTGGGGGCGTTCGGGGTGCGCGTGCGCACCATCGAGCACCTCATGGCCGCGGCCGCGGCCCTCGGCATCGACAACATGGTGGTCGACATCGAGGGGCCCGAAGTGCCCGCGGCCGACGGGAGCGCCAAGCCGTTCATGGACCTGCTGCGCTCGGGTGGGCGGGTCAGCCTGCCGGCCCCGCGGCGATCGCTCGTGATCAACGAGCCGATCCGTGTGGGCACCGAGAGTCGCTGGCTCGAGGTGCTGCCCGCCGACTCGCTCCGCATCAGCTACACGCTCGACAACAACCACCCGATCATCGGGCTGCAGGTCGGCACGTACGGCATCACTGAGCAGGTCTTCGATCAGGAGCTGGCGCCCGCTCGGACGTATGGCTTTCTCCGGGACGTCCCGGTCATGCGCCAGAATGGTCTGGCTCGCGGCGGCTCCCTCGAGAACGCGGTGGTGGTGGGCAAGCGCTCGGTGCTGAACGACAGCCTGCGCTACCCCGACGAGTTCGTGCGTCACAAGATCCTGGACTTGGTGGGTGACCTCTTCCTGCTCGGCCGCCCACTCAAGGGCCACGTGGTCGGCCGGAACGCGGGGCACGCGCTCAACTACCAGCTCGTGACCGCCATCCAGAAGGCGGTCGCTGCCGATCGCCGGCGTCTGGCGACAAGAGCCGTCCGGCCTGCGGTGGCGACCCCGGTGGCCGCCCGGGACGGCTTTCTCCCGGGGATCGCGGCCCTGTAGGCTGCCGACCGCCCCCGTCTCACCCGGCTCCCCCGCCCGCTCCAGACCCGGCCTAACCCCCGCTGCCGTCGGACCCGACGCTATAATGATCCGTCTGCGCCATGGGAACCCGCCGCCGCCGTCCGCTCCCGCTGCCCGCGCTCGGGGCGAGCCTGTTCGTCGCCCTGCTCCTCGGCCTGCCGAGCGGGCCCGCGCCGGTGGGGGCCGACGTGCGGATCAGCAACCTCTCGGTCTTCCTGAACGACTACGACGTGACGGTGACGGTGGTGCTGTTCGGCGCCATCCCGGACTCGCTGCACGAGTCCATCCACACCGGCATCGCGGCCCACGTCCGCTACTATGTCGAGCTCTGGCAGTACACCAAGATGGGCGTGGACCGGCGGCTGCAGGCCCGCATGGTGGAGCGCCTGCTCACCTACAACGTGCTCACCAAGGAGTACAAGGTGGCGCCCCTGAAGGGCGAGACGCGTGAGCCCATCCTCACCAAGGACCTACGGGAGGCCCAGCGTGTGATCTCGGAGCTGCGCGTGGGCCAGCTCGCTCCGGTAGCCGAGCTCGACAAGCAGGAGCTCTACTACGTGCGGGTGCGCTCCGACGTGTCGCTCGGCGGCGTCAACTCGTGGTTCGCGCGCATGACCGGCGAGGCCGAGGAGACGCCGTGGGTGCAGTCGAGCCTGCTCACCCCGGTCCGGAATCAGTGATGCCGCTGACCAGACGGCCGGAACGGCTCGACGAGCAGGAGAAGCGCAAGCGGAACCTGCTCATCATCGCGGGGATCCTTGTTCTCCTGGTGGTGGCCACCGTCTTCGAGGTCGGCATTCGCGCCCCCCAGATCCCGTTCGCCTCCAACCTCATCGTCTTCTTCCTCTTCAACCTGAACCTGATTGTCTTCCTGCTGCTGCTGGTCCTGCTCTTCCGCAACCTGGTGAAGCTGTCGTTCGAGCGCCGCCAGAAGATCATCGGCTCGCGCTTCAAGGCCAAGCTGGTCCTCACGTTCCTGGCCCTCGCGCTGGTGCCGGGGATCCTGATCTTCCTGATCGCGTCCAATTTCATCACGACCTCGATCGAGGGCTGGTTCAAGCCGCAGGTGGAGCGGCCGCTCGACCAGGCCATGGAGGTGGCCCAGACGTACTACCAGAGCCTCGAGAGCACCGCGCTGCGACACGGGCGCTACATGGGCCGCGTGATCGAGCGGGACGGACTGCTCACCGAGAGCAAGCGCGAGGCGCTCGCCGGCTTCCTGACCGAGCAGCAGGAGCGGCTGGGGGTGGCCGCCATCACCCTCTTCAATCGCGACGGCCAGGAACTCGTGCACGTGAAGAACCCGGTGCTGGCCAAGGTGCCCACCCGCGAGGCCAACAGCGAGAACGTGAAGCAGGCCCTGGCCGGGCAGGAGATCACCACCGTCCACGAGCTCGACAACGGGGACATGATTCAGGCCATGGTGCCGATCCGCGACGGCGATCAGTCGGTGGCGGCGGCCATGGTGGTGGCCATCCACGTGCCCCAGCGTCTGGAGGCGCGCCTGCGCAACATCAGCCAGGCATTCCAGGAGTACAAGCAGCTCCGTCTGCTCAAGAACCCCATCAAGGGCATCTACATCCTGCTCTTCCTTCTGATGACCCTGATCATCGTGTTCTCGGCCACCTGGTTCGGCCTCTATCTCGCACGCGGCATCACGGAACCCATTCAGATGCTGGCCGAAGGCACTCGAGAAGTCGCCGCGGGTAACCTCCAGTACAAGGTGCAGGTCCGCGCCGACGACGAGATCGGGATTCTGGTCGACTCGTTCAACCGGATGACCGGGGACCTGGCCGCGTCGCAGTCCAAGCTCGAGGAGACCTACCGCGATCTGCAGGCCAAGCACGGGGAGATGGAGGATCGACGGCGGTATACCGAGACCGTGCTGGAGGCGGTCGCGACCGGCGTGGTCTCGCTCGACCCGGAGGGTCGCGTCACCACCATCAACAGCGCGGCCGAGCGGCTCCTCGGCCTCGACGCCTCGCAGATCCACGGCCGTCCCGCCGCACGGGTCTTCCGCTCGCCCGAGTACACCGAGATCGACGCGCTGATCCAGCGCATGGGCCGCGTGCGCGAGGGCATGCTCGACCGCGAGGTGCACCTGCGGCGTGGAGGCCAGGCGGTCGCCCTGCTCGCCTCCGCCACCGCGCTGCGGGGACCCGACGGCGGCTACGTGGGCATGGTGCTGGCGTTTGACGATCTCACCGAGCTCCTGAAGGCCCAGCGTCTGGCCGCGTGGCGTGAGGTCGCCCAGCGCATCGCCCACGAGATCAAGAACCCCCTCACCCCGATCCAGCTTTCCGCGCAGCGCCTGCGCCGGCGGCTCGCGTCCGACCGCAGCCCCGACGAGAAGCGCCTGCTCGAGGAGGCCACCGGGACGATCATCCAGGAGGTCGAGGGGCTCCGCCAGCTCGTGGACGAGTTCTCCCGCTTCGCCCGGATGCCGGCCCTGACCCCCAAGCCCACCGACCTCGCTCGGCTGCTCGAGGGCGTGGTGGTGCTCTATCGCGAGTCGCACCCGGGCCTCGCGATCCGCGCGGTGTTCTCGCCAGACCTGCCGCCCATCGAGGTGGATCCCGACCAGATCAAGCGCGCGGTCCTCAACCTGGTCGACAACGCGGTGGAGGCGGTCGGCGGCACCGGTGAGGTCGTGGTGCAGACGGTCTGGCTGCCCGAGGCCCATCGGGCGCGCATCGTGGTCGCCGACGACGGCCCCGGCATCGCCCCCGACGATCGCGAGCGGCTCTTCGTCCCCTACTTCTCCACCAAGGCCACCGGCATGGGCCTGGGGCTGCCCATCGTCCACCAGATCGTCTCCGACCACGGGGGCAGCATCCGCGTCGAGGACAATACGCCCCACGGCAGCCGCTTCGTGATCGAGCTGCCCGCGGGCCGGCCGGTGGCCGCGCCGGTGCAGGCCTGAGGCGGGAGCCCACGATGGCGGGCGAGCACATCCTGATCGTCGACGACGAGCGCGCCATCCAGACGACCCTGAGAGGCGTGCTCGAAGATGAAGGATATCGCGTCACCGCGCTGGGCTCGGGCGAGGAGGCCCTCGCGCGCCTGCAGGACGAGGGCCCCGACATCGTCTTCCTCGACATCTGGATGCCGGGCATCGACGGGCTCGAGACCCTCGCCGAGATGAAGCGCATCCGCCCGGAGAGCGTGGTGGTGATGATCTCGGGCCACGGCACCATCGAGACCGCGGTCAAGGCCACCAAGCTCGGCGCCTACGACTTCATCGAGAAGCCGCTGTCGCTCGAGAAGACGCTGCTGATCGTCAACCGTGCGCTGGAGCACACGCGACTCGAGCGCGAAAATCGCAACCTGCGGGCGCAGCTCGAGCGCGGCCAGGAGATCGTGGGCCGGAGCCCGCTCATCGAGCACCTGCGGCAGCAGATCGCGGTTGCCGCGCCCTCCAGCGGACGCGTGCTCATCCAGGGGGAGAACGGCTCGGGCAAGGAACTGGTGGCCCGGGCCATCCACGCGCTGTCCTCGCGGCGCCACGGCCCCTTCGTCGAGGTCAACTGCGCGGCCATCCCCGAGGAGCTGATCGAGTCGGAGCTGTTCGGCCACGAGCGCGGCGCCTTCACCGGCGCGGTGGCGCGCCGGCGCGGGAAGTTCGAGCTGGCCGACCAGGGTACCCTGTTCCTCGACGAGATCGGCGACATGAGCCTCAAGACCCAGGCCAAGGTGCTGCGCGTGCTCGAGGAGCAGGCCTTCGAGCGGGTGGGCGGCAAGGATACGATCCGGGTCGACGTCCGGGTGCTGGCCGCCTCCAACCAGAACCTCCCCGAGCGCATCGCGGCCGGAGCGTTCAGAGAAGACCTCTACTACCGCTTGAACGTCATTCCGATCGAGGTGCCGCCACTGCGCCAGCGAAAGGAGGACCTCCCGCTGCTGGTGGCCCACTTCGTCACGATGTTCTCGGCGGAGAACGGCAAGCGGCCCAAGACCGTCTCGGTGGAGGCGCTCGCCTACTTCCTGTCCTACGACTGGCCGGGCAACGTGCGCGAGCTGCGCAACATGGTGGAGCGGCTGGTGATCATGACCCCGCGCGACGTCATCGGCCCCGAGGACCTTCCGCCCCCGCTGCGCCCGCGGGACGCGGAGCCGTCCGGCGACGACGGTCTGCGCGAGCGCACGCTCAAGGAGGCGCGCGAGGCCTTCGAGCGCGCCTTCATCCTGAGCGAGCTACGAGCCAACGAGTGGAACATGACCCGCACCGCCGAGCGGCTCGGCATCGAGCGCAGCCATCTCTACCGCAAGCTGAAGGCGTACGGCATAAGCGCGCCGAAGTAGGTGGCGCCGCCGATGGAGCGGGGAGCCCTGATCACCCGGATGAGCCGTGAGGTCGCGGCGCGTCTGGACGGATCGTCCGGGGCGAGCGGGCACGCGCACCGTCGCCGAGCCCCGGCGGGGAGAAATGTCGGAATGTAAGACCTGACCCCGATCAGGGGGTGATCACGGTCTTGGCGCCGCGGCCGGCGGTGGCGTGGGCGAAGGCGTCCTCGATGCGCGCGAGGGGGAACTTCGCCCCGATCAGGCGCTTGACGCCGAGCTTCGGCAGCAGGGCGAGGGCGCGGCGGAAGGCCGTGCCGCGGCCGTAGGCGCCGTGGATCCTGATCTCGCGGAAGTGCACGTCGAAGAGATCGATCGGCATGCGGCTGCCCTTCGGATTCACCCCGACGAGCTGAAGCACGCCGGTGGGCTTCACCATCGCGAAGGCCTCGGCGACCAGCTCCGGCTTGCCCACCGCTTCGCAGACGACCTCCGCGCCGCGGCCGTCCGTGAGCGCCATCACCCGCTCGTGCAAGCTCTCGCGCGAGGGATCCACGACCACCCGCGCGCCGAGCCTGCGGGCGATCTCCCGCCGCTCCTCGAGCGGGTCGGAGAGGATCAGGCGCCCGGCGCCCCGGCGACGGGCGAGCGCCATGGTGAGCAGGCCCATGATGCCGCCGCCCATCACCACCACCGTCGCGTTGCGCGGCATCCGGAACATCTCGAGCCCGGACAGGCAGCAGGAGGCGGGCTCCGCGAGCGCGGCGGTGACGGGATCGAGCCCCTTCGGGAGCGGGTGCACGCAGTCCACCGGCAGCGCGGCGCGCTCGGCGAAGCCACCCACCCGCGTGGCCTTGGCGCACTGGCTGATGCGGCCGTTCTTGCAGTGGAGGCAGGCCCCGCAGCCGTAGGAGGGCTCGCAGGCGACGGCCCGGCCTATGAGTCGCCGGCTGACTCCGCGGCCGACGTCGCGCACCACGCCCGAGTACTCGTGGCCCATGATCATGGGCGGCGTCCACGGAAACAGCCCCTGGGTCGCGTGCACGTCGGTGCCGCAGATGCCGGCCGCGGCCACGTCGACCACCACCTGTCCCGGACCCGCGACCGGATCGGGAGCCTCGTCGAGGGTGAAGCGCGCGCCGCCCCGCCAGGTCGCGACCTTCACGTCAGGGGCGTGACGGCGTGCTGAGAGAACTTCGGCATGACCGCGGTGGCCAGCAGATCCATGGAGCGGCGCCACAGCGCGGGCTGATCCCAGTCGTGTCCCCCCATCAGCAGGGTGCCGAAGTGGCCGGTCTCCTCACGGAGGGCGACCAGCTGCTCGAGCACTCGTCGCGGGCTCCCCGCGATGATGAGAGCGCGCTTGATCATGTCCACCGTCACGTCCTCATCCGGAACCAGCAGATCCGGCTTCAGCATGAAGAGGGCCTTGCGACCCTTCGAGAAGCTGTGATGGAAGAACTGGTAGTAGAACGAGAGCCCGTTGTCCGGGTCGGCGAGATAGTCTTCGGCCTGGGCGTCGCTCTCGGTGACGAGCACGCTGCGCGACACGCGCCAGATGCTCGGATCTGGCCGCCGGCCGGCCCGCTCGCAGCCCTCGATGTACTTCTCCCAGTGGCCACGCAGGTAGCGGCGGTGGAAGAACTGGCCGGAGACCGGGATCCAGCCGCGCTCGCCCGCGGTGGCGGCGCTGTTGGAGTTCGGGGTCAGCAGCGAGAGCGCGATCGGAGGGTGTGGCTTCTGATAGGGCCGCGGCACGTAGCCCACCTTGTACTCGGGCCAGATTCCGTTCTTCAGCGAGATCTTCCAGAACCGGCCGTCGATCTCGTAGGGCGGGTCCTGGGCCCAGAGCTTCAGCACGGTCTCGATCGACTCGATGACCATCTGGGGACGCAGCTCGGCCTGGCCCACGTCGAACATTTCCAGATCGCTCACCAGGCCGCCGGGACCGATGCCCATGATGAAGCGGCCGCGGCAGAGCTGGTCGAACATGGCCGCGTGCGCGGCCACGGTAGCCGGGTGTAGCTGGGGGAGGTTGATGACCCCGGTGCCGAAGCGGATCTGGGTGGTGCGGGGAATCAGCGACGCGAAGAAGATGAGGGGCGAGGTGATGCGCTCGCTCCACGAAGAGAAATGCTCGCCCACGAAGGCCTCGGTGAAGCCGAGCCGGTCGGCCAGGACAACCGCCTCCTGGTCCTCCTCGAGGATGGCGGTGTACTCGCGGTCCGGATGGTGAAACGGCATGGTGAACATGCCGAGATTGACCGTCATCGAGGCCTCCGTGGGCGCATGAGATCGCTACGTTACTTCTTGGCCCCGAGGCGCGTCTCCAGCAGGAGCTTCACCTCGGCGGCGGCGGCGCGCCAGAGCGCCCCGCCCGGCTTGTCGTACTCGGCCTGGACCTGCTTGCGGAACTCGTTCATCGCCGCATCCTGCTGCTCCTTGGATGCGCCCTGGGGTACCGCGCCCAACGTGCGCGCCCGGATCGCGGTCGCGGCCCCGGTCGCGCCGTGCGCGCGCTCCATCCAGCGGCCGATCTCGTTCCAGTCCTTGTCGAAGAACACCACCACCGGGATGGACTGGTAGCCATTGTTGAGGAAGGTGTCGCGCAGATCCGGGACCTGGTCGCGGAAGAACACGCGCAGCTCGGCGCCCGGCATCGCCTCGACGATGTGCGCGATCAGGGGGGAGTTGCGGTGCACGTCGCCGCACCAGTTCTCGGCGAGCATCATGACGTGCTTGACGCCGGAGACGCCGCCGAAGAACTTCTGCTCCTCGTCGGTCAGCTTGGAGTTGGCGTAGTTCTGCTCGGTGCGTGCCCGGGTGTCGCCCATCTGGGCCATGTAGTCCTTCCAGGTGAGCCCGGTGGCAAAGCGCTTCGCGTCGAGAGGAATCGTGAGCTGAGCCATTTCGTGGACCTCGCTTCGTGTGGGTTGTGGTTTGGGGCGTTGTGGCTACGTCGTTCGCCGCTACTTACCTCGTTGCTGATACGGTTTACTACAAATGCCTTTCACTGCATTTCTCATGGTCGCCTCGCCTTCGGCTGCGGCTCCCCCTTCCACTGCATTTCTTATCGTCGCCTCGCCTTCGGCTGCGGCTCCCCCTTCCATCGGCACCAGCAGCATCACCTCGGCGCCGTCGCGGAGGGGTGTGTCGCGCTCGGCGAGCTCTCCGTCGACGGCCGCGGTCAGGTCGGTCGCCGCGTCGATCCCGAGGGCGGCGAGCAGGTCGGCCAGCGTCGCGCCCGCCGCGAACACGTGGCGCTCGGGACCATCGCCGCTGCCGGGCCGCCGGCGGCGGAGAGCCGCCGACAGGATGACGGTGACGCCGATCGGCCGCGGGTCGGTGCGCGCTGCGTCGTGAAGCCGGCTCATGACCACGGCGGAGTATACTACGCGGCGAATGGCTCGGCTCGCCGCGCTGAAACGCCGGCCGGAGTGGTTCACGCGCTTCTTCGACGCGGCGTACGTCGCCCAGCTCCGCGAGGAGAAGCCCCCCGACCATACCCGAGCCGAGGTCGATTTTGTCGTGCGCCGCCTTGGCCTGCCCCGGGGCGCGCGTATCCTCGACGTGCCTTGCGGTTACGGGCGTCACGCGGACGCCCTGGCCCGCCGGGGCTTCGCGGTGGTAGGCGTGGACCTGTCGCGGGCCATGCTTGCGGAAGCCCGGCGACGCTTCACGGAGGGGCCCCGCCTGCGGTTCCGGCGCCGGGACATGCGCCGGATCGCGTTCCGGGACGAGTTCGACGCGGTGGTCAACCTTTACACGAGCTTCGGGTACTTCACGCCAGCCCAGAACGGGGCGCTCCTCCGCCGGATGGGGCGCGCCCTGAAGCCGGGGGGACGGCTGATCGTCGATCATCGGGACCCGGTCTACGACGCGACGGTGCCGCGCCGTCTCTGGTATCGCGCGGGCCGTCGGCGCTTCATTCTGGAGGATCGCCGCTTCGATCGACGCACGAAGATCGTCGACACCACCCAGCTCGTGCTGACCGCCGGGCGGCGCTGGGCGGTGCATCGCCGGTTCCGCCTGCAGGAGTTCTCCCTGCGGGAGTGGCGCCGCATGCTCCGGCGCGCGGGGCTCCGCTTCCTCGACGCCTACGGAGGGTACGACGGGCGACGGTACCGCCCGGGCTCGACGGGGCGCCTCATCATCGTGGCGGAGCGGCCGCTCCGCCTTGACAGGCGGCGGGGCGCGTCGTAGAGTACGAAAAGCATCACGGTTCATTCTCCTTTAAGCAGGCCCTGCGAGGCCGGCAAGGAGTCGACGATGAAGCACTCGATGAATATCTGCAGCCCTCCGCCCCGGCCGGGGCATTTTTTTTGTCCCGAGCCGGCATGAGCTCGCGCGAGAAGGCTCAGGTTCTGGACGAGACCGGCCTCGACCGGGCCCTCACCCGCATCGCCCACGAGATCGTCGAGCAGGCCGGCGGCGGGGAAGACATCGTGCTCGTCGGGATCAAGACGCGCGGGGTGACCCTGGCCGAGCGGATCGGCGCCAAGATCGCGGCGATCGAGGGCACCAAGCCGTCGGTGGGCGCCCTCGACATCACCCTCTACCGGGACGACCTGCGCCTGAAGGCGGAGCAGCCGGTGGTGCGCAGCACCGAGATCGGCTTCCCGCTCAAGGGCCGGACGGTGGTGCTGGTCGACGACGTGCTGTTCACCGGGCGGACCATCCGGGCCGCCATGGACGCGCTGATGGATCTCGGGCGGCCGCGCATCATCCGGCTGGCCGTCCTGGTCGACCGCGGGCACCGCGAGCTCCCCATCCGCCCCGACTACATCGGCAAGAATCTTCCCACGAGCCGCCGGGAGACGGTGGCCGTGCTGCTCCGCGAGCACGACGGCGTGGACCGCGTCGTCATTCAGGAGGAGTAAGGCCCATGGGCTGGAAGCGCAAGGATCTGCTCGGCATGCAGGACCTCGAGGCGGCGGAGATCACCGACGTGCTCGACACCGCGGCTTCCATGAAGGAGATCGCCACCCGCGAGATCAAGAAGGTGCCGACGCTCCGGGGCAAGACGGTGGTGAACCTGTTCTACGAATCGTCGACCCGGACCCGGACCTCGTTCGAGATCGCGGGCAAGTGGCTCTCCGCCGACGTCGTCAACTTCTCGGCGTCCGGCTCGAGCGTGGACAAGGGCGAGAGCCTGCTCGACACCGCCCGGAACATCGAGGCGATGAGCCCCGACGTGGTGGTGGTGCGTCACAAGGCCGCGGGTGCCCCCGCGCTCCTGGCCCGGCACCTGCGCTGCGGCGTGATCAACGCGGGCGACGGCGCCCACGAGCATCCGACCCAGGCCCTGCTCGATCTCCTGACGATCCGTGAGAAGAAAGGGCATCTGGAAGGCCTCAACGTGACGATCGTGGGCGATGTCACCCACAGCCGGGTCGCGCGCTCCGACATCTTCGGGATGCGGAAGATGGGCATCACGGTCACGGTGGCGGGCCCGCCCACCCTGATCCCGGCCCAGTGCCAGGAGCTGGGCGTGAAGGTCAGCCACCGCCTGGAAGAGGCCATCGCCAACGCCGACGTGATCATGATGCTGCGGCTGCAGCACGAGCGCATGCAGGGCGGGTTCATCCCGTCGATCCGCGAGTACTCGCGGGTGTGGGGGCTCTCCCTCGCCAAGCTCGCTCCCTGCCGGCCCGACGTGCTGATCATGCATCCGGGCCCGGTGAACCGCGGCGTCGAGCTGGCGCCCGAGGTCGCGGACAGCCACTACTCGGTCATCCTCGATCAGGTGTCCAACGGGGTGGCGGTGCGCATGGCGGTGCTCTACCTGCTCGCCGGGAGCAGGAAGGCATGAGCCTCCTGATCCGGAACGGGCGGGTGGTGGACCCGGCGGGCGGCACCGATGCGATTGCCGACGTCTGGATCGCGGACGGGCGCATCCACAAGGTCGGCCGAGCGCTCAAGGCCCCCGCCGGTGTCGAGGTCCTCGACGCAACCGGCAAGGTTGTATGCCCGGGATTCATCGACATGCACGTGCACCTGCGCGAGCCCGGCTTCGAGTACAAGGAGACGATCGCGAGCGGGACCCGGGCCGCCGCCGCGGGTGGCTTCACCTCGGTCGCCTGCATGGCGAATACCTTCCCGGTCAACGACAACCGCGCGGTCACCGACTACATCCTGGCGCGGGCGAAGGTGGAAGGCGTGGTGCGCGTGTACCCGATCGGCGCGGTCACTCGCAACCTCGAGGGCAAGCAGCTCGCCGAGCTGGCCGAGCAGGCGGAGGCGGGCTGCGTGGCCTTCTCCGACGACGGCAAGTGTGTGATGAATGCGGAGCTGTACCGCCGGGCCATGGAGTACGCCCTGCCCTTCGGCACCCCGGTGATCAGCCACGCGGAGGACTGCCACCTGGCCCACGGGGCGCCCATGAACGAGGGCCTCGTCTCCACCGAGCTCGGCCTCTCCGGGCAGCCCGGCGCCGCCGAGGACGTGATGGTGGCGCGCGACATCATCCTCGCCGAGCTGACCGGGGCGCATCTGCACATCGCCCACATCTCGACGGCGGGCGCGGTGCGGCTGGTGCGCGAGGCGCGGGCGCGCGGGATCCGGGTGACCGCCGAGGTGACCCCGCACCACCTGCTGCTCACCGACGAGACGGTGCGGAGCTACGACCCGAACTGCAAGATGGCCCCGCCGCTCCGGACCAAGCGCGACGTGGAGGCGTGTCTGGAGGCGCTGGTGGACGGCACCATCGACTGCGTGGCCACCGACCACGCCCCGCACGCCCTCTCCGAGAAGGAAGGCGAGTTCGCGGAGGCCGCCAACGGCATCGTCGGGCTCGAGACGGCAGTGCCGCTCCTGCTCGACCGCCTCGTCCGTCCCGGCGTGGTCGACTTGCCGACGCTGGTCACGAGACTCAGCATCGCGCCGGCACGCCTCCTGAATCTGCCCGGCGGCACCCTGGCCCCGGGCGCGGACGCCGACATCACGATCCTCGATCTCGAGCAGCCCTGGACGGTGAACCCGGCCGCGTTCCGCTCGCGCAGCCGCAACACCCCGTTCGCCGGCTTCACCGGAACCGGCGCGCCCTGGATGACCCTGGTCGGCGGGGTGAAGGTGACGCCGTGACGCGCCCGGCCCTCCTCGCGCTCGCCGACGGTCGCGTCTTCCGCGGGGAAGCCCTCGGGGCCAGCGGCGAAGGTCACGGAGAAGTGGTGTTCAACACCTCCATGACCGGCTACCAGGAGATCCTCACCGATCCGTCCTATCGCGGGCAGATGGTCTGCATGACCTACCCGCTGATCGGCAACTACGGCATCAACCCGGAGGACGTCGAGTCGCGTCGGCCGTGGGTCTCCGGCTTTATCGTCAAGGAGGCCTGTCCGTTCCCGTCGAGCTGGCGGGCCCGGCTGCCGCTCGACGACTACCTGCGTGACAATCACATCGTCGGGATCCAGGGCATCGACACGCGCGCGCTGACCCGCCACCTGCGCGATCACGGCGCCCAGGAAGGCATCATCTCGACCGAGGAGCCGGACGGCGCGCGCCTCGCCGACCGCGCCCGGGCCCTGCCCGGGCTGGTCGGGCGCGACCTCGTCACCGAGGTGACCGTGAGGGCGCCGCACGGCTGGAGCGAGGGTCCGTGGGACCTGGCGCGCGGCTACACCCCCGCGCCGGCGAGCCGGTTCAAGGTGGTTGCCTTCGACTCCGGGATCAAGCAGAACATCCTGCGCTGTCTGGTCGGCCTCGGTTGCACCGTCGAGGTGGTGCCCGCCGACACCCCCGCCGCCGCGGTGCTCGAGCGGAAGCCCGACGGCGTCTTCCTGTCCAACGGGCCGGGCGATCCGGAGGCGGTGCCCTATCTCATCGAGACGGTGCGCGGCCTCATTGGCCGGACCCCGATCTTCGGCATCTGCCTGGGCAACCAGATCCTGGGGCTCGCGTTCGGAGGCAGCACCTACAAGCTCCCGTTCGGCCACCACGGCGGCAACCACCCGGTGAAGGACCTCGCCACCGGGAAAGTCGAGATCACCTCGCAGAACCACGGCTTCGCGGTCGACCCGCGCTCCGTCGAGCGATTCGGTCTCGTGGAGACGCACGTCAACCTCAACGATGGCACGTCGGAGGGGATGCGGCACCGGGACCTGCCGATCTTCTCCGTGCAGTACCACCCGGAGGCCTCGCCGGGCCCGCACGACGCGCACTACCTGTTCCGTCGCTTCGCTGACCTCATGACGAAGGGAGGGTGACGCTATGCCCAAGTACCTCATCGCGTACCGCAAGACCGAGGAATCGGGCCAGAAGCCGGACTGGGCGGTCTTCACGACCGACAGCGAGCTGAGCCTCGAGACGCACGCGGTCAAGGAACGCGTCGAGAAGCGCATGAGCGTGCTCGGCGAGAAGCTGTGGGGCAACGGCGAGGTGGTGTGGATCGGCAACGGGCGGCTGGACGACGTGCTGTACCGCCGTGACGAGTCCGCTCCCGAGACCTCGATCGTGTACGGGTCCATCGACGCCTAGGAGATCGCGTGCCCAAGCGTACCGACCTCCACAAGATCCTCCTCATCGGCTCCGGGCCGATCGTCATCGGCCAGGCGTGCGAGTTCGACTACTCGGGCACCCAGGCGTGCAAGGCGCTCCGGGAGGAGGGGTTCGAGGTGGTGCTGGTGAACTCGAACCCGGCCACCATCATGACGGACCCGGAGATGGCGGATCGCACCTACGTGGAGCCGCTCACCCCGGAGTTCGTGGCCAAGGTCATCGCCCGCGAACGGCCCGACGCCATGTTGCCCACCGTGGGCGGCCAGACCGGCCTCAACCTCGCGGTGGCCCTCGCCGAGGACGGCACCCTCGATCGCTTCGGGGTGGAGCTGATCGGAGCGAAGCTGCCCGCGATCAAGACCGCGGAGGACCGCAATCTCTTCGGCGCGGCCATGGAGCGCATCGGCCTCGCGATGCCCAAGGGCTTCTACGCCACGAGTGCGGAGGACGCGCTCGCGGGTATGCGGCAGCGTCGCATGCAGTTCCCGCTCATCATCCGCCCGTCGTTCACCCTCGGCGGCACCGGCGGCTCGATCGCGTACCACCCCGAGGAGCTGGAGGCCGCCATCAAGTGGGGACTCCAGCAGAGCCCGCTCCAGCAGGTGCTGGTGGAAGAGTCGGTGATCGGTTGGAAGGAGTTCGAGCTCGAGGTGATGCGTGACCTGAACGACAACGTGGTCATCATCTGCTCGATCGAGAACTTCGATCCGATGGGCGTGCACACCGGCGACTCGATCACGGTGGCCCCGGCCCAGACCCTCACCGACAAGGAGTATCAGCTGATGCGGGACGCCTCGCTCGCGATCATCCGCGAGATCGGCGTCGAGACGGGCGGCTCCAACATCCAGTTCGGCATCAACCCGGCCGATGGGCGGATGGTCGTGATCGAGATGAATCCGCGGGTGTCGCGGTCGTCCGCGCTCGCCTCCAAGGCCACCGGCTTCCCGATCGCCAAGATCGCGGCCAAGCTCGCGGTGGGATATACGCTGGACGAGCTGCGCAACGACATCACGCGCGAGACGCCCGCGTCGTTCGAGCCCGCCATCGACTACTGCGTGGTCAAGTTCCCGCGCTGGGCTTTCGAGAAGTTCCCGGAGGCGGACCAGACCCTGACCACCCAGATGAAGTCGGTGGGTGAAGTCATGGCCATCGGCCGGACCTTCAAGGAGGCGCTCCAGAAGGCGGTGCGCTCGCTCGAGCAGGACCGGTGGGGGCTCGCCCTCGACCGACCCATCGCGGATCTCGACGAGCTGCGGCAGAAGATCCGCATCCCGAACGCGGACCGCTGCTTCGCCATCGGCGAGGCCTACCGGCACGGAATCGGCACCCGCGAGCTCCACGAGCTGTCGGCCATCGACCCCTGGTTCCTCGACAACATCCGCCAGATCGTGGAGTACGAGTCGGTCATCGCCGCCGGCGGGCTCGGCGACGCGGCGGTCCTGCGGCGCGCCAAGCAGATGGGATTTTCCGACAAGCGGATCGGACAGCTGACCGGAGCCACGGAGGAACAGGTCCGACACGCCCGGGTCGAAGCCGGCATCAAGCCCGTCTATAAAATGGTCGACACCTGCGCGGCCGAGTTCGTGGCCCACACCCCCTACCTCTACTCGACCTACGAGGAGGAGGACGAGGCGCCGCGGACGCCGCGCGACAAGGTCGTCATCCTGGGCAGCGGGCCGAACCGCATCGGCCAGGGCATCGAGTTCGACTACGCGTGTGTGCACGCCGCCTTCGCGCTGAAGGACGCGGGGGTGGAAGCGATCATGGTCAACTGCAACCCGGAGACGGTCTCCACCGACTACGACACCTCGGACCGCCTCTACTTCGAGCCGCTGACCTTCGAGGACGTGATGAACATCGTGGAGCGCGAGCGGCCACGCGGGGTGATCGTGCAGTTCGGCGGTCAGACCCCGCTCAAGCTGGTGGTGCCGCTCGAGCGCGCGGGGGTGCCGATCCTCGGCACGCCCCCCGACGCCATCGATCGGGCCGAGGACCGGCGCCGCTTCGCCGACCTGCTGGACCGGCTCGGGCTCGCGCAGGCTCCCGGCTCCACCGCGCGCTCCTTCGAGGAGGCGACTCGGATCGCCGACACCATCGGCTACCCGGTGCTCGTGCGGCCTTCCTATGTCCTGGGTGGGCGCGCCATGCAGATCGTCTACGACGAGGCGGATCTCCGGACCTACATGACCGAGGCGGTGCGGGTGAGCCCGGAGCACCCCATCCTGGTGGACAAGTTCCTGGAGGACGCGCTCGAGATCGACGTCGACGCCATCGCGGACCGCGAGCGAGTGGTGGTGGGCGGGGTCATGGAGCACGTGGAGAAGGCGGGGGTGCACTCGGGCGACTCGGCCTGCGCGCTGCCCCCCTACTCCCTCGGCGACGATCAGATCGTGCGCATCGAGACCCAGGCGCGCGCGCTCGCCCGAGAGCTGGGCGTCATCGGCCTCCTCAACATCCAGTTCGCGATCAAGAACGAGCAGGTCTTCGTGCTCGAGGTCAACCCGCGCGCCTCGCGCACGGTGCCCTTCGTCTCCAAGGCCATCGGGGTGCCGCTCGCCAAGCTGGCCACCCGGGTCATGCTGGGCGCCACCCTCGCGTCGCTCGGCTTCGGCGAGGAGCGCGAGGTCTCGCACATCGCGGTCAAGGAGGCGGTGTTTCCGTTCATCAAGTTCCCGGGCGTGGACACGATCCTGGGGCCGGAGATGAAGTCCACCGGCGAGGTCATGGGAATCGACTACGACTTCCGGAAGGCCTACGTGAAGTCGCAGCTCTCGGCGGGCTCCCCGCTGCCCACCTCGGGCAAGGTCTTCCTCTCCGTGAAGAACCGCGACAAGCGGGCGGTTCTCCAGATCGCCAAGCGCCTGGCCGAGATGGGCTTCAGCCTGGTGGCCACCGCGGGAACCGCCAAGCTCCTGCAGCGGCAGGGCATGACGGTGGAGGTGGTACACAAGGTCAACGAGAACTACCGGCCGAACATCGTCGACCTGATGAAGCGGGACGAGATCGCGCTGGTCTTCAACACCCCCGAGGACGGCCGGGCCCGCCGCGACTCCTACCTCATCCGGCGGACCGCGGTGACCCAGAACATCCCGTACTACACGACGGTGGATGGAGCTCAGGCGGCGATCGGCGGCATCGAGGCCCTGCTCAAGGGCGAGATCTCCGTGAAGCCGCTCCAGGAGTACTACAGCCCTCCCCCTCTCTCCCCCGGAGAGAGGGCCGGATGAGGGGTGCCGAGACCATGGACGCCCGTGATCGGCTGATCGTCGCGCTCGACGTCGAGACCCTCACGGAAGCGGAGCGCCTCGTGGACCGCCTGCAGGGGCTGGTCACCCGCTTCAAGATCGGCTCGCAGCTCTTCACCGCGGCCGGACCGGCCGCGGTGGAGCACGTGCAGAAGAGTGGGGCCGAGGTCTTCCTCGATCTCAAGTTCCACGACATCCCCAACACGGTGGCGGGCGCCGCGCGCGAGGCCACACGGATGGGCGTGCTCATGTTCAACGTCCACGCCGCCGGCGGCCGGGCCATGATGCGGGCAGCCGCGGAGGGCGCGGCGGCGGCCACGGAGCGGAGCGGTCGGCGGCCGCTCGTGCTCGCGGTCACCGTCCTCACCAGTCTCGATCGCGCCGCGCTGAGCCGTGAGCTGTCGGTGGCTGCGTCGGTCGAGGGACACGTGCTCCACCTCGCGGGCATGGCCGCGGAATCGGGGCTCGACGGCTGCGTGGCCTCGCCCAACGAGATCGGCGCGCTGCGGACCAACCGCGGGCCCGGCTGGGTCATCGTCACACCGGGGGTGCGGCCGGCCGGCAGCACCCCCGGCGACCAGTCCCGCATCGCGACACCCCGCGCGGCGGTCCAGGCCGGCGCACACTATCTCGTGGTCGGCCGGCCCATCACCGGCGCGCCCGATCCGGCGCGCGCGGCGGAGGCGGTGCTGCAGGAGATGGCCTCGTGAGCGCGGGGGCCCACGCCGCCCTCATCCGCAGCCTTTTCGAGATCGGGGCGATCCGGTTCGGCCAGTTCACCCTCAAGTCCGGCATCGTCTCGCCGTTCTACATCGACCTGCGCGTGGTCATCTCCTTCCCGGAGGTGCTCGAGCAGGTCGGGGCCCTGATGGCCGCGGAGGTGCGCCGCTGCGGCGGCGACCGCGTCGGCGGCATCCCCTACGCAGGGCTGCCGCTCGCGGTGGCGGTCAGCCTCGCCGGCCGCGTGCCGCTCATCTATCCGCGACGCGAGGAGAAGGGCTACGGCACCCGCAAGCGAATCGAGGGACAGTTCAAGCCCGGCGAGCGCGTGGTCCTCATCGACGACATCATCACGGACGGGGCGAGCAAGCTCGAGGCGATCCAGCCGCTCGAGGAGGCGGGTCTGATCGTGAAAGATCTCGTCATCCTGGTCGACCGGGAGCAGGGCGGCCGTGAACTGCTCGCCGCGCGCGGCTACACGCTCCACTCGGTCCTGACGATCTCGCAATGCTTCGACGAGGGAGAAGCCGCCGGGCTCGCGCCCGCGGACCTGGTCCGGCAGTCCCGGGAGTTCCTCAAGGCTACCCGGTTCGCCTGATGCCGGCGAGCCCCGACGGTCCGGGCGAGGTCCTCATCGAGCGCGAGGCGATCCACGCCGACGTCGCCCGGCTGGCCGGCCAGATCTCGGCCGACTACGAGGGCCGGCCCCTGCATCTCATCGGCGTGCTCAAGGGCTCCGCCGTATTTCTCTCCGATCTCATGCGGGCGCTCACGGTCCCGGTCACGGTGGACTTCATCTCGGTCGTGCCCTACGGCCCCGGCCCCGTCTCCGCCTCGGGCGTGGTGCGGATCCGCAAGGACCTGGACGAGCCCATCGAGGGGCGCGACGTCGTGGTGGTGGAGGGTATCTGCGCGAGCGGACGGACACTGGCCTACCTGCTCCGCAACTTCCAGACCCGCAACCCCGCGTCGATCCGAGTGTGCACGCTGCTGGCCAAGCAGTGCGCGCGCGCCCAGGACCTCACCCTCGACTACGTGGGGAGGGAGATCCCCGACGTGTTCGTGGTGGGCTACGGCCTGGACCGCGAGGAGCATTTTCGTAACCTGCCCTATATCGCCCGCCTCGCGTAGTATCCTTTTCTGGTGGGACGACACCGGGCGACCGCTCTGATCCTGGCACTGCTTCCCCTCGCGCTCCTGGCCGGGGGCTGCGCCGACCTCGGCGAATCGCGCACCGTCCAGCTCGCGGAGCGACCCACGTGGGAGGCCAACGACGCGTGGACGTACCGTGGGCACCGAGCTACCGGCGCCTACACCGTGACCCGCAAGGTGCTGCGCGAAGGCGTCTTCGAGGGGTACGACGCCTACGAGGTCGAGGCGGGCGACGTCCGGTACTGGTACACGAAGCGACTGGGCTACGTGGCGCGACTGAACGGTGGCCAGGTCGTGCGGCGGGCCGTGCCGCCCGAGGACTGGCAGTGGCCGCTGCAGGTCGGCAAGCAATGGTCGGCCACCGTCACCTGGATCGACAGTGGCGAGCAGGAGCGGCGCTTCGCCCTCACCAGCGTCTGGATGGTGGACGCCTACGAAGAGGTGAAGACCCCGGCCGGCACGTTCAAGGCCTTCAAGGTCTCCCGCCGCGAGATCGAGAGCGGTGTTCGACAAGAGTTCTGGTACAGCCCGGCCGTGAAGGGCTGGGTCAAGATCCGCGCCAGCGGCACCGCAGACGGCGACTACGAGGAAGAGCTGAGCGCCTACTCCACCCGCTGATCGCGCCGCGGTCAGCGCTTCTGATACTCGGGCCGCCAGCGCAGCAGGCGCGCCTCCACCTGCTTGATCCCGAGCGCCATCACGATCCCGATCGCGCCGAGCACGAACAGCGCCACCATCATGTCGGCCGCATTGAGCGTCCCGAGCGACTGGATGATCAGGTAGCCGAGCCCGCCCCCGGACTCGCCGCCGATGAACTCTCCCACCACGACCCCGATGAGCGCGAACGAGATCGAGGGCGTCAGCGAGGCGAAGGTCCAGGCCAGCGCGGATGGCACGATGACGCTGGTCATGATCTGCCGCTCGGAGGCGCCCAGGAAGCGCGCGGAGTGGATGAGGTCGGCGTCCACGCTACGCGCCCCCTGGAAGGTGTTGAAGAACACGATGAAGAACACGATGCTCCAGGCCAGCACGATCTTGGCGAGCAGGCCGAAACCGAAGATCATCGTGATGAGCGGCACCAGCGCGATGCGGGGCAGCGAGTTGAAGGCCACGATGTAGGGCTCGAAGATGCGCGCGAGCCGGTCGCTGCGCCCGAGCACCAGGCCCGCCACGAAGCCGGTGGAGATGCCGACGAGGAAGCCCCATACCGTCGACTGCACGGTGGAGAGCGCCATCTGCCAGATGCTAAGGCGCACCCGGGGCGACATCAGGTACACGAACCGCTCCGCGATCGCCGAAGGTCGGCTGATGAAGAACGGATCGATCCAGTAGAGGCCGGGGGTCTTCGAGACGGCCTTGATCCCGGTCAGGTACTGCCAGGCGGCGAGCACCGCCACCAGGATCAGGACCTGCCAGGCGAAGACCCGGAGGCGGTCTCGGTTCATGGGGTGGGCGCCCGGAGCTCCTCGCCGAGGGCGTGCCAGATCTCGCTGTACTCGCGGGAGTACTCGTCGGTCTCGCGGATGCGGATGACGTCGCGCGGGCGGGGCAGCTTCACCTCGTAGTCCTGCTTGATGCGGCCGGGTCGCCTCGTCATGACCACGATGCGATCGGCCAGCGTGATGGCCTCCGAGAGATCGTGGGTGACGAAGATCACCGTCTGCTGCTTGGCCTGCCAGAGGCTCAGGAGCTCCCCGTGCAGGTTCAGCTTGGTGTGGGTGTCGAGCGCGCCGAACGGCTCGTCCATCAGCAGGATCTCGGGATCGACCACCAGCGAGCGCATCAGGGCCACCCGCTGCCGCATGCCCCCCGAGAGCGTGGCCGGGAACGCGTCCTCGAAGCCCTGCAGCCCGGCCAGCGCGATCGCCTCCCGCACGCGCGCCGCTCGCTCCGCGGGCGGGACGTTGCGGTACTCGAGGCCGAGGGCGATGTTGCGCTCCACCGTGCGCCACGGGAACACGGTGTCCTTCTGGAATACGTAGCCGACCTGGGGCGGCGGCGCGCCGACGACCCGCTGCCCGTCGACGACGATCTCCCCACCGGTGGGCGCGATGAGGCCGCCCACCATGTTGAGGATGGTGGACTTCCCGCAGCCGGATGGGCCCACGATGGCCACGAACTCGCGCTCGTGCACGTCGAAGGACACCGGGGCAACGGCCCAGACCTCTCGAGAGCCCTGGCGGAAGGTCTTCGAGAGATCCCGGATGGAGATGCGGACGCGCGGCGCCACCACCTCGGAGCTTACTTGAACTTGGCCTGCGCCTTCTTCACGAAGCTCATGTCGACGGCCTGCTTGTAGGGGATCGGCTTGTCGACCGCGGTCGGCACCCACACCTTGATGCCGCGGTCGTAGTCCTTCTCGTCGATCACGAAGTCCCAGTCGAAGATGGTCCGGTAGTAGCGGACCGAGTCGAGCACCACCTCGCGCTTGAAGGTGTCCATGTACGGCTTCCACAGGAGGTCGGTCACCTCGTCGTCCTTCGCGCGGCGGATCCACTGCTGGGCGTGGTAGCAGGCGTTGACGTAGGCCTGCACGAGGTCGGGTGACTTCTCGATGGTCTCCTTCAGAACGTACCCCACCGTGACCGGGATCGGTCCCCCGAAAACGCGGTTCCACGCCTTCTCGTCCTGGATGTCGTAGAGCGGCTTGCCGAAGCCTTCCTCGACTGAGGCCGACTGCCACTCCGGGACCGCCATGATCGCATCGAACTTGCCCGCCTTGAGCCCGCCGAGCATGGTCGTGGACGCGCCGCCGCCGACCCATTCGACGTGGTCGTTGACCGGCCGCCCATCGCCCCCCTTGATGTTCTGCAGCACGTAGACGCCGTAGACGTAGGTGCCGGAGCCGATCGCGGTGGCGGCCACCACCGCCTTGCGGCCCACGAGCTTCTGGTCGGCGAGCGCCTCGACCGTCTTCACCCCGCGGTCCCACAGCTCCTTGCGGACCACGATGTTGGCGTAGGAGCAGCGCGTGTCGGTGGCGAAGACCATGAGGGCGTCCTTGCCCTTCTCGGTGATCTTCAGCGGATGGTTCGAGTCGCCCAGCGCGAACAGCACCTGCCCCGCCGCGAGCGCCTGCACGACCTTGGCGCCACCTCCCGGCACCACGAAGTCCGGGGTCTTGACACCCTCCTCCTCGAAGAACTTCTTCTGGGCCGCCACGAGATGCTGGCCGTAGACGAAGGTCGAGACGCTGTGAGACGCCGAGATGGACTTGAGTCCCTGAGCCCGGGCGATCCGGGCCAAGGGGGCTCCCGCCACCATCCCGCCCGCCAGCCCCGCGGTCGTGAGAAAATCCCGGCGCGTCCAGCGCCTGGTTCGTGGCTCCGCCGCCATGCGAATCCTCCTTTGGAGAACTGGGGCGCATGCTACACGCGGGCGGGCCGGGATGTCAACGCACGATTGGGCCCAAAGACTTTGACAGATAAGGTTTTTTGGGCTATCGTGCGGTGATGGCTGCAGCGAGGCTCCCCCGCAATTCCGGACCCCCGAGGTCCTGATGATTCGCAGCATGACCGGGTATGGACGGGCGGAGGCGACCGGGACGCGGACCATCCTCACGGTCGAGTGCAAGTCGGTCAATCACCGCCACCTGGACGTCTCGATCAAGCTGCCCCGCGTGCTCGGTGCTTTCGAGGCCGACGCGCGACGCCTCATCCAGGCGGCCGTGCAGCGCGGCCGCGTGGACGTCAACACCTCGCTGATCGCCGCCGAGGGAGCCCTGCTGAACCCGCTCACCGTCAACCTCGCGCAGGCCAAGGAGTACGCCGATGCCGCCCGCAAGCTGGCCGAGGCGCTCGACCTGGCGGATGGGCCGTCGCTCGGCTGGGTGATGGGGCAATCCGGGGTGCTCAGCCGCGACGAGCAGACCCCGCTGACCGCCGACGAGGCCTGGCCCCTGCTCGAGAAGGCGTTGAGCGGCGCCCTGGCCGAGCTGGTCGAGCGAAGGGAGACCGAGGGGGCCGTACTCGCGCAGGAGCTGGTCGGCCTCTGTTCGGTGCTCGCCGCCCACGTCGACACGGTGGCCCGGCGCGCGCCCACCGCGGTGGAGCGGCGCTCCGCCCGGCTGCGCGAGCGCATGCAGGCCATGCTGGCGGGCGCCGATCTCGATCCGGCGCGGCTGGCCACCGAGGTCGCGGTGTGGGCGGACAAGACCGACGTGAGTGAGGAGCTGGCCCGGCTGCGCGCGCACCTCGCCCAGCTCACGACGCTGCTGGCCAGTGACGAGCCGGTCGGGCGAACGCTCGAGTTCCTGATCCAGGAGATCCACCGGGAGGTGAACACGATCGGCTCCAAGGCCGACGACCTCGAGATCTCCCAGGCGGTGATCGCAGCCAAATCCACGCTCGAGAAGATGCGCGAGCAGGTGGCCAATCTCGAGTAACCATGCAGCTGATCAAGCGCCGCGGAACGCTCGTGGTCGTGTCGGCCCCCTCGGGGGCGGGCAAGACCACGCTCTGCCACGAGGTGCGCTCGCTGGTGCCCGATCTCTACTACTCGGTCTCCTATACCACCCGCCAGCCCCGCCACGGCGAAGCCAACGGGACCGACTTCTTCTTCATCACCGAGGGTGTGTTCACCGCGATGCGCGGCCGGGACGAGTTCGCGGAATGGGCCGAGGTGCACGGCCACCTCTACGGCACCCCCGCGAAGGCCCTCGAGGGCGCGCTGAACCGCGGCCTCGACGTGCTGCTCGATATCGACACGCACGGCGCCCGCCAGCTCCGCCAGCGCTACCCGGAGGCGGTCTCGGTGTTCATCATGGCCCCGTCGATGGCCGAGCTGGAGGCCCGGCTGCGCGAGCGCAACAGCAACTCTCCCGGCGACATCGCTCGCCGGCTCAGCCGGGCCAAGGAGGAGATCGCGGCCTGGCGGCAGTACGACTATCTGATCATCAACCGTGACGTGAAGGATGCGGTGGACCAGCTCGCCACCATCATCCAGGCCGAGCGTTGCCGCACGAGCCGATTGACTCTACGCTTCCCCGACATGGAGGTGCCGGCGTGATGTCGTTCCCATCCCTGGAGAAGTCCCTCGACAACGTTTCGAATCGGTACATGCTCGTGGTCCTGGCCGCCAAGCGTGCCCGCCAGCTGAATCGCGGAGCCAAGTCCCAGGTCGACACGCGACACAAGAAGCCCACCAGCACCGCGCTGGAAGAGATCGCCGAAGCCCGCGTCGGCTACCGGGTAAAGGAAGAGGACGCCCCAAAGCTCTAGAAGGCCGAACCACAAACGAGTGTCCGCCAACTGGGGGAGTGCGGGGGCCATTTCTGGGCCCCCGCATACAAAAAAGCTTAAAGACTCAAGCTTAAAGACTCAAAACCGTAGATCGGGCGAAACCAAACCAGACCACCCATGACCCTCAAGGGCAAAGAGCTCATCCTCGGCGTCACCGGCAGCATCGCCGCCTACAAGGCGGTCTACCTGCTGCGCGAGCTGACTCGCGCGGGCGCGCAGGTGACGGTCGTGACCACGCCCCACGCCGAGCGCTTCGTGGGCGCGCTGACCTTCCGCACGCTCTCCGGCCGCCCGGTGCTGTCGGATCTCTTCGATCCTCAGAGTCCGGAGGCCGTCGAGCACGTGGCGCTGGCCGAGCGGGCGCACGCGCTGGTGGTGGCCCCCGCGACCGCGAACCTCCTGGCCAAGGCCGCGCACGGGATCGCCGACGACTTCCTCACCACCCTGCTCCTCGCCGCGCGCGGTCCGGTGCTGTTGGCCCCCGCGATGGACGGCGGCATGTGGGACCACGCGGCGGTGACCGCGAACGTGGCCACCCTGCGCGGGCGCGGCGTCACCGTGCTGGAGCCCGACGCGGGCGCGCTGGCCTCCGGACTCTCCGGCCGGGGCCGGCTGCCCGAGGTGGAGACCATCATCGAAGCCCTCGAGCGCCTGCTCGCGCCGCGGCGCGACCTGGCCGGTGAGCACGTCCTGGTGACCTCTGGGCCGACCCGCGAGCCGATCGACCCGGTGCGGTACATCTCCAACCGGTCGTCCGGCAAGATGGGACAGGCGGTGGCGACGGCGGCCCTGCGCCGCGGCGCCGAGGTGGTCTTGATCTCCGGCCCGACGCGGCTCACACCGCCGGCCGGAGCGATCTACGTCCCGGTGCAGACCGCGGAGGACATGCGCGAGGCCGCGCTGCAGCACCTGGGGCGCGCCACGATCGTCATCAAGGCGGCCGCGGTCGCGGACTACCGGGTGAAGCGACCGAGCACGACCAAGATCAAGTCGAAGAAGGACGAGGATCTCACGCTCGACCTGGCGCCGAACCCGGACATCCTGCGCGAGCTGGCCTCGCGCAAGGGCCAGGCGTTCCTGGTGGGCTTCGCGGCCGAGACCGACGACGTGCGGGCCAACGCGGCCGCCAAGCTCCGGGCGAAGGGAGTCGATCTCCTCGTGGCCAACGACGTGAGCGTCAAGGGCATCGGCTTCGACGCTGACGACAACCAGGTCACGCTGCTGGATCGCTGGGGTGGCGTCGCCGACCTGCCTCGCATGAGCAAGCTCGACGTGGCCGACGCCATCCTCGACCGCGTGCTCGGTCTGCGTGCGGGTCATCCCGCCGAGACTCCGAACCGCGCCGCGCACTAGCCCGATGAGCGATCCGCGCGAGGCCGTGGCGGAGGCCCTGCACGGGCTCGCCGAGACCCTCCGGCATCACCGCGATCTCGGGCTGCGCGATCTCGCGCTCTCCACCATCCCCTTCCCGGATCCGGCCGACGCCCTGCGCGAGCAGGAGCGCGCGCGACAGGGCTGCACGCTGTGCAAGCTCTGCAAGAGCCGCACGAACGTGGCGTTCGGCTCGGGCAATGCGCGCGCGCGCCTGATGGTGGTCGGTGAGGGCCCGGGCGAGGAAGAGGACAAGCAGGGCCTGCCCTTCGTCGGGCGCGCGGGCCAGCTCCTCACCCGGATGCTCGCCTCGGTGGGCTTCGACCGCGAGCGCGACTGCTACATCGCGAACGTGGTCAAGTGCCGCCCCGAGCGCAATCGCAACCCGGAGCCCGACGAGGTCGCGGCCTGCAGTCCCTTCCTGATCGCCCAGATCGACACGATCCGCCCTCACGTGATCCTGGCCCTCGGCAACTTCGCCGCGCAGACCCTGATCGGCACCAAGGAAGGCATCACCCGCCTGCGCGGGAAGACCTACTCGTACCGGGCCAGCGTGCTCGTGCCGACCTTCCACCCGGCGTTCCTGCTACGCAACCCCGGCCAGGAGTTCAAGCGCATGGCCTGGGACGACCTCAAGCTGGCGCGGCGCGAGTACGACCGGCTCGTCGATCCCGGGGCCCGCTAAATCGAGCGGCCGGGCCGTGTGATCGCCGACGTCGTTTTCGACATTCCGCTCGACCATCCCTTCTCGTACCTGATCCCCGCCGATCTCGCGGTGAGCCGGGGGCAGCGCGTCAGCGCGCCCCTGCAGGGACGCAGCCGGGTCGGGGTGATCGTCGCGCTGCGTGACGGAGACGCGAGCCGGCTGAAGCCGCTCCAGCGCGCGGTCGAGCCGGTCGCCATCCTGTCGGACGCGGCGCTCGAGCTCGGACGCTGGGCCGCCACCGAGAGCCTGTCCTCGTGGGGCTCGACCCTGCTCTCGCTGCTCCCGCCCCCGCCGCGCCCCGGAGCCGCCGAGACCGTGTCGCCCCCGGCCGAGTCGCCGGCCGGCGGGGCGCGGCCGCCCGAGCTGTGGACGGATCACCGGCGCGAGGCGCGCCTCGTCGAGTGTCTGGAGCGCGAGCCCGGCACCGCCCTCATCATCGCACCCGATCGCGACGCGGCCGCGCGCTGGGCGCGGCGACTCGACGCGGGCCGGCTCGACAGCGGTGTCGGCGAGGCCGAGCGACGCCGCTCGTGGTTCGCCGCGTCCCGCGGCCGCAGCCGCGTGGTCGTCGGCACGCGCTCGGCCCTGCTCGCGCCGCTGCCGCCGCCGGCCACGCTGGCGCTGATCGACGAGCACGACCCGGCCCACAAGCCTCCGGGGGCGCCGCGCCTGCACTCGCGCGACCTGCTTGCGCAGCGCGCCGCGCTGGACGGCAGCCGCCTGCTCATGCTGTCCGCGACGCCGTCCGCGGAGACGTGGTGGCGCTCGCAGAACAAGAAGGTCCTCCGGGCGGAGGCAGAGCCCGGCCCCTGGCCCAACGTGATCACCGCGGACACGCGGGGCATCCTGAGGAATCACCCGCTCACCCTGCCGCTGACGCGCGGCATCGAAGAGAGCAGCCGGCAGGGTCGGCGCACCGCCCTGATCGTGAGCCGCCGCGCCTCGGCGCTGGCCTGCGACGATTGCGGCGCCATCCTCCGCTGCCCCGACTGTGGCGTGCCGCGGGCGCTCGCGCGCGATCGCCGCGGGCTGCGCTGCCCGCTCTGCGCGCGGGCCGACCCCCCGCCCGATCGATGCCCGGAGTGTGGCGGCCACCGGCTCTCGCCGTTCGGCTGGGATGCCGAGCGGGTGCAGGCCTCGGTGGTCCGCCGCTTCCCGGGCCTCACCGTCTCGCGCGAGAATCTGCAGGCGCAGGTCGTCGTGGGCACTCCCGCCCTGCTGCGGGCGCTTCCGGCGGGCTCGGTCGGCTGCGTGGGCTTCATCGCCCTCGACGCGCTGCTGCGCATCCCCGACTTCCGCGCCGGCGAGCGAGCCTGGCAGCTGCTGTGGGCGGCCGCGGAGGCGGTGGCTGCGGGCGGGCGGCTCGTCGTCCAGACCCAGCATCCCGATCACTACGCGGTCCGTAGCGCCAAGGCGCAGGACCGGGGCGGCTTCTACTCGGAGGAGCTCCGCTTCCGCGCCGAGCTCGGCTATCCCCCGTTCCGACGGATCTGCGAGGTCTCGGCGAAGGCCCGGGAGGAGGGCAAGGCCCGCGCGCTGGCCGACGATTGCAGCCTGGCCTTGCGGGGCGTTCCCGGGCTGACCGTGTATCCGCCCGCGTCGGCAAGCTCCCCCGGGGCGCGCAGCAGCCGCTGGCGGTTCGTGGTCAAGGGCCCGGCCGAGCTGCCCCATCTCCTCGCGCCGGTGCTGGCGCCCTTCCTCGGCCGGCGACGGGGCTCGGCCGGTATGGTAGAAGTAGAGATGGACCCACAGGCGAATGGCTGAAGGCGAGACGATCCGGATCGAGAGGAGACGAGCTTCGTGGCCCTGCTGACGGTGAGGCTGTACGGCGACCCGATCCTGCGGCAGGTGGCGGCACCGGTGCGCGAGATCACCCCCGAGATCAAGCGGATCATCGCCGACATGACCGAGACGATGTGGCACCAGGTCGGCATCGGCCTGGCGGCACCCCAGGTCGGCCTGCCCCACCGCATCCTGGTGATGGACGATGGCAAGGGCGGGGCCGAGGCTCTCTTGAATCCGGTCATCGAGACCCGGACCGGCACGGTCCGGGAGGAGGAAGGTTGCCTCTCGCTCCCCGGCATCTTCGCCGAGGTCGAGCGCGCCAAGTCCATCAAGGTCTCGGCGATGGACATCGACGGCCAGCCGATGTCGCTCGAGGTCAACGGGCTCAAGTCACGCGTCGTCCAGCACGAGCTGGACCACCTGGACGGCATCCTCTTCATCGATCGCCTGCCGCCGGTGACGCGGGACCGCATCAAGAAGAAGATCCAGAAGGAAGGCTTCCCAAAGGAGACGGCGCACCACGCCTTCGCCCTCTAGCGCACCGGGACTGCGCGTGCTTTTCTACGGCACCCCGGCGTTCGCCCTGCCAACGCTCGAAGGCCTGCTGGCGCACCACCAGGTCGTCGCCGTGATCACCCAGCCCGACAAGCCAGCCGGGCGCGGCCAATCGCTCGCCCAGTCGGCCGTGAAGCGGCGCGCCCTCGACGCCTCCGTGCCGGTGCTGCAGCCACCCCGCCTGCGCGACCCCGGATGGTCCGAACGACTCGCCGAGTACCGGGCCGACGTCGCGGTGGTGGCGGCCTTTGGCCAGATCCTTCCCAAGGCGGTGCTCGACGTGCCGATCCACGGATCGATCAACGTCCACGGCTCGCTGCTGCCGCGCTATCGCGGCGCGGCGCCGATCGCCTGGGCCATCATGCGCGGCGAGACGGAGACCGGGATCACCACGTTCCAGATGGACCCCGGGATGGACACCGGCGACATGCTCCTGCGTGAGACGACGCCGATCGGCCCCGACGAGACCGCGGGCGAGCTCTCCGCGCGGCTCGCTGAGATCGGGGCTCGGCTGCTGCTGCAGACTCTCGATGGCCTCGGCTCATTGCCACGGATCGCCCAGGATCCCGCGCAGGCCACGCTCGCGCCGCGGCTCAAGAAGGAAGACGGCTGGCTTCGCCCGACGGAGCCGGCCCGCGACCTCGTAAACCGGGTTCGCGGGTGCAATCCGTGGCCGGGAGCGGCTCTCATGACCCCGGCCGGCCGCCTCCTGGTCTGGCGGGCCGGGGCTCTCCCCGGGCCGGCCGCGGCCGCCCCCGGCACCCTGGTCGCGAGCGCGGGGAGCCTCGCCATCGTCACCGGCGCCGGGCTCCTCCTGCCCCGGGAAGTCCAGCCGGAGAACCGCAAGGCGATGGCGTGGGACGATTTCCTCCGGGGCGCTCGCCTCCAGGCCGGCGCGCGCGTCACCGAGCCCGCGAAATGAGCCCCGTCCTCAAGGCAGGGCCGGTATCGCAGGCGCGCTACCAGGCCCTGCACATCCTGGTGCGAGTCGAACGCGATCGCGCCTTCGCCGACATCGCGCTCGAGCACGCGCTCGAGCGCGCGCGTCTCGACCCGCGCGACGCCGCGCTCTGCACCGAGATCGTCTACGGCACGCTCCGCTGGCGCCGCCACCTGGACTGGCGGCTCACGCCGCACCTCAACCGGCCGCTCGCCAAGCTCGACCCCTGGGTCCGGGCCCTCCTGCGTCTGACCGCGTACCAGCTCGTGTTCCTCGACCGGGTCCCGCGCTGGGCCGCGGTGGACGAGGCCGTGAGCGTGGCGCGGCTGAAATCGCGCGTGCCTGGCCCGGCCGAGTTCGTCAATGCGGTGCTCCGCTCGATGACCCGCGCGCCGCAGCCACCGCGCCTGCCCGCCGATCCGGTCGAGGCGGCGGCGATCCGCTGGTCCTTCCCCGACTGGATGGCCGCGCGATGGATCCGACGGTATGGGGCGCAGGAGGCCGAGCGTCTCATGGCAGCGCTCAACGAGCGCCCGCCGGTGACCATCCGTGCCAACACCCTCCGGATCTCCCGGGAGGAGCTGGCCCGGCGTCTCCGCGACGAGGAGCTGGCCGAGACCGATCCAACCCGGCTGGCGCCCGAGGGCCTCACCGTGCGTCGCGGCGCGGTCGGCCGCTGGGCCGCCTTCGCGGCCGGCTGGTGCTCGATCCAGGACGAGGCCTCGATGCTCATCGCCCGGCTGCTCGACCCCCAGCCCGGCGAGCTGGTGGCCGACGTGTGCGCGGCCCCCGGTACCAAGACGACCCACCTCGCCCAGCTCATGGGCAACCGGGGACGAATCGTCGCGGTGGATCCGAACGCGGCGCGACTGCGACTGCTGACCCAGGGGGCGGCCCGTCTCGGGGTGAGCATCGTCGAGGCCCACGTGGGCGGGGTGGCGACGGTATCCGGGCGGTGGAAGGCTCGATGCGATCGGGTGCTGGTGGACGCCCCGTGCTCGAATCTCGGGGTGCTGCGACGGAACCCGGACGTGAAGTGGAAGCGGGAGGAGGCGGAGCTGGGACGCCTGGCCGAGAAGCAGCAGGGCATCCTCGCCACCGCGGCTGGGCTCGTGAAGCCGGGCGGTCGCCTCGTCTACGCTACCTGCTCGCTCGAGCCCGAGGAGAACGACGATCTCGTCCGGGCATTCCTCGCCGCTCATCCGGACTGGCGGATGGACCCTCCCGCCGACTTCCCGGTGCCCCCCGACCCGGAGGGGATCATCCGTTGCCTGCCCCACGTCCACGGTACCGATGGCTTCACGGCCGTCCGCCTGATCCGGACGTCCGGGACCTGACCGTCGCCCGCGGCCGCGCCTTTGCAGCCACCACGCCTTTCGGGTAAGGTCTTCGCATGAGGATCGCGCCCAGCATCCTGTCTGCCGATTTCGCCGCGCTGGGCGAGGCAATTGCGCGGGTCGAGACAGCCGGCGCGGATCAGCTCCACGTCGACGTGATGGATGGCCACTTCGTGCCCAACCTCACGATCGGCCCTCCAGTCATCGCGTCGATTCGCAAGCGCACCCGGCTCCCCCTCGACGTCCACCTGATGATCGAGGAGCCGGACCGCTGGGTGGAGACCTACGTCGAGGCCGGGGCGGACTATGTCACGATCCACGCCGAGGCGTGCCCACACCTGCAGCGCACGCTGGCCTTGATCCGGGAGGCCGGGGCCAAGTCGGGGGTGGCCTTGAACCCGTCCACCCCTCCCGAGGTGCTCCAGTACGTGCTGGACGACCTGGACCTGATCCTCGTCATGTCGGTCAACCCCGGGTTCGGGGGCCAATCCTTCATCCCGACGGCCTACGAGAAGATCCGCCGGTTGCGGACCCTCCTGAAGGGCCGAGACGTCATGATCTCGGTCGATGGGGGGGTCAAGGCGGACAATGCCGGACCCCTCGCCCAGGCGGGGGCGACGGTCCTGGTGGCCGGTTCATCCGTCTTCGGGGCCCCGGACCCGGGGGCGGCCCTCGCAGCCCTCCGGAGCGCCTCGGAAGTAGCGAAATCGGCTTGACTTTTCGCTCCCGCGTCAGTATCCTTTAGCGTTTTCAAGCACATACTCCGGGTGGTAACTCGATGCTCGACAGCCTGACCAGTCGTCTGACCGGAATCCTCGACCGGCTCCGTGGCTTTGGCCGGTTGACGGAGGAGAACATCCAGGAGGCCCTGCGCGAGGTGCGCATGGCCCTGCTGGAGGCCGACGTCAACTTCAAAGTCGTGAAGGCCTTCGTCGAGCGCATCCGCGTGAAGGCCGTCGGCCAGGATGTGCTCCAGTCGCTGACTCCGGGGCAGCAGGTCGTGAAGGTCGTACGCGACGAGATGGTCGAGCTGCTCGGCGGCTCCGCCCATCGGCTCGCGATGGCGCCGCATCCGCCCACGGTGGTGATGCTGGTCGGCCTCCAGGGCTCCGGCAAGACGACCAGTGCGGCGAAGCTGGCCCGCCACTTCCAGAAGCAGGGGCAGCACCCGCTGCTGGCCTCGGCGGACGTGTACCGCCCCGCCGCGATCGATCAGCTCAAGACGCTCGGCGCTCAGCTCGGCATCCCGGTGCTGGGCGAGGCCGACCGGCGGCCCGTCGACATCTGCACCGAGGCACGCGACGAAGCGGCGCGACGGGGACTGTCGCCCCTGATCCTCGATACCGCGGGCCGCCTGCACATCGACGAGGACATGCTCGAGGAGTTGCGGGTCATCAAGCGGGCGGTGGGCCCGCACCACGTGCTGCTCGTGGTGGATGCCATGACCGGCCAAGACGCGGTCACGGTGGCCGAGAAGTTCAACGCGGCCATCGGCATCGACGCGGTGATCCTCACCAAGATGGACGGCGACGCCCGCGGCGGTGCCGCGCTGTCGGTGCGCGAGGTCACGGGCCGGCCCATCGCGTTCGTGGGCGTGGGCGAGAAGACCGACGCGCTGGAGCCGTTCCATCCCGACCGGCTCGCGCAGCGCATCCTCGGCATGGGCGACGTGCTGTCGCTCGTCGAGAAGGCCCAGGCCACCGTCGATGCCGCGCAGGCCGAAGCGCTCGCCCAGAAGATCCGTGACGACGCGTTCACCCTGGAGGATTTCGCGGCCCAGCTCAAGCAGCTCCGCTCGATGGGTCCGCTCGGGCAGCTCCTCGACATGGTGCCGTTCTTCAAGGGGGCCAAGGGTCTGCCCAAGGAGATGGCCGGCGAGGAGAAGGAGCTGCACCGGTACGAAGCCATCATCGCCTCGATGACGCCGCACGAGCGCCGGGAGCCGGCGGTCATCAATGGCAGCCGGCGCGCCCGCATCGCGCGCGGGAGCGGAACGAGCGTGTCGGACGTCAACCGGCTGCTCAAGCAGTACGCCCAGCTCAAGAAGATGATGAAGGGGCTCAAGCAGATGGAAGGGCGCATGGGCAAGTTCAAGGGTGCCCTGCCCTTCCTGCCGCGCTGAGCCCCGGCCCACGGCAGCGCAGGACAACCCAGAGAGAGGTGAAACAGTGGCGGTTCACATCAGGCTGAGACGGACGGGGACGACGCGCAAACCGGCCTACCGCGTGGTGGTGGCGGACTCGCGGGCGGCGCGTGATGGGAAGTTCATCGAGGTGATCGGGCACTACAACCCGCTCACGAACCCACCCACCGTGAAGATCGAAGTGGAGCGGGCGCAGGAGTGGATCAAGAAGGGCGCCCAGCCCAGCAACACCGTGAAGAACCTCCTCGCGCGGGCGGGAGCGGCCGCGAAGGCGTAGGTCGCGTGGCGGAGGCGCCTCTCGTCGCGGTCGGCGAAGTGCTGCGGCCCTACGGGCTCCGCGGCGAGCTCAAGGTGCGCCCGCTGACGGATCGGCCGCTCGAGCGCTTCGAGCGGCTGGAGCGGTGCGTGCTGTGGGAGCCGGATCGGGATCGGCGGGAGGAGTGCCGCATCGTCTCGTGCCGCTTCGACGGGACGACCGCGTTCGTGCGCATGGAAGGCGTCGACTCCCCGGAGGCGGCGCGACGCTTCCAGGGCCTCCTGCTCGCGGTGCGGCGCGACGAGGCCCTGCCGCTGGACGAGGGGCACTTCTACCCCTGGCAGCTCGAGGGGGCGAGCGTGGAGACGCGCGACGGGCGACCGGTGGGGCGGTTCGTGCGCGTCGAGAGCGGGGCGCAGGACCTGTGGGTGGTCGAGGACGGAGAGCGCCAGCGCCTCATCCCCGCGGTGGCCTCGATCGTGGTGGAGGTGAGCGTGGCGGATCGCCGGATCGTCATCGATCCGCCGGAAGGGCTGCTCGAGCTGTGAAGATCGACATCGTCACCCTCTTCCCCGCGATGCTCGAGGCGCCGCTCGCCGGGTCCATCGTGGGCCGGGCGCGCGCCCGGGGCCTGGTGGATATCCAGGTCCACGACCTGCGCGAGCATGCCGCGGGCCGGCACCGCGTCACCGACGAGCCGCCGTTCGGCGGAGGGGGCGGCATGATCCTCAAGCCGGAGCCGCTCGCGGCGGCGGTCGACGCGCTGCGCGCGGCGGGCGCCGCCCGGCGGCCGGCCGGAACGGACGCGCGGGTGATCCTGCTGGGGCCGGGCGGGCGGCGCTTCCGCCAAGAGGTGGCGCGCGAGCTGGCACGGCGGCCGCACCTGATCCTCCTGTGTGGCCGTTACGAAGGAGTGGACGAGCGCGTGAGCGACACGGTGGTGCACGAGGAGCTGTCGATCGGCGACTACGTGCTCACCGGGGGCGAGCCCGCCGCGCTGGTGGTGACCGACGCGGTCACGCGCCTCCTGCCGGGTGTGCTGGGCGACGAGGAGGCGCCCGCGCACGACTCGTTCGCGCGGGGGCTGCTCGAGCATCCCCAGTACACGCGGCCCGAGGTCTTCCGCGGCGTGAGCGTGCCGGAGGTGCTGCGCTCCGGTGATCACCGCCGGATCGCGCGCTGGCGCCAGCTGATGTCGCTCTGGCGAACGTGGGAGCGGAGACCCGATCTCCTGGAGACGGCGGACCTCACGCCGCAAGAGCAGAAGTGGACGGACGGCTTCCGGCAGGGGCGGACGCCGGCCGATTTCCTGGACTAACTCACCGAGCGAGGAGCGTCAGATCATGGAAGCGATCCGAATCGTCGAGGCGGGAGATCTCAAAAAGGACCGGGGCGGCTTCCGGCCCGGGGACACCGTCAAGGTGATGGTCAAGGTGGTGGAAGGCGAGAAAGAGCGGCTACAGGCCTTCGAGGGCGTGGTGATCCGCAAGCGCGGCGGCGGCACTGGGGCCTCGTTCACGGTGCGGCGCATCTCCTACGGGGTCGGGGTGGAGCGGACGTTCCCGCTGCACTCGCCGCGCATCGACAAGATCCAGGTGGTGAAGCGGGCGACGGTCCGTCGGTCCAAGCTCTACTACCTGCGCGACCTGGTCGGCAAAGCGGCGCGTCTCAAGGAGAAGCGGGTGGCCGCGGTTCCCACTTCGGGCGAGCAGTCGAGCTAAGACCGGGCGAGGGCGTGGCGGCGGGGGCGCCGTACCGCTTCGAAAGCGCCGCGTGGCGGCGGGGGGCGACCCGTGTCGCCGGGGTGGACGAAGCCGGCCGCGGCCCGCTGGCCGGCCCGGTGGTCGCGGCGGCGGTGGTGCTCCCGCCGGGGACTCGGATCGCGGGAGTGGACGACTCGAAGCGTCTGGAGGCGGAAGAGCGGGAGCGGCTGTTCGAGATCATTCGAGCGAGGGCGCTGGGGGTGGGAGTCGCGATCGTGGATCACACCACGATCGACCGGATCAACATCCTGCAGGCCACGCGGCTGGCGATGGCGCAGGCCCTCGCCTCGCTCGGAATGGAGCTGGAGCTGGTGCTGACGGACTTCGTGGAGGTGCCTGGACTCAGGTGCCCGCAGCGGAACCTGGTGGACGGCGATCGGCGATCGGCGTCGGTCGCGGCGGCCTCCATCGTGGCCAAGGTGACGCGGGACCGGATCATGGAAGCGGCCGATCGCGACTTCCCGCTGTACGGCTTCGGCCGACACAAGGGTTACGCGACGCCGGAGCATCGGGACGCCCTGGAGCGCCACGGGCCGTGTCCGCTGCACCGCCGGACCTTCGCGGGCATCTGGAATCAGCTGGCGCTGTTCTCTCGGAGCGAGCTGCAGTGGATCGACGCCGATTCATGATGAGCGATCTTGTGCTGGCCAAGGAGTAGTGCCCGTGCCCACCGACACTCGGAAGATCACTGGAGACAGGGGCGAGGAGGAAGCGGCCCGGTTCCTCGCCCGGAGCGGATTCGCCATCCTCGACCGCAACGTCCGCACCCGCGCGGGGGAGATCGACCTCGTGGCGAAGGAGGGCAAGACCCTCGTCTTCGTCGAGGTCAAGACGCGCCGGGACATGGAAGGCGACCCTCCGCAGGCCGCGGTCAACACGCGCAAGCAGAACCGGCTCGGCAAGCTGGCCCACGGCTATCTCAAGCTCAAGCGCCTGCGGCAGGTCTCCTGCCGATTTGACGTGGTCTCGGTGATCTTCAACGAAGAAGGTGCGGTCAAGGCCATCCGCCACATCCCCAACGCCTTCTCGGTATCCGCGTGGTAGTGCGAGGCGAGCCGAAGGCGAACCGAGCAAATACAAAAAGAGCCTGAAGAAGTAGACGAAAGCCCGCGACACCACGACGAGCGAATACAAAAAGAGCCTGAAGAGGTAGACGAGCGTCCGATGCCCCGCGACGATCTCTTCCGCCAGGTCCTCCCCCTCGACCCCGGCCGCACCGCGCTGCTCGTGGTGGACATGCAGCGCGCGTTCGTGGACGAAGGCCAGACCATGGAGGTACCGCCGGCCCGCGACGCGGTGCCCCGCATCCAGGAGCTGCTGGCCATCTTCCGGGAGAAGGGCCTACCCGTCGTCTTCACCGAGTTCACCTACTCGCCGGCCGCGCCGCTCCTGGTCGGCGAGCTGCATCCGGAGCACCGCCCGGCCACACCGGGCGCGCCCACCGGCTTCGGCTACCCGTCCTCGTCGTGCCTCGCGGGGGAGGACAACGTCCACATCGTCCCGGAGCTGGCTCCGCGCGCCGACGATCTCGTGGTGGCCAAGCACTACTACGACAGCTTCAACGGCACCGTGCTCGACGGCGCGCTGCGGGCGCGTGGGGTGACCACGCTGGTCGTCACCGGTACCATGACCGACATCTGCGTGCTCGCCACGGTGGTCGGCGGGTTCAATCGGGAATACCGGATGGTGGTGGTCGAGGATGCGGTGGCCACCCTCTGGCCGGAGATCCAGCGCGCCGCCCTCGACATCATCCGTCGCGCCTACGCCCGCGTGGTGTCGGCCAAGGAGCTGGCCGACGAGATGGCCCGCTGGTGATGGCCGAGCGGCGTGTGATAAGGTCGACGCCATGAGCCAGGGACTGCGCTTCCACGGGTGCATGCCGGCGAACCTTCTGCCCTTCACCGCCGATCTGGCCGTCGACGAGCCAGCCTACCGCAAGCATCTCCGCTGGCTCGCGGACGCGCCCGGGGTGACCGGCATCGTGGCCAACGGCCACGCGGCGGAGGTCGCCTCCCTCGATCGCGAGGAGCGCAAGCGGACGCTCGCCATCGCGCTGGACGAGGTGGCCGGCAAGGTGCCGGTGGTGAGCGGCGTCTACAGCGACGGCACGCTGGAGGCGGTGGAGCTGGCCCGCGACGCGCGGGCGGCGGGCGCGGCCGGCCTGCTCGTCTTTCCCCCGACCCTCTTCATGTGGGGCGCGCAGCTGAAGCCCGACATGGTGCTGCGTCACTTCCAGACCATCGCGGACGCGGTGGACTTGCCGATCGTCGTCTTCGAATACCCGCCCGCCTCCGGCATCGGCTACAGCGCGGAGACGCTCGCCGAGCTGTGCAAGATCCCGACGGTCGCCGCGGTGAAGGACTGGTCGAACGACATCGTCTCCTACGAGAAGAACCTGCGAGCCCTCCGCGCGACGGGCCGGCCGGTGGCCATGTTGTCGTCGTTCACGATGTCGCTGATGGCGAGCTTCCTGCTCGGCGCCGACGGCTGCATCTCGGGCATGGGCAGCGTGGCCGCGGATCTGCAGGCCGGCCTGTTCGCGGCCGTGCAGGCGGGACGCTTCGAGGACGCGCGGCGGATCAACGACCGGCTGACTCCGCTCGTCAACGTGTTCTACGCGCCACCGTTCGTGGACATGCACAACCGCATGAAGGAGGCGCTCGCGATCCTCGGGCGCATTCCGGCCGCCCACGTGCGGCCCCCGCTCACGCTCGTCTCCGAGGACGAGCGGCATCGCATCCGCCTGGCCCTGCGGGCCTCCGGCCTCTCGTCGTAGTCACACCTCGTCGCATCCGCCCCGCGGGGCTGCGGGCGGCCAGCCGAGTACGCGCACCCTTGCGGGCCGCGACCGTTTCATGTATATAACCGGGAATCTCCACATCCCAGCGAGGTGGAATGGCAGGTCCAGCCGGGCGCAGTCCTGACGAAGAAGCGCTGCTCCAGAAGGCGATGCGGGTCCTGCCCGGCGGTGTCCTGGGTGGATACTACGCCCCTCAGGAGCTCGCCTTCGTCGTCCGCGAGGCCCGCGGCTCTCGACTCTACGATTTCTCCGGGCGCGAGTACATCGACTACATCCTGGGCAGCGGGCCGCTCGTGCTGGGTCACGCCCATCCCGCGGTGGTGGCCGCGGTCGAAGCCCAGCTGCGCAAGGGCACGACCTACTTCCAGCTGAGCGAGCCCACCCTCAACCTGGCCGAGGAGATCTGCCGGGCGGTGCCCTGCGCCGAGCAGGTGCGCTTCTGCGGCAGCGGAAGCGAGGCGACGTTCTTCGCGCTCCGGGTGGCCCGCGCGTACCGCAAGCGCGACAAGATCCTGAAGTTCGAGGGGGGCTTCCACGGCGTGCACGATTACTCGCTGATGAGCGTCGGGCCCCGCGAGCCGAAGGCGTTTCCCGCCCCCACCCCGGACTCGGCGGGCATCCCCCACGCCATCCAGGGCGAGGTGCTGGTGGCCCCGTTCAACGACCTGGCGGAGACGGAGGCGATGATCGAGGCGCACCATCACGATCTCGCCGCGGTGATCATGGAGCCGTTCCAGCGGCTGATCGTGCCCGATCTAGGCTTTCTCCGGGGCGTGCGCGAGATCACGTCGCGCCACGGGGTACCGCTGATCTTCGACGAGATCGTCACCGGCTTCCGGTTCGCCTACGGGGGCGCCCAGCAGTACTACGGGGTCGTCCCGGACCTGGCCGCGTTCGGAAAGATCGTGGGCGGCGGCTTCCCGCTGGCCGCGGTGGCCGGCCCCCGTGCCATCATGCGGCACTTCTCCCACGAGCTTGACGGCTCCGGCGAGTTCGTGCAGCAGGCGGGAACGCTGAACGGCAACCCGATCGCGGCCGCGGCCGGCCTCGCCACCCTGGCGGAGCTGCGCAAGCCCGGCACGTACGAGCGGCTGTTCGCGACCGGAACGCGCCTCAAGGAGGGGCTCGAGGCGGCGGCCCGGCGGGCCGGGCTCGCCGCGCAGGTGACCGGCGAGGCGCCGGTCTTCGAGATCTACTTCACGGACCGGCCGATCACCGACTACCGCGCCACCCTCAGCGCGGACCGGGGACTGCACGCCGCCTTCACGCGCGAGATGCTCACGCGGGGGGTGGTCAAGGCGGCTCAGAAGTTCTACGTCTCGCTCGTCCACGGAGACGCCGAGGTCGCGCGCACGCTCGAGGTGTTCGAGCAGGCGCTGACGGCGGTGGCGAGAACTTCTCACTGAGCGGATCGATTACGCACACACAGGAGGCTTTCACCATGGCCAATCACGACAACCCCGAAGAGTTCTGGTACCGCGGCAAGGTCACCCGGCGGCGCTGGCTCGGTCTGAGCGCGGCCGCCGCGGGCGCGGTCGGCGCCACCATGCTGGTGCCGCCACCATGGCGGGCCGCGTTCGGCCAGGCCAAGCCGTACAAGATCGGCACGCTCCAGCCCCTGTCGGGCACGGCGGCGGCCGGCGGCAAGACCGCCCTCGTGGGCGTGCAGATGGCGGTGGACCGCATCAACAAGGCGGGCGGGGTCAACGGCCGCCCGATCGAGCTGATCGTGGCCGACTACGAGTCCAAGCCCGACGTGGGCCGGCGCAAGGCGGAGAAGCTGGTGCTCGAGGACAAGATCGACGCCCACGCGGGCGGCTATCTCTCGAACGTGTGCCTCGCGTGCATGCCGGTGTACGAGGAGCACAAGCTGGTCAACATGATCACGGTGTGCCTCGACACCACGATCACCACCTCCAAGTGCAGCCGCTACACGTTCAGGCCATTCGACTTCGCGCCCGCCCAGGCGGTGGCCATCGCCCCCCACATGGTGAACAAGCTCGGCAAGAAGTGGCACATCGCCTTCGCCGACTACGCGTGGGGCCAGTCCACCCGCGACGCCTACGTCGAGCAGATCAAGAAGAACGGTGGCGAGGTGACCGGGACGACCGGCATTCCGCTCACCACCTCTGACATGACCGCGTTCCTCAGCAAGATCACTGGAAGCTACGACGGCCTCTTCGGGATCTTCTTCGGGCCGCAGGGCATCTCCTTCGTCAACCAGAGCTTCGATCTGGGCCTCTCGAAGAAGGCGCGGATCGCGGGCGACGGCGCCATCGCGGTGGCCACCAGCCTGCCCGCGATGGGGGCCAAGGCCGACGGGTTCGTGGGCGTCGACCGCTACATCCCGGTCCTCGAGGGCCCGTTCAACACCCCGTACCACAAGAAGTTCCTCGACGACGCGGTGGCGCGCCTGACGCCCATGGGCGTCTCCCTGCCTGACCGCTACGTGCAGTCCAACTTCGAGGGGGTCAACTTCCTCAAGCTCGGAATGGAGAGGTCGAAGTTCCGCGGGCGCGAGGACAGCATGAAGCTCATCGAGGCGCTCGAGGGCATGGAGGTCAAGGAGTCGGACGACTTCCCGCAGGGCGACAAGACCCTCCGCAAGGAGGACCATCAGGCCTTCGTGCGCGAGTTCATCTTCGAAGTCCGGGACATGAAGTACAAGATCCTCGACATCATCCCCAAGGAAAAGACGGTCGTTCCCGCCGCGTGCAAGTTCGCGTAGGCGCGTGACGGCTTCGCCAGCTCAATCGCCGGGCGCCCCGGTCCAGCCGGACCGGGGCGCCCCGGATGCAATTCTCCGGACCGAAGGCCTCACCATGCGCTTTGGCGGCCTCATCGCCGTCGGCAACGTGAGCCTCACAGTGCCGCGGGGCGAGATCCGGGCCATCATCGGCCCCAACGGGGCCGGCAAGAGCACCTTCTTCAACTGCGTGACCGGCGTGCTGAGCCCGACGAGCGGGCGCATCTTCCTGAACGGCGAGGACGTGGCGGGGTTACCCCCGCACCGGATCTCCCACAAGGGGCTCGCGCGCTCGTACCAGATCACCAACATCCTGCCCGGGGCGACGGTGCTGGAGAACGCGCGCATCGCGGCCCAGTCCCGTCACCACGGCTGGAGCCTCCTGCGCCATCATCGGAGCTACCGCGACCTCATCGATCGGGCCCGTTCCGTCCTCGAGGCGGTGGGCCTCCTCGACAAGGAGGCCGAGCTGGCCGCCAACCTCTCCCACGGCGAGCAACGCAATCTCGAGATCGCCATCGCCCTGGCCACCGATCCGCAGCTCCTGTGCCTGGACGAGCCGACCGCGGGCATGAGCGTGACCGAGACCCACGCCACCGCCGAGCTGGTGCGGCGGATCGCCAGGAACCTCACCATCCTCATCGTCGAGCACGACATGGAGGTGGTGATGAACCTGGCCCATCGGATCACCGTGTTCCACTACGGCGAGGTGCTGGCCGAGGGGACGCCCGGCGAGATCCAGGCGAACCCGCGTGTGCAGGAGGTCTACCTGAGGGCCTGATGCTCACGCTGGCCGACGTCCACACCCACTACGCCAAGAGCCACATTCTCCACGGCATCTCGCTGGAGGTGCAGTCCGGCGAGGTGGTCGGGCTCCTCGGGCGCAACGGGGTGGGCAAGTCCACCACGCTCAAGAGCATCATGGGCCTCGTGCGGCCCTCCCAGGGGCGGATCACGTTCGAGGGCCGCGACATCACCGGCTTGCCCTCGCACAAGGTCGCACACCTCGGCATCGCCTACGTGCCGGAGGACCGCCGCATCTTCAAGCTCCTGACCGTGATGGAGAACCTGCGAACCGGTCTCGACCGGGGCGGCATCACGGAGGCGCGGCGCAAGGACCTGCTCGCCAAGGTCTACGAGAGCTTCCCGGTGCTCGGGGAGCGGAAGAAGCAGCTCGGGGGCACCCTGTCGGGCGGCGAGCAGCAGATGCTCGCGATCGCCCGCGCGATGATGCTCGAGCCCAAGATCATCCTGCTCGACGAGCCGACCGAAGGGCTCATGCCGCGCATGGTCTCGCAGATCCGCGACATCATCGAACGGCTCCACCACGAGGGTGTCGCGATCCTGCTCGTGGAGCAGAACGTCGGGCTGACCCTCAGTGCGACCAGCCGCTGCTACATCATGGAGAAGGGCCTCATGCGTCACCACGCGTCCTCAGCCGCACTGACCGCCGACCCGTCCGTCATCCACCAGTACCTGGGGGTGTGAGCGGTGTTCGAGCAAATTCTCGTGCAGACCGTCAACGGGCTCGTCAACGGCATGGTGCTCGCGCTGGTCGCCTCCGGCCTGACCCTGATCTTCGGCATCATGGACGTGGTCAACTTCGCCCACGGCGACCTCGTGATGCTGGGCGCGTTCACCGGCGCGGTCACGGTCGCCCAGACCGGCAACTTCTGGCTGGGGCTCCTGGTGGCGTCGCTCGTCATCGGGGCCTTCGGGGCGCTGCTCCAGATCGCCACGCTCCGTCCCCTGATCGGCCGCGATCCCCTGACCACCATCATCGCGACCTTCGGCGTTTCCCTGGTGCTCCAGAAGTACGCCCTCTGGCAGTTCGGCCCGACGGCCCAGAACATCCCGCAGCCAATCCCCGGCCGGTTCGAGCTGTTCTACCTGCAGTACCCCTGGTATCGCCTGGGCGCCGCGGTGATGGCGGGCGCCATCATCGGCGCGCTCTATCTCTTCCTGAAGTACGGCAAGTACGGGATCTGGATCCGCGCCACCACCCAGGACCGCATCATGGCGTCCGCGATGGGCATCCCGGTGCCCCTGGTCCACACGGGCGTCTTCGCGATCGGCTCCGCCATGGCGGCCGCCTCCGGCGTGCTGTTCGCGCCCCTGGCCGCGGTGACCCAGACCATGGGGGCCGAGTTCACGTTGCGCGCATTCAGCGTCGTGGTCGTGGGCGGGATGGGCAACCTGGGTGGGTCCATCCTCGCCGCGCTCTTCATCAGCCTGCTGGAGGCGTACGCCTCGCTGGTGGTGAGCCCCTCGCAGGCCGTCATCGTCTCGTTCGTCGTCTTGATCCTCACCCTGCTCTTCAGGCCCACCGGCCTGTTCGTGCCGACGCCCATCGTGCCGACGGCCAAGTGACGACCGTGGGCTCCCAGACGCACCGCAGCTTCTGGATCGTCTTTCTGGCCGTGGTGGCCGCGCTCGCACTCGCCCCGCTCGCGCTCCCCGAGTTCTGGCGGAAGTTCCTTACCGAGATCCTCATCTGGGGGCTGCTCGCCATGTCCTCGGACATCCTCATCGGCTACACCGGCATGGTCTCCTTCGGGCACTCCGCCTTCTTCGGGCTGGGGCTCTACGGTGCCGCCGCCGCGCTGCTGGTGATGCGCTCCCCGAACCTCTGGATCGCTCTCGCGGTGGGTCTGGCGGCGGCCGCGCTGGTGGCGGTGTTCGTCGCCTACTTCGCCACGCGCCTCCGCGACATCTACTTCGCCATCTCCACGTTCGTCTTCTCGCAGATCTTCTACGTCATCATCTTCACCTGGACGGACGTGACCGGAGGTGAGAACGGCCTGTACTTCACCCAGCCGCCGTTCACGATTCCCGGCATCTGGAGCGGGCGGTTCTCGACGGTGAGCCTCCACTGGTTCGTCCTCGCGATCGTCGCGTTCTCATATCTCGCGCTGCGCCGGATCACCCAGTCCCCGTTCGGGATGGTGCTGCAGTCGATCCGGGAGAACGAGCCGAGGACCCGGGCGATCGGCTACCACGTGGAGCGCTACAAGATCGTGGCGGTGATGCTCTCGGGGCTGTTCGCGGGGCTCTCCGGGGTCCTCTACGCCATCCAGCACCGGTTCGCCGCCCCGGACTTCGTCTTCTTCACGGTGTCGGGCGAGGTGGTCATCTACAACGTCATGGGGGGCATGGGCACCCTCGTCGGCCCGGTGGTGGGCGCCGCATTCTTCCTGGTGCTCCGCGAGGGCCTGTCCCGCTTCTGGGCCGAGTACTACCTGATCCCGCTGGGCATCGCGTTCATCCTGATGGTGATCTTCATGCCCCAGGGACTCCTGGGCTTCCTGAAGCGGCGGCTGAACCAGTAGCGGGAGCCTACGCCCCGGTGCTGCCGAACCCCCCGTCACCGCGTGAGCTCCCCGGGAGCGCGCGCACCTCCACCAGCTCCGCCCGCGCCACCGCCTGGATCACGAGCTGGGCGATCCGCTCTCCCCGATTGATCGTCACCGGCTCGACCCCGTGGTTGACGAGGAGCACGCCGATCTCACCCCGGTACCCCGAGTCGATGAGGCCGGGCGCATTCAGCACGGTCACACCCGCGCGCAGGGCCAGGCCCGAGCGCGGTAGCACGAGCCCCGCGTAGCCGCGCGGGATCGCCACGCGTAGCCCGGTCGGCACGAGCTGCCTTCCGGCTGGCGGGAGCGTGACCGTCGCCGCCGCGGCGAGGTCGAGTCCGGCGTCGCCCGCGCGCGCGTACGCGGGAAGCGCGAGGGTCCGATCGACCCGCATGATCTCGACGGCTACCACGTCCTCTGGTGTCTCGGTCACGAGCCTTCCCTCCTGTCGCGCGCCATGAAACCGCGAAGCGATTGCGCGCGGATCGTGCGCGCCCCGGGAGAGTAGCAGAAACCGGGAGGAGCCTTGACAAAATTGAGGGTGACCGCCGTCCAAACCGTGACCGTAAGATTTCAATTCCGTTGATCTATTTCGGTGGCCTTCGTCTTGCTATCTCCATCGCGCGGAGAGAGCGGACATGCTCCGGAGACTCGGACCCTCGACGTTGCTGAGACTGGCCACGGCGATCACGCTGGGGCTGGCGCTGCTGCTCACGGGTTGCCTCCAGCGCTAGCCGACCACGATGCGCCCGATCATCCACCCTCTCGCCAGACACGTCCTGACGCTCTCGCTGCTCGGGTCGGTGCTCTCGCCGAGCCCTGTGGCCCACGCCGAGACGGCGCTCGACCTCGCGGGTGAGATCGCCCAGCTACGCGGGCGGCTGGCCGACAACAGCGCCCAGGAGCAGCACTGCCTGGCCGGCGCCACCCAGCCGGTGTGGACCGCCGCGCTCGCGACGGACCTGAAGGCCCTGCAGGACCGGGCGAACCAGGCCGCCGCCGAGGGGGCCGCCGCCGAAGCGCAGCCCTGGAAGGAGCTCGCGCGAAAGGCCGAAGCTCTGCAGGCGCGCGTGGCGGTGAACGCGCGGACGGGGGCGGAACTCTTCCAGAGTCAGCAGATCGGGCTCGACTGCCTGGATCGCCACGTCGAGGAGCGCGAGGCACTGCGCGCGTCCCTCGAGATGGCGGTGGCGGATCCGGCCGCGTACGGCGACTCGCTCCGCCTGGCCCGGGAGAGCGGGGGCGCTAGCCTGCGCCTGGATCTCGGCGTGCTTCACGAGCGGAGCCGGGCCCTGTCCTCCCGATGGAAGCAGGGCCGCACGGACTCGACCACGGATGCGGGAGCCCTCAAGGCCGATCTCGATGCGCTGAGGCGGCGTCACACCGCGGCCCTCGAGAGCGCCCCCGCGCGCGCCCTGGCCGATCCGGTGCTGCGCGCAGCCGAAGCACTGGTGGCGGCGGCGGCCGCGTGGGAGCGGGAGCGCAGGGCCGAGGCCCGGGTCGCCGGAGCGCGCGACGACGCCGAACGGCGCGCGGCGGCCCGCGAGCGGGACGAAGCCGGACAGCTGGCGAGGGGCTACTGGGCGACGGCCGATCGGCTGATCGCCCGTCGGGTAACGAGCGACGAGGCTATGCGGACGGGAACAGCGTCGCCAGCAGCTGGCGGAACTCCTTGAGTTTGAACGGCTTGGTCACGACCGGGACCTTGCTCTCCACCAGGAACCGCCCGTAGCCCGGGGCCTCGTCCTCTCCGGTGATGAAGATGAAGCTCGGCATAGCGTCCGGACGCCTCTTGCGCGTCTCCTCGTAGAGCTTCGGCCCGTCCACCTGCGGCATCTGCAGATCGCTCACCACCAGATCGTAGGCCGTCGCGTCAATCAGCTTCAGCGCGGCCGCGCCGTCTTCGGCCGGGTCCACCGTGTGACCGTCCGCGGAAAGGGCCTCGACCATCAGCTCCCGCATGTGCTCCTGATCGTCGGCGACGAGAACGCGCAGCGTTCGCATGCCCCAAGTCTAGCAGAAGCCCCCCCCAACAACGCCCACTCCACGCGGCGTTCAGGAGGAACTGATGCGTACCTGGTCTGGACGAGCCGACGGAGACCGGCACCCGTCGGACATTCGACGGTTCGACGCCCAGGGCGTCGTGAAGGACGTCCAGCTCACGTCCTCCCGGGAGCGCTGAGCGGGGTCGTCGCGGCTGGTGCCGCGGCGCGGGTCGGCAGCGTGAACCGGATCACCGCGCCATGGGGAGCCCCGGGCGTGGCCCACAGGCGCCCACCGTGAGCCTCGACGATCGAGCGACAGATCGACAGGCCCATGCCCAGACCCTTGGATTTCGTCGAGAAGAATGGGTCGAAGATCCGGTCGATGGCCTGGGGATCCAGCCCCACACCCGAGTCCTGCACCGTGATGACGACGTCGTCCGCCTCGTCGATCTGGGATCTAATGGAGAGCTCTCGGCGCCGATCCGTGACCGTGGCCATCGCCTCGATCCCATTGATGACGAGATTGAGTATGACTCGTTCGAGCTGGAGCGAATCACCGAGGATGGATGGAAGCTCCCTGTCGAGCTCGGCGTGAACCGTTATCCGCTGAGAGCGCAGCTCGCTCTGGCTGAGTGCCAGGATGCGCTTGACCGACTCGTTGACGTCCAGCGGCATCATCTGCGGCTCCGACTTCGTCATCAGCGCTCGGAGACTGATCATCACGTCGGCCGCCCGTTTCGCGTCGCGGATGATCTCACTGAGCGCTTGCCGAACCTCGGCGAGATCGGGCGGGTCCTTGCCGAGCAGGCGCAGCGACGCCCCCCCGTTGATGACGATGGCAGCGAGCGGCTGCTTCACCTCGTGAGCGATCGCGGCCGCCAGCTGGCCCATGGTGGTGATCTGAGCCACATGGGCCAAGTCTGCCTGAGCTTTTCGCAGCGCTTCCTCTGACCGCTTGTGCTCGGTGATGTCGACCGCCGAGCCGATGTAGCCGGCGAACTCCCCGTCGGCCGCGTACCGCGGTATCCCCTTGTCGAGGATCCAGCGATACTCTCCATCGGCGCGCCTGAGGCGATACTCCATGGTGAATTGCCGGCGCGCATCGAAGCTGGTGATGTAAGTATCGAGGCAGTGTTGAAGATCGTCCCGGCAGACGCCCTCCGCCCATCCGTTGCCCAGTTCCTGATCCATGCTACGACCGGTGAACTCGAGCCACGGTCGATTGAAGAAGGTGCACTGCATGTCCCGGCCGGACATCCAGATCATGACCGGGGCGGTATCCGCCATCAACCGAAACGTTTCGTTTGCGTCGCTCAGCGCTCGTGCACTCACTTTCCCCCGCGTGGTGACTACCAGGCGGGATGGCTCGTTTCGTCACGACACTGTTCCACGTTGTCGACCGGTAGGCAAGTCAAGAGTCGCCCGGAGCGGCTCGCAACGACCGCCCTCTCCTCGAGAGGCGCCCCCGCGCAACCGAGCCGATACACCTCGACGTATCGGTCCGGGCACGTTGACCGAGGGAGGTGCTCTTCCCACACTGGGCCCGTGCTCGCGAGGGTCCGCTCGGCCACCCTGACCGGGATCGACGCCGCCACCGTCTTCGTCGAGGTGGACGTGGCGGCCGGGTTGCCTTCCTTCACCACCGTCGGGTTGCCCGACTCGACGGTGCGCGAGAGCCGTGACCGCGTGCGCGCCGCCATCCGCAACGCTGGACTCGAGTTTCCAGTCGACCGGATCACAGTGAGCCTCGCGCCGGCCGATCTGCGCAAGGAGGGCGCCGCCTTCGACCTGCCGGTGGCGGTGGGCATTCTCTGTGCCACCGGATTGGTGAAGCCGGGCCGTCTGGAGGGGGCCCTCGTCTTGGGTGAGCTTTCGCTCGATGCCAGCGTGCGCGCGGTGCGCGGCGTGCTCCCGATCGCCCTCCACGCGCGCCGGCAGGGGTTCGGGCCTCTGCTCGTTCCGGCGGCCAACGCACGGGAGGCCGCCGTGGTCGAGGGGATCGCGGCCATCCCCATCAACACCCTGCACGACGCGGTGGAGTATCTGAACGGCGAGCGCAACATCGGGCCGGCGCGTGTGGATCGCGCCGCAATCCGGCCGACGGCGGATGCCGACGGGCTCGACTTCGCGGACGTCCGCGGTCACGCGCATGCCAAGCGGGGGCTGGAGATCGCGGCCGCCGGCGCGCACAACGTCCTGATGATCGGGCCTCCCGGCACGGGCAAGACCATGCTGGCCCGGCGGGTAGCGTCCATCTTGCCTCCGCTCTCGCTCGAGGAGGCGATCGAGACGTCCACGGTGTGGAGCGTCGCCGGGCTACTGCCGGCCGAGCAGGGCCTGCTCACCGTACGACCCTTCCGCAGTCCCCACCACACCGCATCCGAGGCCGGCCTGATCGGAGGCGGCGGCCTGCCGCATCCCGGTGAGATCAGCCTCGCGCATCATGGTGTGCTCTTCATGGACGAGCTGCCGGAGTTCTCGCAGCGCGTGCTGGAGGCATTGCGCCAGCCTCTGGAGGACGCCCACGTGGTCGTCTCCCGCGCGGCAGGGAGCGCCAGCTTCCCGGCCCGCTTCCAGCTCGTTGCGGCGGCCAATCCGTGCCGGCGGGGGTGCTCCTCCTTGCCCGCCTGCGCCTGCTCGCCTCCCGAGCGTGCCCGCTACCTGGGCCGTCTCTCGCGTCCGCTCCTCGACCGCATCGATCTGCACCTCGAGATTTCGGCGCTCCCTCTTGCCGAGCTCGACAGCGCCGGGGGTGAGTCATCCGCCACAATCCGGCCTCGGGTTCTCGCCGCGCGTGCCCGTCAGGCCGCCCGCTTCGCGGGCACCTCGACCCACGTCAACGCGCGGATGTCGGGCCGACAGACCCGGCGCTTCTGCCCGCTCCCCGCCGATGCCGCGCGCCTGCTCGGGCTGGCGGTCACTCGGCTTGGTCTTTCCGCCCGGGCCCATGACCGGCTGCTGCGTGTCGCCCGCACCATTGCCGATCTTGAGGGAGCCGACACCATCGCAGTCGAGCACATCTCGGAGGCCATTCAGTACCGCGCGCTCGATCGTGCCCGGTGATCGGCGAGAAGGCCCACCGCCACCGCTGATCCGAGCTAGCCGGGCGCGGCAGTGTTCGCCGGACGGCCTGTGGACCCGTGCGCCGATGGGTGCAGGTGTGGTGCCCATCCGAGCGTCAGGATCCTGACGATCGACGGAGGCGTGAGCACCTCGACGATCCCCGGCCGGAGTGGCAGCCGAGTCGTGTACCCAACGTGGGACCAGGCCAAGACACTCCCGCCCAGGACGAGCCATGCCTTGCCGTCGATCGCGACCATGGCTCCGTCGGGAAGGCTCTCGCATCGGGCGGGCCACGATGCGCGCGCCGTGCGCTCCTCGTGCAGCCGACGGTCGAGCACCGTGAGCGATCCCGCGTCGCCGGGATGGACCCGGAGCCAGACCTCTCGGAACGCTTCCAGCTCTGCTCGACGACATTCCCAGCACGGGCGATGCCCGGTGGCCAGAGCGGTCGCCTCGTCGAGGAAGAACAGCTCCGTGTAGCGCCCGGGCGCCATGAGGGGATGGCGCCGTCGCCCGCGGAAGGCGAGCCGGCAGATCACCCACCGCTCCACCCGCCACCGACGCACGATCCACCCGCGCCGATCGACCAGGCAGCCACGGTTGCCCATGAACATCCCCCGCGCGGGATTGGCCTCCGGCACGCCGAAGGGCGTCATGCGGTTCGGAAGGGTCACGGGTGTCGCTAGACGCGCTCCAGGAAGGACCGATCCTCGACGAGGATGCAGTCGCTCTCCGTGGCGCGTCGCACGCTCTCGACGTTGTCGGGGTCCTTCGCGAGCCGCTCCCGGTACTGCTCGTACGCCGCGAGACTCGGGAAGTCGATGAGGGCGGTCGCGACGTTCGTCGGGCCGGCGAACAACGTCGGTAGCCAGTAGCCCACGAGACCGCCGCCGCAGCGCGGAATGATGGTGCCGAGCGCCCTGGCGTAGCGCTCGAAGTCCGACCGCTTCCGCGGGTCGATCGTGTAGCGAATGCTGAGGGTGATCATCGTGTTGTCTCCTCCCATCGCACGTTGAAGACGCTTCGCAGGTGCGTCCGGCCCCGGGGAGTCACCACCACCGCCCGCGTCCCCCGCAGGCGTCTGATCCAGCCGCGCTCGAGGGCCAGATCCGCCAGCGCGGTGCCGATTGGACCGGCGATGTGCGGCCGGCGCTCGGTCCAGTCGAGACATCTCCGGGCCGGGGATTGTCCTCGCCGCCGGACGGGCGGATCGATCCCGAGCGCCCGCAGCGAACTGCTCCCGGTCGGGGTGAGTCGGCAGTCCCGGCCGTCGTCCTCGAGCCAGCCCGCGGCGACGAGCGCGTCGGCAAGCGCGACGCCCAGCCGGCCGGCCACGTGGCGGTAGCACGTACGCGCATCCTTCAGACGCCGCGCCGTGCCATCCGAACCGTTGAGCACGATCGCGTGCGACTGCGGCGGGGCGACGACGGCCAGCGCTTCGACCGCGTGCCCCACGTCAGCGCTCGCCAACCGGTAGTAGCGCCAGCGCCCCTGCCGCTCGACGCGAAGGATTCGACCGGCGATCAGCTTGGCCAGATGGTTGCTGGCCGCCTGGGCAGAGATACCGGCCCGGGCCGCGAGCTCGCCGGCGGGCCTCGCCTCACCACCCGCCAGTGCCATGCACATGGCCGCGCGCGAAGAGTCGGCCAGGAGATTCGCGACGAACGCGATATCGGGTTCGCTCATCGCCCGAAGCTTAGCGCAGTCCCGCGCCACGATGTTTCACGGCAGACCGTATTCAAATGCCGGTGGGCCCGGGCGGGCTCTCCGCTCACCCGGCCCAGGCGTGACGCCTTCGGCGGCTTGCCAATGTCCCTGGATGTGAGACGATGACGGCGTTTTTCGAACCTCACCCCCGGAGGTCCCGATGAGCCAGCCCGGCAGCGTGCCCCATCCCATGGCGATCGTCCGCGAGCAGGCCGCCATGGTCGTGATCGATGTGCAGGAGCGCCTGTTCCCCGCCATGGACGCCGATCATCGCGAGGAGGTCATGCGGAGCCTGAAAATCCTGGCCGCGGCAGCGCGGCGGCTGAGCCTGCCGACTCTGGTCACCGAGCAATACCCGAAGGGGCTGGGCCACACCCTTCAGGAGCTGAAGGAAGCCCTGCCCGCCGGGCTCGAGCCCATCGAGAAGGTGGCGTTCTCCTGCTGGGGGGTCGACGCGTTCCGCAACCGGCTCATCGCGACTGGCGCCCGCCAGGTGATCCTGGGCGGCATCGAAGCCCACGTCTGCGTGCTGATGTCTGCCCTCGACCTGCTGGCCGCCGGTTACGGGGTGCAGATCATCGCGGACGCGGTGACCTCCCGCACCCAGGCGAACTGGCGGCTGGCCATGGCCCAGCTCCGTCAGGCCGGCGCCGTGGTCACGACGACCGAAACCGCGCTCTTCCAGCTGCTGCGCCAGGCCGATTCCGACGACTTCCGGGAGCTGGCGCGCCTGATCCGCTGATGCATCGCTACTTCGACGTCCGCAGCACGGTGCTCCTCGTGGTGGGCTATGGCATCCTCCCCGAAGAGGAGGACCGACCCGTTGCCTACGACCTGAAGCGGGCAATCAACTCGCGCAGCGAGGGCGCCGAGAACCGGAGCGCGGTGGTGGTGACCGACATGTGGATGCTCAACCAGGAAATGGCGGACATGTTTCCGGCCGTCGCCATCGGCGGTCCCGCGGTCAACGCCTTCGCCGCTCAGATCTACGAGGATCTGCCTCTGGCCTTCACGCGTGATCAGCAGGTGTTCATCCAGATGAACCAGGATGCCGGCAAGCGGGCTGCGCTCTGGGGCATGGACCAGCGAGGAACGCGCGAGGCGGCCGAGGTGTTCGTCAAGGACGGGCTGCTCGACCGCTTCCTCGACCTGGTCTGGCACCGCTCCGGGTAGGCGAGCGGCCGCTGCCTGCGGCTCCGCCGGATTCTGCGGCTAGCGGGCTACGCTGAGACGGCTGCCGGGCGGGAGGTTGCTGTAGGTCACGGACCCGTTGGGTCCGCTGTACCGATAGACCGAGCGAGGCAGCGTGCCGCGGGCCGCCCAGGCCGTGCCGGCGCTCGCGCCGCTCTGGAGGACGCGCTGGACGTACTGCTGGGTCTCCGCATACGGCGGGATACCGCGGTGTGCATCCACCGCCCCCTCGCCCGCGTTGTAGGCTGCGACGGCGAGAGCCACGTTGCCCGGGTAACGGTCCAAGAGATAGCGGAGGTGGCGAACGCCGCCCTCGATGTTCTCGCGCGGATTGAACGAATCTCGCACGCCGAGGGCCAGTGCGGTCTTCGGCATCAGCTGCATGAGCCCGCGCGCGCCCGTCCTCGAGACCGCGCTGGGATTGAAAGCCGACTCGGCGCGGATGACCGACTCGACCAGCGTCGGGTCCACCCCGTGTCGCGACGAGATTTCCCGGATCTCGGAGGCATACTGGCTGCGCGAGGCCTCCGATAGGCGGAGCCAGCCGGTCGTGGTACCCGAGACGCTCGGCAGGCCGCGGTAGCGCGGGTCCGTGGGCGCATTGGTCAGGTGCACGACGCCGGCGCCATCGATCAGCCGAAAGGTCTCGGCCTGAACGGGCACGGCGCACATCAGCCCTCCCACCAATGCCATCAGCGTGAATGTGCCCTTGGTCTGCACGGGGGAATGCAGGTCCAAGAGGCGTGCCAGCAGGAGGGAAAAGCGCCCAGAGGCTCCTGGGCCTAGGCAGCCTCCGGGCTATACATTCCAGCTAGTTGAAGACTAGTTCCGGGCCTGGAGCAACGCCTCCCGGATCCGGTTGTCCTTCGGAATAGGCTCCTCCAGGGCCAGATTCAGCACCTGATCGAGCGTATCCACCAGATGGAACGTCATGCCCTCCCGAACCTGGGCCGGGATGTCCTCGACCAGGTTTTTCTCGTTTCTTTTCGGCAAGATGATGACTTTTACTCCGGCTCGACGAGCCCCCAGTACCTTCTCCTTGATGCCCCCCACCGGCAGCACCCGGCCGGAGAGTGTCACCTCGCCGGTCATGGCGAGATCCGATCTCACAGGCCTCTGAGTCATCAGGGAAACCAACGCTGTCACCATGGTGACACCCGCGGAGGGGCCATCCTTCGGGATGGCGCCCGCCGGCACGTGCACGTGGATGTCCGAGGTGTCCCAGTAGTCCGACCGGACGCCCAGCTCGGAGACGTGAGACCGGGCCCACGAAAGGGCCGTCTGGGCGGACTCCTTCATCACATCGCCCAGCTGGCCGGTCAGGGTGAGGGTCTTGCTGCCTTTCATCCTCGTCGCCTCGATGAAGAGAATCTCGCCCCCGGTGGGCGTCCACGACATGCCCACCGCCACGCCGGGGATACGCGTCCGCTCCTCCAGCTCCTCGTGCATGTACCGGGGTGCACCGAGCATCTCGCCCACGAGCGCCTCCGTCACCTCGACGGCTTCGGTGTGGCCCTCGACCCGGCGCTTGGCCACCTTCCGGGTCACCGCGGCAATCTCACGCTCGAGGTTCCGCAGGCCTGCCTCGCGCGTGTAGCCACGGATGAGCAGACGCAGGGCGGCGTCGGACCAGCGGATGTGATCACCCTCAACGAGGCCGTGATCGGCCACCTGCTTCGGCACCAGATGGGTGCGCGCGATGCGCACCTTTTCCTCCTCCGTGTAGCCGGCGATCTCGATGATCTCCATGCGGTCGCGCAGCGGCGGCGGTACAGTGTCGAGCAGGTTCGCGGTGGTGATGAACAGGATCTTCGAAAGGTCGAACGCCACGTCGACGTAGTGGTCTCGGAACGAGACGTTCTGCTCGGGATCGAGCACCTCCAGCAACGCCGACGCCGGATCGCCACGGAAGTCCATGCCGAGCTTGTCCACCTCGTCCAGCATGAGCACCGCGTTCTTCGACTCGGCCCGCCGCAACCCCTGGATGATCTGACCCGGCAGCGCGCCGATGTAGGTACGTCGGTGCCCGCGGATCTCGGCCTCGTCCCGCATGCCGCCGAGCGAGATCCGGTGGAACTTCCGGCCGAGCGCACGGGCGATCGAGCGTCCGAGGGACGTCTTGCCCACACCCGGAGGACCGACGAAGCACAGGATCGGATCTTTGCCCGCCGGGCGCATGCTCTTCACGGCGAGGTACTCGAGGATCCGGTCCTTCACTTTCTCCAGGCCCGAATGATCCTCGTCCAGCACGCGACGCGCCTCCGCGATGTCGAGATTGTCGGTGGTCTGCTTGCTCCATGGCAGCGCCAGCAGCCAATCGAGATACGTCCGCGCCACCGTGTATTCCGCGGCGGCCGGCGGCATCTTTCCGAGACGGTCGAGCTCCCGGAGGGCCTCCTTCTGGGCCTCCTCGGTCATCCCGGCCGCCTCGATCTTGGCGCGCAGGTCGTCCAGCTCCTGCGTGCGCTCGTCCGTCTGGCCGAGCTCTTTCTGGATCGCCTTCATCTGCTCGCGGAGGTAGTACTCGCGCTGGGTCTTCCCGACCTCCGACTCCACCTGAGACTGGATCCTCGATCCCAGGGCCAGGACGTCGGCCTCCTTGGTGAGCACCGCCACGAGCCGCGCCAGGCGTGCCTTCACGTCGGACGTCTCCAACAGCTCCTGCTTCGCCTCGGTGGTCAGCGTGGGCAGAGTGGCCGCGATGAGGTCGCCAAGCCGGTCCGGCTGGGTCACGTTCTGCACGACGGTGGCCAGCTCATCGGGCAACATCGGCGACAGCTCGACCACCTGCCGGAACAGATTCACCGCGTTCCGGGCCAGGGCCTCGGCCTCTAGATCGCCCGGCGGCGGAGCCACGTCGGGCACGTCCATGATGCGAGCCATCAGATAGGGCCGCACCTGGGCCACCTCGACGATCCGGATCCGTTGCAGGCCCTGGACGACCAGCCGGACCGTCCCGTCGGGCTGCTTCAGCACCTTGTGCACGGTGGCAAGTGTGCCGATGCGGTGCAGATCCGCCTGCTGCGGATCCTCGGTGGCAGAATCCCGCTGCGTGAAGACACCGATCAGACGGCCGCCACGAACCACATCCTCCAGCAGGCGGATCGAGGATTCACGTCCGGCCCCGAGGGGCAACGCCGACTGGGGAAAGAGCACGGTGTCCCGCAACGGCAGGATGGGCACCTGCTCAGGAACAGGAGCGCCCGCGTGCAGCAGGTTCGCGCTTCCCGTGGACACCTTGTCGTCTGCCATGGCTTGGTCTTCCTCTCCTGTCAGAACAGATCAACGGGCGAGAGCTGGCCGGTTGCCGCCCGGACGAGCGCTTCACTCTTGCCGCGCTGCGTCTCGTCCCGCGAATCGGCCATGTCGCTCCGCACGTGGTTGGTCAATTCCTCGATCTGCGCCTGCATGTCGAGCATCCGACGCCTCATCTTTAAGATGATCTCGATGCCGGCCAGATTCACGCCCAGGTCACGGGCAAGCCGCGTGACCCTCGCGATATCCTCGACGTCTTCCGCCGAGTACATCCTGGTCTTCCCCTCGGTGCGGCTCGGGCGGATCAGGCCTTTCTTCTCGTACATCCGAAGAGTCTGCGGGTGAATCTTCACCATCTCGGCGACGACGCCGATCATGTAAAGGGGCCGGCTCCGGTCCGTCATTCGCGCGCGCTCCCCGCGCCGTCGGTCTCCGTCCGCCCGGGCAGGAAACGGGCAAGCTCCCGGAACATCTCCTGCGTTCGCGGATCGAGACCGCGCGGGATCTCGACCCGCGTGGTCACGTACAAGTCGCCGCAGCCGGTGCCCGCCAGCCGACGCACTCCCCGACCGCGCAGTCGGAAGACCTGGCCGCCCTGGGTCCCGGGCGGAATCACGAGATCGATCGGCCCATCCACACCCCGAACTCGGACGCGACAACCCAGAACCGCCTCGGTCATGGAGACCGGCACCTCGCAGTAGAGGTTGTCGCCTTTCCGTGTGTAGCGCGGATCCTCGTGCACCCGGGCGATCACGACCAAATCCCCGCGGGGGCCCCCGAAGGGGCCAGCGTGGCCCTCGCCGGGGATCCGGAGCTGGCCGCCGGTGTCCATACCGGGCGGCAGCAGGACGTGGATCGGCGTCCGATTCGGGGCCACGCCGCGGCCGCGACAGGCGGAGCACGGCTCGGCGACCCGGGTGCCCATTCCCTCGCAGGCGGGGCATCCTTCCCGCGACGTCTCGGTCCAGATCGTGCCCAGTCCGCCACAATGCGAGCACGCGGTCGGCTCGGCGCCCGGCGCGGCGCCGCTCGCCTGGCATACCTCGCACGGGGAAAGCCGGTCGACCGGCACGTCTGCCTCGACGCCGGCGAGGGCCTGCTGGAACGACAGCTCGATAGGCACGTGCAGATCATCGCCGCGGCGCCCACCCCGCAATCCGGCCGAAGACGCCGGGCGTGGCCGGTCCCCCGGCCGCGTGCCCTGCCGATCGTAGACGGTGCGCGCGGTGGGATCGCTCAGGATGCGATACGCCTGGACGATCTCCTCGAATAGAGCCCGAGCGTCGTGGTCCCAGAAGTTGACGTCCGGGGAGTAGCGGCGGGCCAGACGCTGATAGGCACGGCGGATCTGCACCGTCGTCGCTCCCGCGTCCACTCCGAGCACCGCGTAGTAGTCACGCATGGTCGCGCGCGAGGCCACGCGTGGCGTCACGCGGGCCCCGCGCCCTGACGCCGCTCACGCGGCGCTACTTCTTGTCTCCAAGATCCTCGAACTCGGCGTCCACCACGTCGCCCTTTGGAGCCGCGCCGCCACCCGGGCCACCGGATGGGGCACCCGACTGCGGCGCACCACCCGTCCCCGACTGCGCCTGGGCGTCGCGATACATCGCCTCCGCCAGCTTGTGCGAAGCCTGAGTGACCGTCTCCTGCGCCTTCTTGATACGATCGAGATCGTCGGTCTTGAGCGCCTCCCGCAGCTCGCCGAGAGCCGACTCGGTCGCCTGCTTGTCGGCCACGGGCACCTTGTCCCCATGCTCGCGCAACATCTTCTCCGTGTTGTAGACGGTCGAGTCACCGAGGTTCTTGATCTCGATGCTCTCGCGCTGCTGCGCGTCTTCGGCCGCGTTGGCTTCCGCCTCCTTCTTCATCCGGTTGATCTCGTCCTTGCTGAGGCCGGACGACGCCGTGATGGTGATGTTCTGCTGCTTACCGGTGGCCTTGTCCCGCGCCGAGACATTCAGGATGCCATTCGCGTCGATGTCGAACGTGACCTCGACCTGCGGCACCCCCCGGGGCGCCGCCGGAATACCGTCCAGGTGGAACCGGCCGAGGGTCCGATTGTCGCGCGCCATAGGCCGCTCGCCTTGCAGCACGTGCACCTCCACCGAAGGCTGGCTGTCCGCCGCGGTTGTGAACGTCTCGGCCTTCTTGGTCGGGATCGTCGTGTTGGCGTCGATCAGCCGGGTCATCACCCCGCCCAGCGTCTCGATGCCGAGCGACAGGGGCGTCACGTCGAGGAGGAGAAGATCCTTGACCTCGCCGGTGAGCACCGCCGCCTGCACCGCCGCGCCGACCGCGACCACCTCGTCCGGGTTCACGGTCCGGTTCGGCTCCTTGCCGAAGAGCTTCTTGACCTCCTCCTGGACCTTGGGCATCCGGGTCTGACCTCCCACCAGGATGACCTCGTCGATGTCGCCGGGGTTGACGCCGGCCTGGCGCATGGCCTCGCGGCACGGCGTCAGGCTCCGCTCGATCAGATCGGCCACTAGGGACTCGAGCTTGGCCCGCGTCAGCGTCAGGACCAGGTGCTTGGGCCCGGTGGCATCGGCCGTGATGAACGGCAGGTTGATCTCGGTCTGGACCGTGGTGGACAGCTCGCACTTCGCCTTCTCGGCTGCCTCCTTCAGGCGCTGCAGGGCCATGCGGTCCTTGCGAAGATCGATGCCGTTCTCCTTCTTGAACTCATCGGCGATCCAGTCCATCACCCGCTGGTCGAAGTCGTCGCCCCCCAGATGTGTGTCCCCGTTGGTGGCCTTCACCTCGACCACGCCTTCGCCGATCTCCAGAACTGAAATATCGAAAGTGCCACCGCCCAGGTCGTATACCGCTACCGTCTCGTCCTTCTTCTTGTCGAGGCCGTACGCGAGCGCCGCCGCGGTGGGCTCGTTGACGATGCGCAGGACCTCGAGGCCGGCGATTGCGCCGGCGTCCTTGGTGGCCTGCCGCTGACTGTCGTTGAAATAGGCGGGAACCGTGATGACCGCCTGAGTGACCTTCTCACCCAGGTACGCCTCGGCGGCCTCCTTCAACTTTCGCAGGACGAGCGCGGAGATCTCGGGCGGCGAGTACACCTTGCCCCGGCTCTCGACCCGCGCGTCACCGTTCTGGGCCTTCAGTACCTTGTAAGGCACCAGCTTGATCTCGCTCATCACCTCGTCGTAGCGGCGCCCCATGAAGCGCTTGATCGAGAAGATGGTGTTCTCGGGGTTGGTGATGGCCTGACGCTTCGCCACCTGCCCGACGAGGGTATCGCCCTCCTTCGTGAACGCCACCACCGAGGGAGTCAGGCGGCTTCCTTCCTGGTTGGCGATGACGGTGGGATCTCCACCTTCCACCACCGCCACCACCGAGTTCGTCGTACCGAGGTCAATGCCGATCACCTTCGCCATGTCGTCTTCTCTCCTGTCTGAGTGTCTGGATCACCGGTCTGGGGGCACGGCGGGCCCGGGGCCCGCCGGCCCCCTGCCCGGATAGGCCTACACTGCGTCGATCTTGATCTCCTTCGGCTTGATCGCTTCGGACTTGGGAAGCTTCACGGTCAACACGCCGTCGCGATACGTCGCCTTGACCTGGCCGGTCTCGACCGGCACCGGCAGCGAGAAGCCCCGCTCGAACTTCCCGAACCAGCGCTCCTGGCGGTAATGGGTCGCGTCCTCGGCACCACCCGTCCAGCGGCGCTCTCCACGGATAGTGAGCAGATCGCCGGTAATGGACAGGTGGATGTCCTTCTCGTTGAGGCCCGGCAACTCCGCCGCGACGACCACCTCATTGCCGGTCTCGTACATGTCCGCGGCGGGGGCCCACACACGCTCCACCACGCCCGGCGAGCTCGGCTGTCCGATGAAGTTATCGAAGAGCCGGTTCATGTGCGACTGGATGTCCGTCAGGTCGCGTGGCAGGTCCTGCGAGAGCGGGCGAAATCTGATGAGCGCCATGGAACCTTCCTCCCTGATATCCGGGCTCAATGGCCCTGATCTAAATCTGAGTCTATGTGACTTATATAGCCTGAGTTCTCCAATGTCAAATAGATCGCATACTTTGTTTTTAAGTCAATAAAATCAATTTGTTTGGTGGCTGCCTCTGGCCAATGCTAGCGTCCGAGGTCTGATGAAGCTCGGTTGCCTTGGGTGCCTAGGTGTCCTGATCGTTGGGCTAGTCATCGCTGGCCTGCTGGCCGGGATCCTCTGGGCCTGGGTGGCCATCATGCGGGAGCCAGATCTCATCCCCTCGAGTCCCATGCGAGCAGATCCGGGCGCGGTCGGACGCCGCCTAGCCGAGGTTAGAATGCGGGAGAGCGGCCTCTCGGCTCGGGGCGAGCCGCTCACCTTCAGCGAGGCCGAGGCCGCTGCCTTTCTGGCCCAGTATCTCGGCGAGGCCGGAATCCACCTTTCCCCGGTCAGCGTGAGCTTCCGAAGCGCCCGGATGACCACTCAGGGGCAGCTCCCGCTGAGGGCTCTGCTTCAGGGCCCACCGCTGAAATGGGCGTCCGGAGCGGTCCCTCGACGAGGCCTCGACGCGCCGGTCTGGATCACCTTCACCGCAACCGTGAGGATCGATCCCGCCCAGGGCCCCCACCGGGCGCGCTACGCGGAGACTATCCTAGTGGAGACGGAGATCGGTCGCCTGCCCGTACCGGGGTGGCTCTTGACGCTCATGCTCGGCCCGCGAGGGGCATCGTTGCTTCGCTGGCAGGTGCCCGCCATCGTGGAGCGGGTGGACATCGGAGACGGCAAGCTGACGATCCGGACCCGCTAGACCCCGGGCTTCCCGCGCGCAGCGCGGACGAACCGCATCTGCAGGTCGTAGAGGATACTCTCGAGGAGCCGGGTCTCCTGCTCGGTCCGATTCCCTGTCGTCTTCTCACGGAGCATCAGCAGAACGTCAATGGCAGCTTGCGCCTGGGCGAGATCCTGCTTGGGCTCAGTCGTCTGAGGATCAGGCGCGGCACCCAAACTGATGAGCGCCGAGCTCGCGAACATCATGAACAGGCCACCGAGCTCGCTCGAACCCGAGTCGGGACCGGGTCCACCATCGGAAGGAGCGCCGCCGGGGCGACCAGCAGCCTCGCCCGCGCCCGCGGCAGGTGGCGCCGAGGAATAGCCTGCCGGACCCGGAGGCGATTCGCCCCGGCTCCGTCGATCTGTCACCTTGAAGGTTTCCTCGTCGCTCACGTTTCGGCCATCCCCTCGCGGTCGGCTGGGAAGGTACCATGCACGCGCAGGCCCTACAAGGACCCATACGGGTTGTGTATAATGCCGGTGCGACTCACGATCGTCCCATGGCTGACGCCGCCGGCACACGTTTCGTCTCCCTCCTGTCGCTCATGGCTCGTCTCCGGGGCGAAGGCGGCTGTCCGTGGGATCGTGAACAGACCCGTGCGTCCCTCAGACCCTATCTCATCGAGGAAGCCTACGAAGTCGTCCAGGCGATCGATGAAGGCTCCCGCGACCACCTCGTCGAGGAGCTGGGGGACCTGCTCTTTCAAGTGGTGTTCCACAGCCAGCTAGGTGCGGAGTCGGGCGAATTCACGATGGAAGACGTGATCACCCAGCTGTGCGCCAAGATGACCCGCCGGCATCCCCACGTCTTCGGGAACTCCGTGGTGACCGACGCGCAGGATGCCCTCGCGCAGTGGGAGCGCATCAAGCACGATGAATCGGGCGGTAGCCGGCGCGCGGGGTCAGCGCTCGACGGCGTGCCGGCTTCGTTACCGGCGCTGCTTCGAGCTCAGCGACTACAGCTGAAGGCGTCGCGCGTCGGGTTCGACTGGACACGCTGGCAGGACGCGTGGGCCAAGGTCGAGGAGGAGATGCGTGAGCTACGGGACGCCCTGAACCAGGACGACACGGAGCGGGTCGCGGACGAGTTCGGCGACCTGTTGTTCTCGATGGTCAACGTGGCACGCCTGCGAGGCATGGACTCGGAAGACTGCCTCCGGCGGGCGGCCGAGAAGTTCACCCGACGATTCGGGAAAGTGGAGGCAGAGATGAGGGCCGGCGGCCGGGCGGTCAACGAGGCATCCGCGGAGGATCTCGATCGGGCATGGGAGGCCGTCAAGGCGCAGGAAGGCCCCCGGCCATGAAGTGCAAGATCGGGAAGACGACGGTGGTCGTGGAGCGCGGAGACATCACCGACGCCGAGGTCGACGCCGTCGTAAATGCCGCCAACGCCGAGCTGTGGATGGGTGCGGGTGTCGCAGGCGCCCTGAAGCGCAAGGGGGGTGTGGTCATCGAGGAGGACGCCCTGCGGCAGGGCCCGATCGAGATCGGCGAGGCGGTATTGACGGTCGCGGGAAACCTCGCAGCCACCCACGTGATCCACGCGGTCACAATGGGCAAGGATCTCAAGACGGATCCCGAGAAGATCACGGCCGCGACGCGAGCCACCCTGGCCATCGCCGAGAAGCACAAGCTTTCGTCACTCGCCTTCCCCGCCCTTGGCAGTGGGGTCGGAGGGGTGCCGGCCGCACAGTCCGCGGATGCCATGCTGTCCACGGTGGTCGAGCACGTCAAGAGGGGTAACTCGAGCCTAGAGAAGGTCCTGTTCGTCCTCTACGAAGACCAGGCCCAGAAGGCGTTCAGCGAAGTCCTGACGCGTCTGGGGGGAGTCCGCTAGCTCCAATTCCCGGCGCTCCAGCCCCGGGAATACGGGATTTCTCCCCGCCCCAGCCCCGTCGGGCCCCCTCAGGGGCTCAGCCAATACGCGGTCCCAGGGGACCGGTGGGCTAGAATGGCTTTGTCTCTTCTGATGAGCCATGCCGTCCAGGCATAGCCGGGCTCGTCCCGACGAGCGTCGCCGGAATCCTGGCGATTCTGGAACGCAGGTTGCATGCGGGTTTGAGGGGCACTCGGGGTATACCCCCCTCTCAAGCCTTATAAGGAGGCTCAAGGCGACCAATGGCCGCGACGATGCACGACCTTCTGACCTTGATGATCGAGCGTGGAGCCTCTGACCTCCACATCACTACCGGAACGCATCCGCAGATCCGACTTCACGGCAAGCTCACCCCGCTCTCCCAGTTCGAGATGCTGACCCCGACGGACACCCAGCGACTGGCCTACAGCGTGCTGAACGAGGGGCAGAAGCAGAAGTTCGAGGAAGAGAACGAGCTCGATCTTTCGTTCGGCATCCAGGGTCTCGCGCGGTTTCGCTGCAACGTCTACCGGCAGCGAGGCGCGGTCGCCTGCGCCATCCGCGTCATCCCGGTCAAGATCCGAGGTTTCGACGAGCTCGGTCTTCCCGCCATCGTGGAGCAGATGGCCGAACGGCCCAAGGGGTTGATTCTCGTCACTGGACCGACGGGTTCCGGCAAGTCGACGACGCTGGCGGCCATGGTGGACAAAGTCAATACGGAGAGGGCCGAGCACATCGTCACGATCGAGGATCCCATCGAGTTCGTCCACCAGCACAAGAAGTGCATGGTGAACCAGCGCGAGGTGTTCTCCGACACGCACTCGTTCAAGAACGCGCTGAAGTCCATCCTTCGCCAGGATCCGGACGTGGTGCTGGTCGGCGAGATGCGCGATCTGGAGACGATCTCGGCCGCGCTCACCATCGCGGAGACCGGCCACTTGACCCTGGGCACGTTGCATACCAACTCCTGCGCCCAGACCATCAACCGAATCATCGACGTGTTCCCGACGAGCCAACAGGCCCAGGTTCGCGCGCAGCTCTCCCTGGTGCTGGAGGGCGTGCTCTCCCAGCAGCTGATTCCCACCGCGGACGGCCGGGGTCGGGCGATGTCGCTGGAAATCATGGTCGCGACGCCTGCGATCCGGAACCTCATCCGTGAGGAGAAGATTCACCAGATCTACTCGGCGATGCAGGCAGGACAGAAGTTCGGCATGCAGACCATGAACCAGTCGCTGGCCGAGCTGGTGCAGAAGCGGCGCATCACCCGAGAGGAGGCGTTGAACCGCAGCACGCTGCCCGAAGAGCTGGCGGGTTTGCTGGGTTCCGTCGGGGCCCCATCCGGAGCGCCGGCCGCGGCGGCGGGTGCGGGCAGCTCTCCATTCGGCAGACGATAGACCACCGAGGAGGTTTACACGATGGCTGTGTTCGTCTATCAGGGTCGCAGCGCAAGTGGCATACAGAACGGCGAGATCGAAGCGCCCGACCGCTCCGCCGCGGTGGGCGAGCTTCGACGACGCTCGATACTCGTCACTAAGATCTCGGAGAAAACTGCTCCCAAGATCTCGTTCAAGTTCGGGGGCAAGGTCAAGGACAAGGAGATGGCAATCTTCACCCGCCAGTTCTCCACCATGATCGACGCGGGTCTGCCGCTCGTGCAGTGCCTCAACATCCTAGCCGAGCAGAGCGAATCCAAGACCTTGCGCGGAGTCACCGGACAGGTTGCGCGCAACGTGGAAGCCGGCTCCACGCTGGCCGACGCGCTGAGGCGCCATCCGCGCACCTTTGATGATCTCTTCACCAACCTCGTCGAGGTCGGCGAGGCGGGCGGTATCCTCGACGTCGTCCTCCAGCGTCTCGCCGCGTACATCGAGAAGGCGGCGGCCTTGAAGCGCAAGGTCAAGGCGGCCATGGTGTACCCGGCCGCCATCATCGGTGTCGCGGTCATGGTCGTCATCTTCATGCTGACATTCGTGATTCCGACCTTCGCCCAGATGTTCACGGACCTTGGCGCGGATCTGCCGCTGCCCACGAAGGTGGTCCTCTGGCTTTCCAATTTCGTGCGCAGCTACATCCTCCTGATCATCGCGGGCATCGTCGGATGCATCCTCGCGTTCCGCTCCTACTACCGGACGGAGAACGGACGGTCGACCATCGATGCCTTGATGCTCAAGCTCCCGGTATTCGGCACGCTCGTTCGTAAGGTCGCGGTCGCCCGATTCACCCGCACCCTCGGCACGCTCGTGCAGTCGGGAGTGCCGATCCTCGACGGCCTCCGCATCACCGCCCGCACCGCCGGGAACAAGGTCGTCGAGAAAGCGGTACTGCAGTGCCGCGCCGCCGTCACGGAAGGCAAGACCCTCGCGGAGCCGCTCCGGACATCCGGAGTGTTCCCGCCGATGGTGACCCAGATGATCTCGGTGGGTGAGCAGACGGGTGCCCTCGATGCCATGCTGAGCAAGATCGCCGACTTCTACGACGATGAGGTCGACACCGCGGTGAGCACGCTCACCTCCCTGCTGGAGCCGATCATGATCGTGTTCCTGGGCGTCGTCGTCGGTGGACTCGTGGTGGCCATGTATCTCCCGATCTTCAAACTGGTCACACTGGTCAAGTAGCCCGAGAGCGAGGTTGCCCAAGTCGCAGGCGCTCCGGTCATCCCTCTGGGGACTGAACCGGGCGCGGCTGCTCACGGCCGCCATCGTATTGGCGGTCGGAGCGCTGCTCCGGGTCACGGACGCGTTTCCCTATGCGTTCGGGCCCTTCGCCATGACGGTGCTGGGAGTCGCGGCGGCCTGCCTTGTCCTTCCCTTGGCCGACCGTCGCGGCGTTCCCCTGGAGCGCATCGCCTGGTTTCAGTTCGGACTGGACGCACTGCTCATCACCGGGATCGTGACGGCGAGCGGCGGCCCGCGTTCGGTGTTCATCCCGCTCTACGTGATGCTGGTGGTGGGCTCGTGCTTCGTGCTGTCCCGCACCGGTGGCCTCACCGTCGCGGCAATGTGCAGCCTTCTCTACGTCTTGCCCGTTCTCGGCCGCACTATCCTCCCCATGCTCGAGGTCGGCGCGCCCCGATCTGAGAACACGACGGTCGAGATCCTGACCGTCTTCATGAACGCCGGAGTACTCCTCGTCGTCGCGGTGCTGACCGGCGCCCTCGCCGCGCGATATCACGAGCTGCATCAGGACATGGAGGACCAGCGCAAGCATCTTTCGGATCTCCAGGCCTTTCGCGACCTGATCTTCGAATCGGTCGGTTCCGGTCTGGTCGGCGTCGATCCGAGCGGCCGGGTCACCGCCTTCAACCGGGCCGCGGAATCGATCACCGGAGTGCGAGCCGGCGAAGCGGTCGATCAGCCCTGGGAGGCGATCTTCGGGCGCGGGGTCAATCTCGATGAGGTCCAGCGTGCGGTCTCCGAAGGCAGCGAGCCGGCCCCGCGCTACGAGTTCCGGCTGCGCCGGCGCGACGGCCAGGAGGTACCGGTCGGCATCTCCTTCTGGTCCCTCCGATCGGGCGCGGGCGACATGGCTGGCCTCATCGGCGTCTGCCAGGACCTTTCGAGCATTAAGCAGATGGAGCAACGTATGCGGCAAGCGGACCGGCTGGCCGCGGTGGGCCGGCTTTCCGCCAACATGGCCCACGAGATCCGAAACCCGCTCGCCTCGATCTCGGGTGCGGTCGAAGCACTCGCCCGTGATCTCCCCCCCGATCATACCCGCGGCCAGCTCGTAGAGATCGTTCTCCGGGAGTCGGCCCGACTGAATCAGATCGTCGGCGATTTCCTCGAGTACGCGCGCCCCGCTCCGATGGTGCCGCTCGAGATCAACATGGCGGAGATCCTCGACGAGGTCCTGCTCCTGATCGAGCACCGGTCACTTCCTGCCAACCTGAAGGTGGTCCGTGAGTACGGCGACACGTTGCCGACCCGGGCGGATCCTCAACGATTCCGTCAGGCGGTCTGGAATCTCTGTTTGAACGCGGTCCAGGCCATGCCCGACGGCGGCGAGCTGCGAGTCGGCGCCCGTTCCCTGCGCGAGCGCGGCGGCCGCCTGCAGATCTGCGTCGCCGACACCGGCCAGGGCATCGCCGACACCGATTTGCCGCACATCTTCGAGCCGTTCTTCTCGACCAAGCCCGAAGGGAGCGGGATCGGGCTCGCGCTCGTCTACCGCGTCGTCGAGGAGCACGGAGGCTCCATCGAGGTGCGGAGTCGGGTGGGCGACGGCACCACATTCATTCTCACGCTGCCGGCACCCGATGGGATCACCCAGGGATGAGCCGACGCGTCACGATACACCAAACGCTGAGCACCCTGACGCGGTGGACCGGGCGGCCGAACGAGTGCGCCGGCGACCCCGCGAGACGAGGCAGACATGAGTGAGGCACGGGTATTGGTGGTGGACGACGAGAAGAGCATGCGCGACCTGCTGGCGATCACGCTCCAGAAGGCGGGCTACGACGTAACGCTCGCGGAAGGCGGCGCGGCCGCCGTCGAGGCGATCCGCCGCGAAACCTTCGATGCGATTATCACGGATCTGCGCATGCCGAAGGTAGACGGTCTTCAGGTCCTACGCTCCGCCAAGGACCTGTCTCCCGACACCGCGGTGATCATGGTCACGGCGATGGCCTCGACTGAGACCGCGGTGGAGGCCATGAAGCTCGGAGCCTACGACTACATCACCAAGCCTTTCAAGCTCGATGAAGTCAATCTCATCATCAAGAACGCGCTCGAGCGAAAGCAGTTGCGGGCCGAGAATCAATACCTGCGCAAGCAGCTCGAGACCCAGCACCGCTTCGAGAATATCATCGGTAAGAGCTCGAGAATGGTCGAGGTCTTTGACACGATCCGCAAGATCGCCGACAGCCCGTCGACGGTCATGATCACCGGAGAGAGCGGCACTGGCAAGGAACTGGTGGCGCGAGCGATCCACTTCAACAGCCATCGACGGGACAAGCCATTCGTCTCCGTGAACTGCGGCGCCATTCCAGAAGGGCTGATGGAGTCCGAGCTCTTCGGTCACGTCAAGGGCGCCTTCACCGGCGCGGTGGCGAACAAGATCGGCCTGTTCACAGCCGCCGAGGGCGGCACTCTGTTCCTGGACGAGATCACCGAGATCCCGGCTCTATTGCAGGTCAAGCTCCTGCGTGCAATCCAGGTGCGGGAGATCCGACGGGTCGGCGACACGCGTGACGTGAAGACCGACGTGCGGCTCATCGCCGCATCCAACCGCGATCTGGAGACCGCGGTCCGGGACGGGATCATGCGCGAGGACCTCTTCTATCGTCTGAACGTGCTCCCGATCCACTTGCCACCGCTCCGGGAGCGTCGCGAGGACATCCCGTTGCTGATCGCGCACTTCCTGCAGAAATTCAGCAAGGACCTCAGCAAGGACGTGAAGGGCGTCACCCCGGACGCGCTCGCCGTGCTCGAGCGCTATCACTGGCCTGGCAACATCCGCGAGCTGGAGAACGTGCTGGAGCGCGCCATCGTGCTGGGCGGAGGCGACATGCTCGGGGCGGAAGCCCTGCCTGAGTCCGTCCGACGTGAGCGACCGACGCGAGGTCCGGAGATGGTGGATATCCCGGACGAAGGGCTCGATCTCGAAGCGACGCTGGACGACCTCGAGCGGCGCTACCTCCAGCGCGCGCTCGATCGCACCGGAGGCGTTCAGACCAAGGCGGCTGAGCTGCTACGCATGACCTTCCGCCAGTTTCGCTACAAGCTACAGAAGCACAGCCTCGCAAAGCGGGGTTCGCCGAGCGACGAATGACATTCCGCGGCGAGGTAGTAACGCCGGCTGTCAGCCACGGATGGCGGCTGACAGGTCTAGGAACAGAACCCCTGGCAGCATCTGAATCAATGTAATTGATCACCTAGTCAGGTACTTACATCTCGAAGCGCTCTTCGGGCGCCTCGTGGAGCCTGTCAGCGGATTGACGGCATCGAATCCTCGCGCGGATGGCACTGAACCTGCAGCGCCCACCCCCAGAAGCAATTAAACTTCTCTACTCGGCCGAAAGGCCAAAAGCTTCCGGGAGGAAACAATGAACAGGTTCTGGAATAAGAAGGTGCTGGGTAGCCAGCGCGGCTTCACGCTCATCGAGTTGATGATCGTCGTGGCCATCATCGGTATCCTCGCCGCCATCGCCATCCCGCTGTACGCCAACGTGCAGGCGCGCGCCCGCCTGGCCAAGGCGCAGGCTGATGCCCGGGCCCTCGCGTCTGCCGTC
>DATIWG010000040.1:0-71920 GCA_035519555.1 Nitrosotalea sp. | reverse complement strand
GGGATCGAATCGAGCCCGCCCAGGATCACAACTGGGAACACCTTGAGGCCGATCAGCGCCAGGTGCACATCGACGCCGAGCAGGTTGCCCCATACGATGCCCCCCAGGGCCGAGACCACCCCGGCCATCGCCCAGGCCATGCCGAAGTAGCGCTCGACGTCGATGCCCAGCGCCATCGCCACCTGCTGGTCGTCGGCCACCGCACGCATGGCGATACCCTTGCGGCTCTTCAGGAAGAACCAGCCGAAACCGGCGAGGAACAGCAGGCTGACCACTCCGCCGACGAGTTGAATCGGAGCGATCAGCATTGGCCCCAGAACCAGGGGCTCGTCGCCGATCGGCAGGGGCAGCGCGCGTGTCTCCCCGCCCCACAGGAGCGGGCTGATGCCGCGCAGCACGGCAGCCAGGCCGATAGTGGCCATGATGACGGCCACGACGGGGCGGCCGATCAACGGCCGCAGCATCGCGCGCTCCAGCCCGAAGCCGAAGCCAATCATGCCGGCGATTCCGACAGCGGCAGCCAGCCACCAGGGCGCACCGTAGCTCGCCATCGCCACCGCCACCACCAGCCCGCCGACCATCACGAACTCGCCCTGGGCGAAGTTGATCGCGTCGGTCGCCTTGTAGACCAGCACGAAGCCGAGCGCGATCAGCGAGTACATGAGCCCGATCAGGATCCCGTTGGACAGCAGCAGGACGCCGAACTGCCAGTCAAACACGGGCGGCCGCCTCCGCGGCCACGTCCGCGATGCTGACCCGTGACTGGATGGTGGCCTGGCGGCCGTCCTCGTAGGTGATGACGGTGCTCAGCTCCACCTCCTCCTCTCCCGAGTAGAAGGCGTCGATCACCCGGGCGTACTTCTCGAAGATGAAGCGCCGGCGCACCTTGCGGGTGCGGGTCATCTCCGCGTCGTCCGCCTCCAGGTCCTTGGTGAGGAGCAGGAAGCGGCGGATCTTCGTGCTGTCGGGCAGGGTCGCGTTGCCCTTCGCGATCTCCTCGCGGATCAGCTCGCGGATCTCCGGCTTCTGGGAGAGGTCCATGTAGCTCGTATATGGAATCCCGCGCCGCTCCGCCCAGTTCCCCACCGTGTTCAGGTCGATGGCGATCATCGCGGCCACGAAGGGCTTGTCGTGCCCGAAGGCCACCGCCTCCCGGACGTAGGGGCTGAACTTGAGCTTGTTCTCGATGAACTGGGGCGCGAAGGGGGTCCCGTCCTGCATGGCCCCCACGTCCTTGGCCCGGTCGATGATGACCAGGTGCCCGCGGGGGTCCAGGAAGCCGGCGTCCCCGGTGTGGAACCACCCGTCCGGGTCGACGACCTCGCGGGTCGCCTCGTCAGCCTTGTAGTAGCCCTTGAAGATCCCCGCGCTCTTGATCAGCACCTCCCCCCGGTCGGCGATCCGTACCTCGATGCCGGGGCATGGGCGGCCGGCGCTGGTGGGGTTGGCCTCCGCGTCGGGCTGGATCGAGATCAGCGCGCTCGACTCGGTGGAGCCGTAGACCTGCTTGAGGTTCACGCCGATCGACCGGAAGAAGCGGAAGGTGTCCGGGCCGAGCGGCGCCCCCCCGGTGTAGGCCCAGCGGGCGCGCCGCAGGCCGAGCTGGTCGCGCACCGGGCCGTAAACGAAGAATTCTCCGAGCGCGCACCGGAGCCGGAGGCCGACGGGCACCGGCTTGCCCTCCGAGCGGAGGATCTCCGCCTCCTCGGCGGCCCGCTGGCAGAGCCCGAAGACCCAGCGCTTGAGCGGGGTCGCGTCGGCGGCCCGCACCTGCACCGCGGTCAGCATGTTCTCCCAGATGCGGGGCGGAGCCAGCACCGTGGTGGGCCCGAGCTCGCGGAGGTCGCGCTGCACGGTCTCCGGGCTCTCCGGGCAGTTGCAGCAGAAGCCGGCTGAGAGGCTCAACACCAGCGAGTAGAGCGAGTCGCCGACCCACGCCATCGGCAGGTAGCACAGCCACTCGTCGTCGGACCGCACGTCCTCCGCCGCCATGAAGGTGCGCGCGGTGGACACCACGTTGGCGTGGGTCAGCATCGCGCCCTTGGGATTGCCGGTGGTGCCCGACGTGTAGCAGATCATCGCCACGTCCTCGGGGCGGCCGCGATCCACCTCGGCCTCGAAGGCCCCCGGGTGCTCGGCCGCGTACTTGCGCCCCATCTCCTGGACGTCCTCGAAGGACTTGAGCCAGTCGAAGCGATAGCGGTTGAGCCCGCGCGGATCGTCGTAGATCACGTGGCGCAGCGCGGGGAGCTGATCGCGGAGCGAGATGATCTTGTCCACCTGCTCCTGGTCCTCGGCCACGATGATCGCGGCCTCGGCGTGCGACCACACGTACTGGAGCTCGCGCGCGATCGAGTCCTGGTACACCGGGACCGCGATCCCGCCGAGCGCCTGGGCCGCGAGCTGGGCCCAGTACAGGCGCGGCCGGTTGTCGCCGATGACCGAGAGCGTCTCGCCCCGGCGGAAGCCGAGGGCCGCCAGCCCCAGCGCGAAGTCGCGCACGTGGTCGTGGTACTCGCGCCAGGTGTGGGTCTGCCAGATGCCGCGATCCTTCTCCCGGATCGCGGGCCGGCCGGCCCGCTCGCGGGCGTTCTTCTGCAGGAGCCGCGGCAGCGTGGTCATCTCATCACCGTGCTGCGCCATGAGCCCCTCCCTCTCGCGCCTTGGTGTCGCCCAGGTAGGCCTTGATGACCCGCGCGTCGGCCCGGACCTCGTCCGGGGCACCCTCCGCGATCTTCTGCCCCATGTCCAGCACCACCACCCGGTCCGAGATGTCCATGACCACGCCCATGTCGTGCTCGATGAGGATGATGGTCGTCCCCCACTCCTGGTTGACGTCCAGGATGTAGCGGGCCATGTCTTCCTTCTCCTCGTGGTTGCACCCCCCCATCGGCTCGTCGAGGAGCAGGATCTTCGGATCGAGCGCGAGCGCCCGCCCGAGCTCCACCCGCTTCTGGAGGCCGTAGGCCAGCGAGCCGCAGGGTCGCCGGCGCAGGTCCTGGATCTTCAGGAAGTCGATGATGTCCTCGACCCGCCGGCGGTGGGTCACCTCCTCCTTCTGGGCGAGGCCCCAGTAGACGAAGGAGGCGAGGACCCCCGAGCGCATGTGCACGTGCCGGCCGAGCATCAGGTTGTCAAGCACGGTCATGCCCCGGAACAGGGCGATGTTCTGGAAGGTGCGCGCCACCCCCAGCTCGGCCATGCGGGAGGGAGCGGTGTGGCTCACGTCGGCCCCGTCGAGCGCGATGCGCCCGGAGTCCGGGTGGTAGAAGCCGCTGATCATGTTGAGGAGGGTGGTCTTGCCCGCCCCGTTGGGGCCGATGACGGAGAGGATCTCGCCCCGGCGCACCTCGAGGCTCACCCGCCCCACCGCCTGCACCCCGCCGAAGGACTTCGAGACCTCCGTGATCTCGAGCTGCGCGCTCATGGCCGGATCCTCACGAGAGCCACCGCTTGCGACGCTTGTAGTGCTTCACGTCGCGGTAGCTCTTCCTCTGTCCGACACCGGACAGCCCGAGGTAGAACTCCTTGATGTCCTCGTTCTCGCTGACCGCCTTGACGTCGCCGTCCAGGACCACCCGGCCGTTCTCCATCACGTACACGTACTGGGCGAAGCGCAGCGCCATGTTGGCGTTCTGCTCGGCGAGCAGGACCGCCACCCGCTCCTCGCGGTTGAGCCGACCCACGATCTCGAAGATCTCGTGCACCAGCATCGGCGCGAGCCCCATCGAGGGCTCGTCCAGCAGCATCAGGCGCGGGTGCGCCATGAGGGCGCGGCCGATCGCGAGCATCTGCTGCTCGCCGCCCGAGATGTATCCCGCGTCGACCGAGCGCCGATCCCGCAGCCTCGGGAAGTACTCGTACACTCGCTCCAGGTCCGTCCTGAGCGCCTGGCCGTTGCGCTGGGTGTAGCCGCCGGCCAGCAGATTCTCCTCCACCGTGAGGTGCTCGAAGACGTGACGGCCTTCCATCACCTGCACGATTCCCCGGCGCACGATCTCCGACGCCGCCCGCCGGTGGATCGCCTCGCCCGCGAGCTCGACCCCTCCCTTGGTCACCTCGCCCCGCTCGGTGCGCAGGAGCCCCGAGATCGCCTTGAGCGTGGTGGACTTGCCGGCCCCGTTGGCCCCGAGGAGGGCGACGATGCCCTCCCCGGGAACCTGGAGCGACACGCCCTTCAACACGAGGATCACGTGGTCGTAGATCACCTCGATGTTGTTCACCGAGAGCAGCGGGTGGGGCGCGTCGCTCACGACGGGTCCGTCTCTCCGCCTAGTTCTCTTTGGAGCAGTCGCGCATCGTGTACCCGAGCTTCTTGCCCTCCTCCACCGCGGCCGCCTCGAGCTTCGGGCGCACGACCTCCTTCATGGGCTGGATCCAGTCGGAGACGACGTTCCACTTCTTGCCGTCCCACTGCTGGATCAGGACCGGCCCGCTACCCTCATGATCCTCGCAGCTCACCTTCACCGGGTGGGTGAAGCCCTTGAGCCCGATCTGGTCGAGACGGGCCTCGGTGAGGCTCAGGTGCTCGTAGCCCCAGCGCACCTGCTCGGTGGTCAAGGGCTTGTTGCCGTACTTGGCCATCGCGGTGCGGAAGGCCTCGGTCATGTACATCGCGTTGACGACACCGCGATTGTAGAGGGCCTCGCCGATCTTGTCCTTCGGGCCGATATTCTTGCCCTTGTCGTAGACGAACTTGACGATGTCGGCGTGCACCTTGAAATTGGCCCCGGGGGCATGGAAGGTGGCGCCCTTGTAGCCCTTGGCCCCGTCGCCGGCCGGGATCACGTCGGCCTCGCTGGCCGACCACCAGTTGCCGATGAAGTGATCCATCGGGAAGTTGATCGCGGCCGCCTCCTTCACCGCCACCTGGTTCATCACGCCCCAGCCCGACATGTACACCCACGCCGGGTTGATGCGCCGCACCTGGAGCCACGTGGCCTTCTGCTCCTGGCCCGGGTGGTCCACCGCGAGCAGGGTCAGCTCGAAGCCGTACTTGTGGCTGAGCTCCTCGAGCGTCGGGTTGGCTTCCTTGCCGTAGGGGCTGTTGTGGTAGATGTGGACGATCTTCTTGCCCTTGAGCTTGTCGAGCCCGCCCTCCTGCTGGCCGATGTAGCGGATGACGGACGAGGCCTGGCTCCAGTAGGTGGTCGGGAACGTGAACACCCAGGGGAACCACCGGCCGTCGGAGGCCGCGGTCATGCCGTAGCCCATCGAGTGGATGACGATCTTGTCGACGCCCGCCTTGGGGATGAGCTGGTAGGTGATGCCGGTGCTGAGCGGGTTGAACACCATCGCGCCGCCGTTCTTGCCCTTGAGCCGCTCGTAGCACTCGACCCCCTGCTTGGTGTCGTACTGGGTCTCGCACTCCTCGACCACGAGCCGGACGCCGTTGACCCCGCCGTCGCGCTCGTTGAGCATCGTGAGGTAGTCCCACAGCCCGTTCGCGAACGGGGTGCCGCTCGGGGCATAGGGGCCGGTCCGGTAGACCGTCGAGGGAACGAACATCTCCTTGGCCTGGGCCGAGACCGTCCCGGCCGCCGGGACGGCGATGACGATCACGGCCAGCAGCGCGATCATGACGCGTCGTAGAGTCATGGACACTCCTCCTTGCTCATCTGGGTGGAACACGTTCAGTACGGGAAGGGCCAGAGCCGCAGCTTCTCCTTGGCGATCTGCCAGAGCCGCGCGAGACCGTGGGGCTCGACGATCAGGAACAGGATGATGAGCCCGCCGAACACCATGAGCTCGATCTGCTTCTGCAGGGCGACCGGCATGGCCAGGCCCAGCAGGTGCGGCACGTTGGTGAGGAAGATCGGCACCATCACGATGAAGGCGGCACCCAGGAACGACCCCAGGATCGAGCCGAGCCCCCCGATGATGACCATGAACAGGACCAGGAACGACACGTTGATGTCGAAGGCCAGGGTCTCGGCGCTCCCCAGATAGAGGAACACGTACTCCGCCCCGGCCACCCCGCAGAAGAACGAGCTGATCGCGAAGGCGAGCAGCTTGGTGCGCAGCGGCCGCACCCCGATGATCTCGGCCGCGATGTCGCGGTCGCGGATCGCCATCCAGGACCGGCCCACCCGTCCACGCACCAGGTTCTTGGCGATCAGCGCGAAGACGGCCACGAAGGCGAGCGCGGTCAGGTAGCGCACCGGCGCGGTCGCGGCCGGCCCGGTGACCATGATGGAGGCCACCGTGCGCGGCGGCGCCGTGATGGTCCCGGAGGAAGCGTAGTCGGTGAACCAGGCCACCTTGTTGAAGAGCCAGAGCAGGAAGAACTGGGCGGCCAGGGTGGCGACCGCCAGATAGAACCCCTTGATGCGCAGCGACGGCAGCCCGAAGACGAGCCCGATCAGCGCGGTCACGAGGCCGGCCAGCAGGAACACCACCAGCACGCTCAAGCCCGGGAACGCGCTGGCGAGCTTGAACGCGGAGTAGGCGCCCACCGCCATGAAGCCCCCGGTGCCGAGCGACACCTGTCCCGCGTAGCCGGTGAGCAGGTTGAGGCCGAGGGCGGCGAGCGAGTAGATCAGGAACGGGATCAGCACCGCCTGCAGCCAGTACTCGTCGGCGACCAGCGGCACCGCGATCACCGCGGCCGCGACGGCCAGGCCCACCACGACCCGGTCCTGCCGGATCGGGAACAGCGCCTGGTCGCTCGCGTAGGTGCTCTTGAACTGCCCCGCCTCGCGGTAGATCACTAGACTCGCTCGATGATCCGCTCGCCGAAGAGGCCCTGCGGCCTCACCAGCAGGAAGGCCAGCGCCAGCACGTAGGCGAACCAGTTCTCGATGGCGCCGCCCACCAGCGGCCCCCAGTAGACCTCGGCGAGCTTCTCTCCCACCCCGATGATCAGACCGCCCACGATGGCCCCGGGCACCGAGGTGAAGCCGCCCAGGATCAGGACCGGCAGGGCCTTGAGCGCGATCAGGGAGAGGCTGAACTGCACCCCGCTCTTCGCCCCCCACATGATCCCGGCCACGATGGCCACCAGGCCCGCGGCCGACCACACCACGACCCAGATGGTGTTGAGCGGGATGCCGATCGAGAGCGCGGCCTCGTGGTCGTCGGCCACCGCGCGGAGCGCACGGCCGATCCGGGTGCGCTGGAAGAAGATCGCCATCCCCGCCACCAGCACCGCGGCGGTGATCGCGGCGGTGAGCTCGAGGCGGTTCACCTGCACGCCCCACACCACGAACGAGCTGTCCGGGATGCCCACGTCGAGCTTCTTGACGTTGCTCCCCCACACCAGCTCGCCGAAGCCTTCCAGGAAGAAGTTGAGGCCGATGGTGGCCATGAACAGGATGATCTGCTCCTGGTTCACGAGCGGGCGCAGCACCACGCGCTCGATCGCGAAGGCGAGCGCCCCCATCACCGCCATCGTGACGAGCAGGGCGAGCACCAGCGGGGCCCCGCGCTCCATCAGTCCCACCAGGGTCAGCGCCGCGAAGAGCACCATGACCCCCTGCGCGAAGTTGAAGACGCCGGAGGCCTTGTAGATGAGCACGAAACCGAGGGCGACCAGCGAGTACATGAGACCCGCGGCCAGCCCGCCGATCACCACCTCGGCCAGGAAAGCGGGTCCGGTCACCATGTCCTTCACGGGCCCGACGAACACCCCGTAGAGGAGCTCAAGCATGGCTCACCCCCAGGTAGGCGTCGATCACGCCCTGATCGGCGCGCACCTCCTCGGGCCGCCCGTCGGCGATCTTGCGCCCGTAGTCGAGCGCGATCACCCGATCCGAGATGTCCATGACCACGCTCATGTCGTGCTCGATCAGCGCGATCGTGGTGCCGAACTCGTCGTTGACGCCGAGGATGAAGCGGCACATGTCTTCCTTCTCCTCGACGTTCATCCCGGCCATCGGCTCGTCCAGCAGCAGGAGCTTGGGCTCCGCGGCCAGGGCCCGCGCCAGCTCCACCCGCTTCTGCAGTCCGTAGGGGAGCGTGCCCGCCCCGGCCTTCCGGATGGCCTCGATCTCCAGGAAGTCGATGATGCGCTCGACGAAGGCGCGGTGTAGGAGCTCCTGCTGCATGGCCGGGCCCCAGTAGAGGGCCTCGAGCAGGAAGCTGCCCCGCATCTTGAGCAGCCGCCCGGTCATGATGTTGTCGAGCACGCTCATACCCTTGAAGAGGGCCACGTTCTGGAAGGTGCGGGCCACCCCGAGGGCCGCCACGTCGTAGGGCCGGAGCCGCGTCCGGTCGCGCCCCTCGAACCGGATCCGGCCCTCCGAGGGGTGGTAGAAGCCGCTGACCACGTTCAGCAGCGTGGTCTTGCCCGCCCCGTTGGGGCCGATGATCGCCACGATCTCCCCGCGCTCGATCTCGAGGCTCACCCGGTCGAGGGCCTGGATGGCCCCGAAGCGCACGCTGACCTCGTCCACCTCGAGCAGGGGCACGCCCGACGTCACCGATGGCGGGCCGGTCGGCTCCCTCACGCGGGCGTCCCCGCGGTCGCGAACGTCTCGACCTCGCTCAATCGCACCGTGGCTCGCACCGTGCCGGTACGGCCGTCCTCGTAGGTCACCTTGGCCTCCACCTGGACCGAGTCGCCGGTGCCGTAGAGCGCCTCGATGAGCGGCGCGTACTTCTGGCCGATGAAGCCCCGCCGCACCTTGCGGGTGCGGGTGATCTCCTGGTCGTCCGGATCGAGCTCCTTGTGCAGCAGGAGGAAGCGCCGGATCTGGGCGCCCCGCAGGGCCTCGTCCTCGAGCAGGCTCCGGTTGACCCGCACCACCTCCTGGCGGATCAGCTCGTAGACCTCGGGCTTCTGGGCCAGGTCGGTGTAGCTCGTGTAGGCGAGCCCGCGCCGCTCCGCCCAGTTGCCGACCGAGGCCAGGTCGATGTTGAGCATGGCGGCCACGAACGGGCGGCCGTCGCCCACGCACACCGCCTCCCTGATGTACGGCGAGAACTTCAGCTTGTTCTCGAGATACTTGGGCGCGAAGATCGTGCCCCCTGCGAGCCGGCCCACGTCGCGGGCCCGGTCGATGATCTTGAGGTGGCCGTCCTTGTCGAACAAGCCAGCGTCGCCCGAGTGGACCCAGCCCTCGTCGAGGGTCTCCCGGGTGGCCTGCGGGTTCTTGTAGTAGCCCTGGAAGACGCCCGGGCTCCGGTACAGCACCTCCCCGCTCGGGCTCACGCGCACCTCGACCCCCGGCAGGGGCGGTCCCACCGTGTCGAGCTTGACGTCGCCGTCTTGCTGGATGCAGATCAGCGCGCTCGACTCGGTCATGCCGTAGAGCTGCTTCACGTTGATGCCGAGGGAGCGGTAGAACTCGAAGAGCTCGGGCCCGATGGCCTCTCCCGCGGTGTAGGCGACCCGGATGCGACTCATGCCCAGGTTGTCGCGCAGCGGCCCGTAGACGAGCAGCCGGCCGATCGGGTAGAGCAGCCGGTCCCGGAGCGCGGCCCGGCGATGGGCCAGGCGACAACGCTCGACCCGACGCGCCAGGTCCAGGAAGAAGTGCACCAGTCGGCGCTTGATCCAGGCGGTGTCGTCGACCCGGATCATCACCGAGGTCAGGATGTTCTCCCAGATCCGCGGCGGCGCGAAGAAGTAGGTGGGACCGATCTCCTTGAGGTCGGCCAGCACGGTGGTGGCGCTCTCCGGGCAGTTCGTGGTGAAGCCGGCCACGATGGACTGGCTGAAGGAGAACATGTGATCGCCGATCCAGGCCATGGGCAGGTACGCCACGACCTCCTCGGACGCGTCGAGTCGCTCGCGCTCGATGGCGCTTCGCGCGGTCTCGATGAGGTTCCGGTGCGAGAGCATGGCCCCCTTGGGCTGCCCGGTGGTGCCGGAGGTGTAGGCGATGACCGCGGTGTCCTCCGCGGTGCCCTTGGCCACCTCCTGCTCGAAATACCCCGGGTGCTCCTGGGCGAATTTCCGCCCCCGCTCCTGCAGTTCCTCGAGGCTCAGCAGGCAGGACTCCTTGTAGTGGCGAAGCCCCCTCGGGTCGTCGTAGATGACGTACTCGAGCCCCGGGCACCGCTCCCGCACGTGGAGCATCTTGTCCACCTGCTCCTGGTCCTCGACGACCGCGAAGCGCGCCTCGGCGTGATCGACGATGTACTCCATCTCTTTCTCGATGGAGTCCTGGTAGAGCGGCACCGGGATTCCCCCGAGCGCCTGCGTGGCCAGCATCGCCCAGTAGAGCGCCGGCCGGTTGTCACCCACCACCGCGGTCTTGTCGCCCCGCGTGAAGCCGAGGGAGGCCAGGCCCAGCGCGATGAGGCGGGCCTGCTCGACGTACTGGCTCCAGGTGTAGGACTGCCAAATGCCGAGGTCCTTCTCGCGAATGGCAACCTTCCCGGAGAGCCGTCGTGCGTTCTGGAGCGCGAGCTTCGGAAAGGTGTCCTGGGAGGAATCGAGCATCAGGCCGTGCAGGCGTGGGCGCCACTCGCGCTCGATCGCGCGAGACGACAGCCACCTCCACCGTTGGAGAGAATCTTCGTCATTACCTTACCCAGGAAGCTCTTACCGGGAAAGCGTCCGTCACAGGGGGTGATAAAGTGGCGAGAGTCTAGCCCAGGGTCCACGAGGTGTCAAGACTTTGCCCGCCAAGACAAGGGTTTACGGCCATATTTTGATGTTCCTCTGGGTCGGGGGGTCGGGCGTGGCCGCTAGCCCGGCGGCGCTCGCCCCGGAGCTCGACTGCGAGCGCCCGGCCGAGGCCCGCGCCTTCATCGCCAAGCTCCAGCTGGCCGAGATCGAAGGCGCGGAGGACATCCACCGAGCCGCCATGTGGGACGCCTTCGGCCGCTGCCCGCCCGCGGAGGCCGGGGGACCGTGCCGCCGGGAGGAGCAGCAGCGGTTCGAGAGCCAGTGGGAGGACCAGCGTCGGGCGATCGAGGCGAAGTACCGCAAGATGCTCGGCGCGTTCGAGCTGCGGTGCCGCGCGCTCATCAGCCTGATCGGGCAGAGGGTTAGAGCGGCTTCCTGAGGAATCGGGCGATCTCGCCGACGACCCCGCGCCGGAAGGCCAGGACGCAGACCACGAAGATGGCCCCCTGCACCACGGTAACCCAGGCTCCGAGCTGAGCCAGGTAGGTCTCGAGCCCGATCACGATGGCGGCGCCCACCACGGGACCGAACACGGTGCCGAGCCCACCCAGGAGGGTCATCAGCACCACCTCGCCGGACATGCTCCAGTGCACGTCGGTGAGGGAGGCGAGCTGGAAGACGATGGCCTTGGTGCCGCCCGCCAGCCCGGACAGGGCGGCCGAGAGGACGAAGGCGATCAGCTTGTAGTGGTCGGCCCCGTAGCCGAGCGACAGCGCCCGGGGCTCGTTCTCCCGGATCGCCTTGAGCACCTGGCCGAAGGGTGAGTGGATCGTCCGGTAGATCAGCAGGAAGCCGGCTAGGAAGATCGCGAGCACCGTGAAGTACATCGCCAGGGTGTTCCGGAGGTCGATCAGGCCGAAGAGCATGCCACGCGGGACCGCCTGAATGCCGTCCTCGCCGCCGGTGAACGGGGCCTGCAGGCAGAAGAAGTAGAGCATCTGGGCCAGGGCCAGTGTGATCATCGCGAAGTAGATCCCCTGGCGTCGGATGGCGAGCGCTCCGATGACCAGGCCGAGGCCCGCCGCCCCCAGGGTGCCGGCCAGGATGGCTGTCTCCGGGGTCCACCCCCAGACCTTGGCGGTGTACGCGGCGATGTAGCCGGCCGAGCCGAGGTAGGCCGCGTGACCGAAGGACAGCAGGCCCCCGTAGCCGATCAGCAGGTTGAAGGCGCAGGCGAACAGGGCGAAGCAGAGCGCCTTCATGAGGAAGACCGGGTAGACCGCGAACGGCGCCACCACGAAGGCGCCGACCATCAGGGCAAACACCACGGCCTGGTGCCGGGAGGAACGGGCGTCGGCCGCCGGGGCCTCGGGCTCCACCATCTCCCGCGCGGCCGCCATGCTACTGGGCCCGCCCGAAGAGGCCAGCCGGCTTTACGAGCAGGACCAGCGCCATGATGACGAAGATCACGGTGTTGGAGGCCTCCGGGTAGAACACCTTGGTCAACCCTTCGATGAGCCCGAGTCCGAAGCCGGTGATGATCGAGCCCATGATCGAGCCCATGCCGCCGATGACGACCACCGCGAACACCACGATGATGAGGTCGGCACCCATCAGCGGGTTCACCTGGTAGATCGGCGCGGCGAGGACGCCCGCCATCGCGGCGAGGGCGACCCCGAACCCGTAGGTCAGCGTGATCATTCGCGGCACGTTGATGCCGAAGGCCTGGACGAGCGCCGGGTTCTCGGTGGCCGCGCGCAGGTACGAGCCGAGCTTGGTGCGCTCGATGACGAACCACGTGGCGAGACAGATCGCCAGCGAGAACACGATGACCCACGCGCGGTAGTTCGGGAGCACCATGAAGCCGAGGTTGCGCCCGCCGATGAGCTGGGCCGGTATGGCGTACGGCAGGCCCGACGAGCCGAAGCTGTTCCGGAAGAGGCCCTGGATGATCAGGCCCAGGCCGAAGGTGAGCAGTAACCCGTAGAGATGGTCGAGTGAGTACAGCCGCTTGAGCAGGAAGCGCTCGAGCACGACCCCGACGATCCCGACCGCGAGGGGCGCCACCAGCAGGGCCGCCCAGTAGCCGAGCCCGGCGTATTGCAGGAGGAAGTAGGCCACGAAGGCACCCATCATGTACTGGGCACCGTGGGTGAAGTTGATGATGTTGAGCAGCCCGAAGATCACCGACAGGCCGAGGCTCAGCATCGCGTAGAACGAGCCGTTGATGAGCCCGATCAGGAGCTGGCCGAACAGGGCCTGCGGAGGGATGCCGAAGATCATGGGCACGGCGCCGTCCCCTCACCCTGCCCGCTCCCCAACCGGGAGAGGGGGCTTCGCCCGAGGGCAGGGTGAGGGAAAATGTCGATTACTTCTTGACCAGGGGGCAGTCGCCCTGGTCGATGGGCCGGAAGGCCTGCTCGGCCGGGATCGTTGCGCGCGTCTTGTAGTAGTCCCAGGGGCCCTTCGACTCCGACGGCTTCTTGACCTCGAACAGGTACATCGGGTGCACCTTGCGGCCGTCGGCACGGATCGTCCCTTTGCCGAACAGCGGGTCGTCGGTGGGCATCTCCTTCATCTTGGCGATGATCTTGGTGCCGTCGTCGCCCTTGAGGGCCTCCACCGCCTTCAGGTAGTGCAGCGTCGCCGCGTACACCCCCGCGTGGATCATCGTGGGGTGGATGCCCCGGTCCAGCTCCGCGAAGCGCTTGGCGAAGGCCCGCGTCTTGTCGTTCATGTCCCAGTAGAAGGCCTCGGTGAAGATCAGCCCCTGGGCGGTCGGCAGCCCGAGCGCGTGCACGTCGGTGATGAACACGAGCAGGCCGGCCAGGCTCTGGCCGCCCTTGACGATGCCGAACTCGGCGGCCTGCTTGATGCTGTTGGTGGTGTCCCCACCCGCGTTGGCCAGGCCGATGATCTTGGCCTTCGATGACTGGGCCTGCAACAGGAACGAGGAGAAGTCGGCGGTATTGAGGGGATGCCGCACCTTGCCCAGAACCTTGCCGCCGTTCTTGAGCACCACCGCCTCGGTGTCGCGCTCCAGCGCGTGGCCGAAGGCATAGTCGGCGGTGAGGAAGAACCACGAGTCGCCGCCCGTCTTCACGATCGCGCTGCCGGTCCCGTTGGCCAGCGCCCAGGTGTCGTAGGTCCAGTGCACGGTGTTGGGCGAGCATGCCTTGCCGGTCAGGTCCGACGAGGCCGCCCCCGAGACCAGGAACGCCTTGCCCTTCTCCTTGACGATCTGGTTCACCGCCAGGGCGACCGCCGAGTTCGGCGTGTCCACGATCACGTCCACCTTGTCGGAATCGAGCCACTGGCGTGCGATGCCCGACCCGACGTCGGCCTTGTTCTGATGATCGGCCGAGACGATCTCGACCTTCATGCCCTTCTTGGCGGCCCCGAAATCCTCCACCGCCATCCGGGCCGCGATCACCGAGCCCTGGCCCGAGAGGTCCGCGTAGAGGCTCGACATGTCGGTGAGCACGCCGATCTTGATGACGCCGTCGGAGATCTGGGCCTGGGCGGCCGGTGCGGCGACGAGCCCGACCGCGGCCATGACGAACAGCCAGTGCTTGAGCATGCGTTGATCCTTTCGTTCGCTTGAGTGAGACGTGGGACGCGCGATTATACCCCGAGGTACTCGTGGAGCTTCGCGGTGTGACTCTCGAGCTCCGCGTTCCGGATCATGTCCACCACCCGTCCCCGCTCCATGACGTAGTGGCGATCGGCCACCGTGGCGGCGAAGCGGAAGTTTTGCTCCACCAGAAGGATCGTGAAGCCCTCGACCTTCAGGCGCCGGATCGTCGCCCCGATCTGGCGCACGATGACCGGAGCCAGGCCCTCGGTGGGCTCGTCCAGCAGCAGGAGCCGGGCCCCGGTGCGGAGGATGCGACCGATGGCCAGCATCTGCTGCTCACCGCCCGACAGCGTGGTGCCCTGGCTCCGGGCCCGCGCGCGGAGGTTCGGAAACAGCTCGTAGATCACGTCGGCTCCGAGCCCGCCCGGCTGCACGACCGGCGGCAGCAGCAGGTTCTCCTCCACCGTGAGGCTCGCGAAGATACCGCGCTCCTCCGGGCAGAAGGCGAGGCCCCGCCGGGCGATCAGATTGGAGGGACGGTCGATCAGTTCCTCCCCGCGAAAGCGCACCGACCCCCGCCGCCGCGGCACCATGCCCATCACCGACTTGAGCGTGGTCGTCTTCCCGGCCCCGTTGCGGCCGAGGAGGGTGACGACCTCCCCCGCCCGCACCTCGAAGTCCGCCCCGTGCAGGATGTGCGATTCGCCGTACCAGGCGTGGAGCTCGGCCACCTGCAGGAGCGTCTCACTCATGGCCGGCGCCGAGGTAGGCCTGGACCACGTCGGGGTTGCGGGACACCGTCGCGTAGTCGCCCTCCGCGAGGATCTCGCCGCGGGCCAGCACCGTGATGGTGTCGGACAGGTGCTCCACCACGCTCAGGTTGTGCTCCACCATGAGCACGGTCCGGTTCCGGGCCACCTGCTTGATCAGGGCCGAGATGCGGTCGACGTCCTCGTGGGCCATCCCCGCGGTCGGCTCGTCGAGCAGCATCATCTCGGGGTCGAGGGCCAGCGTAGTGGCGATCTCGAGCGCACGCTTGCGGCCGTACGGTAGCTCCACCGCCGGCGTGGTCGCGAAGCCGGCGAGCCCGACCGCGCCGAGCAGATCGAGGGCCCGCTCCCGGAAGGCGTCGAGCACGCGCTCAGATCGCCAGAAATCGAAGGACCGGCCGCGACGGCGCTGGAGCGCGATGCGCACGTTCTCGAGCGCGGTCAGATGCGGGAAGACCGCCGAGATCTGGAAGGACCGCACCAGCCCGAGGCGGGCGATGTCCGCGGGGCGGCGGCCGGTGATCTCGCGCCCGTTGAACGTGATCCGCCCGGCGGTCGGGACGAGGAAGTGGGTCAGCAGGTTGAAGCAGGTGGTCTTGCCCGCCCCGTTGGGTCCGATCAGGGCGTGGATGCTGCCGCGCCGGATCCGGAGATCGACGTTGCGGACCGCGTAGAACCCGCGAAACTCCTTGGTGAGCCCACGCGTCTCGAGGATGACGTCGTCGTTCATCGGATCCCGGGCCCCGCGGGAGGCTTTGGATAGAACCTCGCCTCCCGTCGCTCGTCCCAGGCCCGGTTCGCCACGTCCATCTCCCAGGACGCCATGCACTCGTTCTGGGCCTGCACGACCTCCTCGATCATCTCCCGCGGGTCACGATGGAAGGAGGCGTGCAGGAGGCGCTTGGCGTGCCCGGTGGCGGTGCGAGAGGAGTGGAACGCCTTCTGCACGATCCGGGCGATCGCGCCGTCGATCTCACCCGGCTCCACCACCCAGTTGACCAGGCCCATCGCGAGCGCGGCCTGGGGCGTGACGTCGTCGTTCAGCAGGGTCAGCTCCTTGGCCCGGCCGAGCCCCACGATGCGGGCCAGCCTCAGGATCGAGCCGTCGGGGATGAGCCCGTGCCGGGTGGCCCCGAGACCGAGCACCGCGTCGGTGGTGGCCATCCGCAGATCGCAAGCCACCGCGAGCTGCAGGCCACCCCCGATCGAGTAGCCGTGGAGTACCCCCACCACCAGCTTGTCCATGTCCTCGAGGCGATTCAGCGCCCGGATCCAGTTCCGGTAGAACGCCTCGTTGATCCCACCCGCCGAGAGCACGGTACGGTCCATGCCGGAGCAGAACGCCCGCCCGGCCCCGCGCACGACCACGACCCAGACGTCTGGATCCCCGGCCGCGGTCTCCGCCGCGTCCGCCAGCTCCGCGGACAGGGCCAGGTCGAGCGCGTTGAGCACCCGCGGCCGGTTGAGCGTGATGGTGGCCACACCGTCGCCCGACTCGTAGAGCACCCTCGCCTCACCCATCTCTTCACGCTCCGCGCGCGCCCAGGATCTCCCGCGCGATGACCATCCGCTGGATCTCCGACGTGCCCTCGCCGATCTCGGTCAGCTTGGCGTCGCGGAAGATCCGCTCGATGGGGAACTCGGTGATGTAACCCGCCCCGCCGTGGATCTGCAGGGCCTTGGTCGCCGCCCTCATCGCCACCTCGGAGGCGAAGACCTTGGCCATGGACGCGGCCACCTTGGCGGGCCGGCCGCCATCCTTGAGCGCCGCCGCCCGCAGCGTGAGCAGCCGCGCCGCCTCCACCTCGGTGCCGATGTCGGCGATCATACCCTGCAGGCCGTTGAACTCGGCCAGCGTCTTTCCGAACGCGGAGCGCTGCTTCATGTACTTGAGCGCCTCGTCCAGGGCCCCCTGGGCGAGCCCGACCGCCATGGCCGCCATCGCGATGCGCCCGCCCTCGAGCACCTGCATGGTGTTGACGAACCCCATGTGTCGCTCGCCCAGGAGCGCGGCCGCGGGAACGCGCACGTTGTCGAGATGCAGCTCGGCGGTGTTGGAGGCGTGCAGGCCGAGCTTGCGGTACGGCTTCCCGGCCGAGAAGCCCGGCGTGCCGCGCTCGAGGATGAAGGCGGAGATACCCTTGTTACCGAGCCCGGGATCGGTCACCGCCATCACCACCGCGACCTCGGCCACCCCTGCGTTGGTGACGAAGGCCTTGGCCCCGTTGATCACGAAGTGATCGCGATCCGCCGTCGCGCGCGTGCGCATCGCAGCCGCGTCCGATCCGGATCCGGGCTCGGTGAGCCCCCACGCTCCCAGCACCTCGCCCCGGGCCAGCCGCGGCAGGTACGCCGCCTTCTGCTCACGGGAGCCGAACATCGCGATGTGGTTGGTGCACAGCGAGTTGTGGGCCCACATCGTGATGCCCACCGAGCCGTCGACCCGGTTCAGCTCCTCGACGGCCAGCGCGTAGGAGACGTAGTCGAGGGCCGCCCCGCCGTACTCCTCCGGCACCAGGGCGCCCAGCAGGCCGGTGCCCGCGAGCTTGGCGAGGATCTCGTGCGGGAACTCCTGGGCCTCGTCGAAGCTCCGGATGACCGGCGCCACCTCGCGCTCGGCGAAATCTCTGGCCAGCGCACGCACCTCCTGCTGCTCGGGCGTCAGGGCGAAGTTCATGCGCGGGCCGCGACCAGGATCGCGATCGGGTATGCGAAGTGGATCCGCCCGGCGCGCTCCTGCGCGCCGAGGCCCAGCCCATCGTCGGCGAGCGAGTCGCGGAAGAGGGCGCGGACCTTCCCGGCGTCCCCCGGATCCGGAAACGAGCGGGAGAGCAGGCCGTCCAGGTCGGACGGCAGCGCGTAGCGGGTGACCGCGGCCCGGCCCAGGCCGGCGCCCGCGAACAGCGCGGTCAGCGGCAGGGCCCGGACGTGCGACGGGTCGCGGAGCTTCTCCATCCGGTTGAAAGCGGCGGCCCGTGCAGGATCGGGAGAGGCCGCCGCGTCGGCCACCACGACCCGGCCGCCCGGCCGGCACACCCGCGTCATCTCGCACAGCACGGCGCGGGGGTCCGGGAAATGGTGGAACGCGAACCGGGAGACGACGATCGAGAACGCGCCGTCGTCGTACGGCAGCGGCATCACGTCTCCGACCGTCAGCGTGACGTTGTCGAGGTCACGCTCCCCGGCCAGGGCCCGGGCGCGCTCGATCATGGCGAGTGTGAGATCGATGCCGGTGGCGTGCCGGCACGCGCGCGCGAAGGCGGCCACCACCAGCCCGGGCCCGCAGGCCACGTCGAGCACGGTGTCCTCGGGCCCCGCCCCGCTCGCCTCCACCAGCAGCCGCAGGGCCTCCTCGTCGCGGATGCCCGGCGCGGTGGAGAACGGCACCGCCTGGCGAGTGAACTGGTCGAGGACGGCGTCGTGGTTTGGCGCGGTGCAGCCGAAAGCGAGCCGAGCGGATCCAGAAAGAGAAGCCACGGTGTCTTCTCCCTCAACCAAGGCTAAGCAACTGCCCGGATGTTCTCGCGCACGAAACGGATGATGTCCTGGGTGGAGGTGCCGGGCGTGAACAGCTCCTTGACCCCGAGGGTCTTGAGGGCCTGGATGTCCTCCTGCGGGATGATGCCGCCACCGAAGACCGCGATGTCGTCGGCGCCCTTCTCCTTCAGCAGATCCAGAACCCGCTTGAAGAGGTAGTTGTGCGCGCCCGAGAGCACCGAGAGCCCCACCGCGTCGACGTCCTCCTGCACCGCGGTCGCCACGATCTGCTCGGGCGTCTGGTGCAGCCCGGTGTAGATCACCTCGAAGCCGGCATCCCGGAGGGCGCGCGCCACGATCTTCGCGCCGCGGTCGTGCCCGTCGAGACCGGGCTTCGCCACCAACACGCGGACCTTTCGATCGGCCATGCTCGGCTCCCCGCTCAGTGGAGGAGCGCGCGGAGACGCTCGCCCACCTTCATGATCTGCTCGCGGTTGCCCGGCACGAGCTTCCAGTCGAAGCCCTTGCCGTCGTTGTTCCACCGGGGAATGAGGTGCAGGTGAAAGTGCAGCACCGACTGGAACGCGGCCGCCCCGTTGGCCTGCAGCATGTTCAGCCCGTCCGGCTTGAGGCCGTCGCGAATGGCCAGGGCCACCCGCTGCGCGGTCGCGATCGCGGCCTGCAGATCCTCGACCTCGACCTCGAACAGGCTCGTGGCGTGGGCCTTGGTGATGACCAGGCAGTGACCCGAGTTGATCGGGTTGATGTCCATGAAGGCGATCGTCTTGTCGTCCTCGAAGACCCTCATGGACGGGATCTGCCCGTCCCGCAGCTTGCAGAAGACGCAGTCGGTCATCTCGGGTCCTCCGGGGGGGCGCTCTCCCGCGCCACTCGGGCGATCACATCCTCCATCCGCCAGCCGTAGATCTGCGGGGGCTCCACGCCGACCTCGGCCAGGTAGCAGTCGAGCTGGCTGCGATGATGCACCTCATGCTCCACCATGGCCATCAGGAAGCGCCACGCCTTGACCGTCCCGCCGTCGAGGTCCCGCCGCGGCGTCCGCAGCGCCTCGTCGGGCACGCGCCCCAGCCGGGCCATCTCCTCCCGGTGGACCGATTCGAGCAGGGCGCGGGTCGCCGCGTGATCGAGCGCGGGCCCGGGCTCCAGGTCACCGGTGAAGCGATCGTCCACGACCTTGGCCACGAAGAACCGCTCCGCTCCGGCGAGGTGCCGCACGATCTCACCGCAGGTCATCTCGCCCGCTCGCGGGGCCCACGCGAGCAGATCCGGTCCCACCCGATCCACCGCGCTCCAGGTGCGGCGGCGGACCCCGTCGAAGTAGCGGGTGAACTCCGCGACCGACTCGATCATTGGCGGCTCGCCTCGGTTCGCCCTCAGATCGTCAGCGTCCAGCCGTCCGGATCGGGCGCCTGGCCGTACTGGATCGCGACGATGGCGTCGTAGAGCCGCTGGGTCAGCGGGCCGATCTTGCCTCCGTTGATCACCATCTTCCGGCCCTTGTAGGCGAGCTCGCCCACCGGCGAGATCACCGCCGCGGTGCCGGTTCCCCACACCTCCTCCAGCTGCCCGCGTCCGTGGGCCGCCACCACCTCGTCGATCGACACCTGGCGCTCGCTCACCTTGAGGCCCCACTTGCGCATCAGGGCCAGCGCGGAGTCGCGAGTCACGCCGGGCAGGATGGTCCCGGTCAGCGGCGGGGTGATGATCTCGTCGCCGATCTTCACCATGATGTTCATGGTGCCGACCTCGTCGAGATACTTGCGGTGCACCCCGTCGAGCCACAGCACCTGGGTGAAGCCCTCGTGCTTGGCCTCGTCGCTCGCGAAGAGGCTGGCCGCGTAGTTGCCCGGCGTCTTGGCCCCGCCCACCCCGCCGTCCACCGCCCGCACGTACTTGTCCACGACCAGGATCTTCACCGGCGCCATGCCCTCCGGGTAGTACGCGCCGACCGGGGAGAGGATCACGAAGTAGATGTAGGACTTGGCCGGCCGCACGCCCAGGAACGGCTCGCTCGCGATGATGGTGGGCCGGATGTATAGCGAGGTGCCGACCGTGCTCGGCACCCAGTCGCGGTCGACGTCGACGACCCGGACCAGCGACTGCAGGGCGAGATCCGGATCGAGTGGTGGGATGCACAGCCGTCGGGCCGAGTTGTTCATGCGCTCGACGTGCTTCTGGGGTCGGAAGAGCCGGATCTTGCCGTCGACGCCGCGGAACGCCTTCAGCCCGTCGAAGATGGCCTGCGCGTAGTGCAGGACCGCGGTCGCCGGGTCGAGGGAGAGCGGCCCGTACGGCTCGACGCGCGGGTCGTACCAGCCCTTCTCCTCCTGGAAGTCGGCCAAGAACATGTGGTCGGTGAAGATCTGCCCGAACCCCAGGTCGGCGTCCTTCGGCTTGGGCTTGCGGGTCGTGGACCGGTTGATCCGGATCGGCTCAGTCATGGTTGACTCTCCTCAGAAGATGATCGGCTCTCGATAGAGTCCGAACACCCGTCGATACACGTCGGCGATCTCACCCAGCGAGACGTAGTCCTTCACGGCCTCCACCAGCACCGGCATGACGTTCCGGTTGTCGCGGCACGCCTCCGCGAGCTGCCGGAGCCGTCTGTCGACCCGCGCCGCGTCGCGGGATGCCTTGACCTGCCCCACCCGTTCGATCTGCTCGCGCTCGATCGCGGGATCGATGCGCAGATACTCGACCGACTTCTCATCCGGCATCACGTACTTGTTGACACCCACCACCGCCTTCTGGCCGCGGTCGTCCATGAGCTGGTACCGGTAGGCGGCGTCCGCGATCTCCTGCTGCGGGTAACCGATGTCGATGGCCCGCACGATCCCCCCCAGCTCGTCGATCTTGCGGATGTAGTCCATCGCCTGCGCTTCCATCTGGTCGGTGAGTCGCTCCAGGAAGTACGACCCGCCCAGCGGATCCGCGGTGAGCGCGACCCCGGTCTCCTCGGCGATGATCTGCTGGGTCCGCAGCGCCACCGTGACCGCCTCCTCGGTGGGCAGGGCCAGCACCTCGTCGTAGGAGTTGGTGTGCAGCGACTGGGCCCCGCCCAGCACCGCGGCGAGCGCCTGGAGCGCCACCCGGGCCACGTTATTGAGCGGCTGCTGGGCGGTGGCAGAGACGCCCGCGGTCTGGGTGTGGGTACGCAGCCGCATCGACTCCGGCTTCTTCGCCCGGAAGCGATCCCGCATCACGGTGGCCCAGATGCGCCGGGCCGCCCGCAGCTTGGCGATCTCCTCGAAGAAGTCGTTGTGGATGTCGAAGAAGAACGACAGGCGCGGGGCGAAGCCGTCGACGTCGAGCCCACGCTCCACGCCGGCCTGCACGTAGCCGAAGCCGTCGGCGAGGGTGAAGGCCAGCTCCTGCACCGCGGTCGAGCCCGCCTCCCGGATATGGTAGCCGGAGATCGAGACCGGGTTGAAGCGCGGCACGTGCTTCGCGCAGAAGTCGATGGTGTCGACGACCACCCGCACCGCGGACTCCGGCGGCGAGATCCACTCCTTCTGGGCGATGAACTCCTTGAGCATGTCGTTCTGCATGGTGCCGCCCAGCTTGTCCCAGCCCACCCCCTGCTTGTCGGCGAGCGCGAGGTACATGGCGAGCGCGACCGACGCGGTGCAGTTGATGGTCATCGAAGTAGTCACTTTATCCAGTGGAATATCCCGGAACAGGACCTCGAAGTCGGCGAGCGTGGAGATCGACACGCCCTCGCGGCCCACCTCGCCTCGCGCCCGCGGGTGATCGGCGTCGTACCCCATCAGGGCCGGCATGTCGAAGGCGGTGGAAAGTCCGGTCTGGCCCTGCTGCAGGAGGTACTTGAAGCGGGCGTTGGTGTCCTCGGGCCGACCGAAGCCCGCGAACATGCGCATGGTCCAGAGCCGGCCGCGGTACATCGACGGGTACGGCCCGCGCGTGTAGGGAAACTCGCCCGGGTAGCCGAGCTTGTCCTCGTAGCGCCAGTCGGCGAGATCCTCCGGCGTGTAGAGGGGCTGCACCGGGATGCCGGAGAGAGTCTCGAACGGCACTTCACGCTCCGGCGTGCGCCGGACGAAGGGGCCGTAGCTCTCCTCCTCCCACCGATCCTTCCCCTGGGCCATGTCGTGACGCCTCCTCAGGCCACCTGCCCGGCGGCTCCGAGGAGCTGGCGGGCGATGACGAGCTTCTGGATCTGCGACGTGCCCTCGTAGATCTGGGTGATCTTGGCGTCGCGGAAGTGTCGCTCGACCTGGTATTCCTTGATGAAACCGTAGCCGCCGTGCACCTGGACGGCGTCGGTGGTCACGCGCATCGCGGTCTCCGCGGCGAAGAGCTTGGCCATGGCCGCCTCGGAGCCGAAGGGCGCGCCGGAGTCCTTGCGCCACGCCGCTCGCAGCGTCAGCAGCCGCGCCGCCTCGATGGCGGTGGCCATGTCGGCCAGCATCCACTGCACCATCTGGTGCTGGCCGATCGGCACCCCGAAGCTCTTGCGCTCGCGCGCGTAGGCCACCGCGGCCTCGTAGGCGGCCACCGCGATGCCGACAGCCTGGGCCGCGATGCCGATGCGGCCCCCGTCGAGCGTGCCGAGCGCGATCCGGAAGCCCTGCCCTACCGCGCCCAGCCGATTGGCCGCCGGCACACGGCAGCGCTCGAAGAGGAGCTCCGCGGTATCGGAAGCGCGGATGCCGAGCTTGTCCTCGGTCTTGACCACCGTGAAGCCGGGCGTCTCCTTCTCGACGAGGAAGGCGGTGATGCCCCGCCGGCCTGCCGCCCGATCGGTCTGTGCGAACACGAGGGCGGCCGAGGACTCGCGGCCGTTGGTCACGAACACCTTGCGCCCGTCCAGCACGTAGCCGTCACCGTCCATCCGGGCGAGGGTCGTCTGGTTGCTCGCGTCCGAGCCCGCCTCCGGCTCGGTGAGCGCGAAGCAGCCGATCTTCTGTCCCGACGCGTAGGGAGTGAGGAAGCGGGCCTTCTGCTCCTCGGTGCCGTGCTTCAGCACCGGATCGCAGTAGAGCGAGTTGTTGACGGACATGATCACCGCGTGGGAAGCGCAGGCCCGCGCGAGCTCCTCCAGCGCCAGCACGTAGGCGACCGTGTCGCCGCCACCGCCGCCGTAGGCGTCAGGCACCGCGATGCCCATGAGACCCAGCTCGGCCATCCGCCCCACCGTCTCGCGGGGGAAGCGCGCCTCGCGGTCGATCGCCTCCGCGATCGGGCGCACCTCCTTCTCCGCGAACTCGCGGGCCAGTTGCTGGATCATGGCCTGCTCTTGCGTGAGCTCTATGTCCAACGTATGCGCCTCTCTCCGGATCGCCGTTTACTTCTTCAAGCTCTTCAGCTGCGGGGGCCCGGAAATGGGCCCCGCACTCCCCCAGCTGGCGGACACTCGTTTGGGCGCATGGATCCTATTTCTCCAGGAGGCCTTTGAACTCCTGCGTGAGCAGGGGGGCGACCTCGAAGAGGTCGCCGACGATGCCGTAGTCTGCGATCTTGAAGATCGGTGCCTCCGGATCCTTGTTGATCGCGCAGATCACCTTCGACGTCCGCATGCCCGCCAGGTGCTGGATGGCTCCCGAGATGCCGAACCCCAGATACAGCTTCGGCGAGATCGTGCGGCCGGTCTGGCCGATCTGGAAGCGGTGCGGCCGCCAGCCGGCATCCACCGCGGCGCGCGACGCGCCGACCGCGGCCCCGAGCACCTTGGCGAGCGCCTCGAGGATGACGAAGTTCTCGGGGCCCTTGAGCCCGCGGCCCCCCGAGACCACGATCTCCGCCTCGGTCAGCTCGGGCAGACCGGTAGCGGCCTCCTGCCGACGCTCGACCAGCTTCATGGTCTCGGCCGGGATCGCGATGCTGGGCTTCTCCACGCCGGCGCTGGCCCCCGCCTGCGGATCGGCGGGCCGGAACACGTTGGGCCGCAGCGTCGCCATCCACGGCTTCTTCGACCAGGTCATCTTGGACAGCAGCTTGCCGGCGTAGACCGGCCGCGTCGCCACCAGGGCGCCGCCCTCGGCGGTGAGCCCGGTGGAGTCCGCGGACAGCCCGGCGCCAAGCCGCGCGGCCAGGCGCGCCATGAACTCCCGCTGCCGCGTGGTCACCGGGGCGAAGATCGCCTGCGGCGACTCCTTGCCCGCCAGCTCGGCCACCGCCGGCGTCCAGACCTCGGCACGATACGGCGCGAACGCCGCGTTCTCGAGAAGCCAGATCCGCTTGGCTCCCCACTCGGCGAGCTGCTTGAGCCCTTCCGGAGTCGCCTTGTCGGTCACCCACACCGCCTCGGCCTGCGCCCCCGCCGGGCCCGCGAGGCGCACGGCCTCGCCCAGCACCTCGGCCATCACCTTCTTGGGAATACCCTGCCGATCGTCCTCCACCATGCACCAGTACGCGCCAGCCATCTCGCTTGCCTTTCTCTCGTTGTACGGCGTTAGATCGCTTTGGCGTCTTCGCGCAGGGCGCGGACGAGCTCCTTGACCGCTTCGGCGGGCTCCCCCTGGATGATGCGTCCCGGGGGGCGCGGCGGCAGGCTCTCGAGCTTCACCACCGACAGCACCGGCGGCTCGGCCGCGAGGCCGACGTCGGAGGCCTTCACTTCCTTGATCTCCTTCTTCTTGGCCCCCATGATCCCCTTCAGCGTTGGATAGCGTGGCTCGTTGAGCCCCTTCTGCGCCGACGCCACCGCGGGCAGCGGCAGGTCAAAGATCTCGAGCCCGCCCTCCACCTGACGCCCGATCCGGATCGTCTTGCCGTCGGCGTCCACCGCCTCTTCCATGATCCAGGACGCGCACGGCCAGCCCAGCACCTCCGCGACCTGGGCCGCGACCGCACCCATGTCGTCGTCGATGGCCTGCCGCCCGAACAGGGCGAGAGCGGGCGCTTCCTGCTTGATCACCGCCGCGAGGGCGCGCGCGGTCATCAGGGTGTCTGCCGAGTCCCACGCGGCATCCTTCAGGTGGATGGCGCGGTCGGCGCCCATCGCCAGGCACGACCGCAGCGCTTCCTTTCCCCGCTCGGGCCCGAGCGAGACCGCGACCACCTCGCCCTGCCCGCGCTTTTCCTTGATCCGGAGCGCCTCCTCGACCGCGTACTCGTCGTAGGGCGAGACGATCCAGGTGATGCCGGTCGTGTCGATGGCCCGGCCATCACCGCCGATCTTCACCTGCGTGGCCGTGTCGGGCACCTGCTTGATCATCACCAGAATCTTCATGCCTGGTCCTTTCGGGTAGCTTGAACGTCGAAGACTTTAGTTGGGCGGTTCGGCTCCTTCGCGCAAGCGCTCATCCGAACTGCCTCGGGCTCGATGCGAGTGGCGCAGGTGTCGAAGACGTCGGTTTGGCGGTTCGGCTCCTTCGCGCAAGCGGATGTTTCAGTCGCTTCAACGTCGAGGACTTCGGTTTGGCGGTTCGGCTCCTTCGCGCAAGCGGATGTTTCAGTCGCTTCAACGTCGAGGACTTCGGTTTGGCGGTTCGGCTCCTTCGCGCAAGCGCTCATCCGAACCCCCTCGCGCGCGTCGACCGAATCCGGCGCCCGATCAGGACGGTTGCCGCCGTTCAGCGTGTCGTAGCGGAGCTGGCGCGTGATGCGGAAGCGGTCGCCGGGGATGTAGACGCGGTCGTAGACGATCGGGGTGCCGTCGGCGCCCATCGAGATGCGGTCGGAGCGGAAGGCGGCGGTGCCCGGGCGGCAGCCGAGCTCGCGGCCCGCCCGACGCTCCAGCAGCACCGCGGAGACCGTCTCGCGAGCCGCGGTGATTTCGATCCCGAGCTTGAAGGCCAGGACCTGCCGCAGCGGTGTCACCGCGAGATCGGCCTTGGAGACTTCCTCGCCGAGCGCGGGCGGAAGGTAGGAGGCCTGGAAGCTCACCGGCTCTCCGTCCACGAGTCGCAAACGCTCGAGCACGAATACATCGGCCCGCGCCCGCAGTCCCAGCGGCTCGGCGACCCGGCGATCGGCCGCCGTCGTGTAGCTGCGCAGGAATCGGGTGGCCACATCCTCGCCCAGCGCGGAGAGGTCACCCGCGAGCGCCCGGAGATGCAGGATGTCGTAGTCGATCGAGGGACGCGCGACGAACGTGCCCAGGCCGTGTCGTCGCGCGATGAGGCCGTCGCGCTCAAGCAGATCCAGGGCCTGGCGCAGCGTCATCAGCGTGACACCGAACTCCCGGGCGAGGCTGCGCTGGTTATCGAGTCGCTTGCCGGGACCGTGACCGCCCCCGACGATCCGCTCGCGCAGAACCTGGGCGATCTGGTGATAGCGCGGCACGCGACTGGCCAAGTGTCCCCTCGCCTTCGAGTGTTCTAGAACTCTGGCTGGCCGCTCAACGCCCTCGTCGAGCTCGAAACGGGATTCACGCAGGCGCGACGGGCAGTTACTGCGACCGGCGCCATTGTAACCGCGCCAGCCGGGCGGGGTCAATGGCCCGTGGGGCTAGGCGGCTGGCTCAGCGGCGAGGCGCTCGGAGAGCTCGGTCAGCGCTTCCAGCTTGCGCCGGGCGGCGCCCGAGTCGATCGACTGCGCGGCCAGGCTAACGCCCTCCTTGAAGTCGCGGGCCTTCCCGCCGGCCACCAGGGCCGCCGCCGCGTTCATCAGCACGATGTCGCGGCGGGCGCCCAGCATCCCGCCCAGGATCCGGCGGATGATCTCGGCGTTCTCTTGCCGATCACCTCCCTGCAGGTCGGCGATGGCGGCCCGCGGCATGCCGAAGTCCTCGGGGCGCACTCGCGTGCTCCGCACCACCCCCTCGTGCACCTCGGCGATCTGGCTCTCCCCGGTGTTCGAGATCTCGTCGAGCCCGTCGGCGCCGTGGACGACGAAGGCCCGGATGGTGCCGAGCTCGGCGAGGACGTGAGCCAGCGGCTCGGCCAGCGACGGCGCGTAGACGCCGATCACCTGGACGTTGGCCCCGGCCGGATTCGTCAGGGGCCCTAGCATGTTGAACACCGTGCGCACCCCCATCTCCCGACGCGCGGCCATCACATGCTTCATCGCGGTGTGCAGCAGGGGAGCGTAGAGGAAGCCGATGCCGATCTCGTCCAGGCACCGGGCGACCTTGGCCGGGCTCAGCTCGATGTTGATGCCGAGCGTCTCCACCACGTCGGCGGAGCCGCACAGCGACGACACCGAGCGGTTGCCGTGCTTGGCGACCTTCAGCCCGGCGCCCGCCACCACGAACGCGGTGGCGGTGGACACGTTGAACGTGCCGGACGCGTCGCCGCCGGTGCCGCAGGTGTCGATCAGCATCTCGCGGTCGGTGCCGGTCTGGGCCATCAGGTCCCCGGCGCGGGCTCGCACCTTGACCACCTTCTGCCGCATCACCTGCGCGAAGCCGATCAGCTCCTCGACGGTCTCGCCCTTCATGCGCAGCGCGGTGAGGAACGCGGCGATCTGGGCGTTGGTGGCCGCCCCCGACATGATCGCCTCCATCGCCCCCGCCGCCTCGATGCGCGTCAGGTCGCGGCGATCGATCAGGGCGCGCAGGGCCTCGGTGATGATCGGGCTGGTCACGGCTGGCCGTCGCGAACGCGGAGGATGGTGCTCACCGCGTCCATCACGTCGCGGATCTGGAGCGGCTTCGCCAGGACGAGGTCCACCCCGTTGGTGCGCAGCTCCTCCGGAGCGACCTCCACGCCGAATCCGCTCATCATCACCACCGGAACCTCCGGCGCCCGATCCTTGACCGCGCGCGCCACCTGCCAGCCCGTCATCCCGGGCATCGCCAGGTCCGTGAAGACCAGATCGAACCGCTCGACTCCGATCCGCTCGACGGCGGCCTGACCGGTGCCCACCATCACCGCGGTGTGCCCCGCGCCCGTGAGGATGTCGGCCACGACCTCCGCCACCTCCTGCTCGTCGTCCACCACCAGGCAGTGCAGCGGTACCGCCGAGCCGGCGAGCGAGGCGGCGGGCGAGGTGGCCTCCGCGATCCGATCGGTCGCGGGGAACACGAGGTGGAAGGTGGTGCCGTGCCCCTCCTCGCTCTCGACCGTGATCCGGCCGCTGTGGCGGGCAAGGATACCATAGGCCATCGAGAGGCCGAGGCCCGTGCCCTTCGGCCCCTTGGTGGTGAAGAACGGATCGAAGATCTTCTGCCGGATGTGCTCGGGAATCCCGGTCCCGGTGTCGCTGACGTCGACCCGGACGTCTCCCACCGCCCCCTCCCCGATGCTCGTGCGCAGGGTGAGGGTGCCGCCTCGCGGCATCGCGTCGATCGCGTTGAGCACCAGGTTGGTGAACGCCTCGCGCAGCTCGGCCGGATCGCCCGCGATGCGAGGCAGGCGCTCGGCGAGGTCGGTCACCACCTCGATCTCCACACCGCGGCGCCGGCTGTCGTGCCGCCAGCTCGACTCGGTGGCCTCGAGGACCTGCTGGATGATCTGGTTGAGATCCACCGCCACCGCGGGCTGGTCGCGCCGGATGCCGGTGAAGTCCTGGAGCCGGCGCACGGTGCGCGCGCCGTCCATCGCGGCGCGCTCGATGACCTTGAGCCACTGGCGCAGCTTGACGTCCTGGACGCGCTCCAGCAGCAGCTGAGCCCGCCCGAGGATCGAGGCCAGCACGTTGTTGAAGTCGTGGGCCACCCCCGAGGCCATCTCGCCGAGGGCCCGCAGCTTCTCGGTCCGCACGAGCTGATCCTGAGCGTCGGCCAGCTCGCCGAAGGCCCGCGAGCGCTCCTCGTAGAGCCACGCGCTGCGCAGCATGAGGGCCGCGAGCTGCGCGATGTTGACGAGGAGGCGCTCGTCCGCCTCGCTGAAGGGGTGGTCCGGGCTCCGCAGCGACAGCACCCCGAGCACGCGCTCGCCCGCGGTCATGGGAACGATCAGGCAGTAGGGTAGCCCGACGACCGCGGGCAGCGGGGCCACGCCGTACCGGGCGCAGTCGGCCACGTAGTCCGCGGTGCGGATCGGGCGGCCGGTGTCGAAGGCGTATCCGGAGAGCCCCGCGCCGCCGCGGGGATAGAAGCGCGGCTCCTCGTCGTCGCACCGCCGGCCGTCCCGCACCCGCAGGACCACCGCGAGCCGGTCGTGCTCCTCGTCCAGCAGCAGCACCGCCATGCTCTGCACGTCGACCACACGCGACACCTGCTGGTACACGGCGTCGAGCAACCCCGCCTGGTCCAGCTGGCCGGTGACGGCGCGCGACAGCTCGTGGAGGACCGACAGCTCTTGCACCCGGCGCTGGTTGTCCTGGAAGAGGCGCGCGTTCTGCAACGCGACGCCGGCCTGGCTCGCCACCGCCTCCATCAGCCGGAGCTCGGCGTCCGAGAGATCGCGGGTCTCGTGCCACCAGCCGGCCGCGAACCCTCCGATGATCTGATCCTGCGCCACGATCGGGACGAAGAGATGGGTGCGGACCGGGATGGCGCGGCGGATGTGCTCGGGCAGGCGCGGGTCGTTGACTCCGTCGGTCGACACCGCCGCCTGCCGGCGGCGTAGGGCCTCGTCGTAGAACGACGGTCCACCGGTGAGCGCGATCCGGGTGCCTCGCATGCGCTCCCGCTGATCGGCGGGCACGTGGTAGCCGGCCAGCGGGGCCATCCACTGACCGTTGTCCTCGACGAGCCACAGGCCGGCCAGGTCGGCACCGAGACCGCGAACCACGTGGCGCAGGAGCTCCCGGGCCAGCGCGTCCACGTCGAGCGTCGAGGCCAGAGCCTGGCTCACCGACAGGAGCGTCTCGGTCTCCTGCAGCTTCGTCTCGGTCTGGCGGGCCAGCTCGGCGTTCTCCATGCCGAGGCCCACCTGGGCCGCCACCCCCTCGACCAGGCGCACCTCCGAGTCCGAGAACTCGCGGCCGGTCTGCCACCACACCAGGAACAGGGCCCCCACCGGCTCGCCCCGCACGCTGGTGGGCGCAAAGAGCACCGAGTGAGCCTCCACCCCGGCCAGCGCGGCGCCGTCGAAGCGCCGATCCGAGCGCGCGTCGGAGGACCAGGCGGCGCGGCCTTCGCGCCACACCTGGGTGAGCGCGGGAAATCGCGAGAGCACGAACGGGTGCGTGACAAAGTGCTCGCGCAGATGCGCGGGCACATGGTAGCCGGCCACGGGAACCAGCGCCTCGCGCTTCGTGTCGAGCGCGTAGACCCCGACCATGTCGGCCCCGAAGGCCTGCCCGACCTCGCGCGCGACCAGGCGCATGACGTCCTGCGCCGAGTCGGGGCGGGAGAGCGCGCGCCCGACCGAGAGCAGGGCGGTGGTCTCGCGCAGCCGCTCCTGCACCTGGGTGTAGAGGCCCGCGTTGGTCAGCGACAGCGCCAGCTGGCCGGCGACCGCCATCGCGAGGTCCACCTGCCAGGGCTCGAACGGCACGACCCGCTCGACGTGCTCGAGGATCATGACGCCGATGACCTCGTCCTGCCGGATCAGCGGCACCGCCATCGTGGACTTGACGCCGAAGGCCTCCACCCACGAGGCCGGCACCAGGTCGCTCGCGCTCGCGTCGGGCACGATCACCGGCCGGCGTGTCTGCACCGCGCGGGAGTGGAGCGGCGGATCCAGCGGGAGCGTCACCGCCATGCGCCGGAACTGCTCCCAGCGCTCCGGGTCCTGGTGCCCGTCCGCGTACTGGGACATGAGGGGCACCACGCGCCCGTCGACCCAGCGCTGGATCGAGCACCGGTCCACCCGGCACAGCTGCGCGATCTTGATCGCGACCTCCCGGAGCAGCCGCTTCGAATCGAGCGTGGAGTTGAGGATCTCGGCGACCTCGAGCAGCGCGCGGCTCTCCTCGAGGCGCCCGCGGGTCTCGCCGTAGAGGCCCGCATTGCGGATGGCCACGCCCGCCTGCGCCGCGAAGCTCTCGAGCAGCTGCTGGTCGTCGGGGCCGAGCCGGATCGGCCCGCGGCCGGCCAGGCTGAGCACTCCCAGCAGCGCGTCCTGCACCAGGATGGGCACGGCCAGGATGCTGCGGATGCCGTGCGCCGCCGCCCACTCCTTGAACTCGAAGCGCGGATCCTGCTCCACGTCGGGAATCTCGAGCGGCTGGCGGTGCTGGGCCACCCAGCCCGCGGTGCCCTCCCCGAATGGCAGCTCGCGGGTGGGCAGGTCGAGGCCGAAATCGGCCGAGACGGTTCGCAGGGTGAGGGTGCGCGTCACCTCGTTCGCCACCCAGAAGTTGGCGAGCGGCACCGCGATCAGCTCGGCGGCCGCCTCCGCGATGGCCCGGAGCACCTCGTCCATGTCCAGCGACGACGAGACGATGTGGGCCAGGCGGGTGAGGCGCCGGAGACGGGCCGCGCGAACGTCGAGCGCCTCGTAGAGCCGGGCGTTCTCGAGGGCGGCCGCGAGCTGGTTGGCGAACACCGACAGCTGCTCGATCTCGCGGTCCGCGAAGCGCTCGCCCCGTCGGCGGTACGCGACCAGCGCGCCCCGGACGTGCTCCCGGACGAGCGGCACGGCAAGGATCGCGCGGCCACCGACCTCCTCGATCCAGCGCCGCGTCTCGGGCAGGAGGTGCATGCGCGGATCGTTGAGCACGTCGGGAGTCCACACCGGCCGTCCCTCGCGGAGGGCGAGCCCCACCACTCCCTCGTCGCTCTGCAGCGGCCTCGCCGCTCCCGACAGCAAGCTGGAGAACTCGCCCTGGCCGACCGCCAGTCGGAGCGCGCGGCCATCCGGATCCTGCAGCCAGATGGCCAGGTCCGGCAAGCCGACGGTCTCCCGCGCCTGGGTCGCGACGAGCTCGAGGACGCGGGCCTCGTCGAGCGTGGACACCAGCACGCGGCCGAGCTCGGCCACCGCGCGCATGCGCTCGGCCTGCTCGGACGCCTCGCGGTAGAGGCGCGAGTGGTCGATGGCGATCGCGGCCTGCCCCGCGAAGGTCTCGGCCAGCTCCTGCTCGCGCGCGGTGAACGGCCGGCGCCCGCGGAAGACGAGAACACCGATGGGCCGCTCGCCCACGAACAGGGGGACGCCGAGATAGTGCGTGTAGCCGAGCCGCTGGCCGGCGGCCTGATGATCCGCGACCATGTCGGCGCCCTCGAGCTCGCACATCAGCGCCTGGCCCGAGGCCAGCACCTTGCCGCTCAGGCTCTCGCCCACCCGGATTCGCGCCTGGGCCATGGTCTCGGCGGCAGTGCCCGCGAGCCCGGCCACCACCAGATCGTCGCCGTCGAGGAGCCGGAAGCCGGCGTTGTCGAGCTCGAGCAGGCGGGCCGCCTCCTCGGCGATCGAAGTCAGCAGGATCTCCGGGGCGGCCACCGCACCGATCTTCTTGTTGATCTCGAGCAGCGAGGACAGCGAGGCCTTGCGGTCCCGCTCCTGGGCGAAGAGCCGGGCGTTGTCGAGCGCCACCGCGGCCTGCCCCGCGAGCGCGGTCATCACCGAGATCTCGCTCGCCGACGGGACGTGCGGCTCCCACCAGTAGGCGGCGAGGGCCCCGTGCGCCTCGCCCTTGCTCACGAGTGGCACCGAGAGCACCGCGCGGTAGCCCTCGCGCTCCACGAGGGTCCGCGTCCCCTCGCTCATGGGCACCCCGGGGTCGTTCAGAACGTCCTCGGTCCACACCGGCTCGCGGCGGTCGACCGCGCGGCCGGTGGTGCCCTCGCCCACCCGGACCCGGAGCGAGCCCATGAACTCGGGAGATAGCCCGCGCCCCCGCTCGCACACCATGACCCCGGTGGCGCGCTCGAGGCGGAACACACCGAGCCCGACCACCCCGAGCAGCGCCCGGCACCGGTCGACCACGAGATCCAGCACGCGATCCGGCTCGAGGGTGGAGGACACCACGCTGCTGACCTCGAGGAGGGCCTGGTACTGAGCCGCGTTGCGATTGGCGTCGGCGAAGAGGCGCGCGTGCTCGAGCGCCACCGCGGCCTGCGTCGCAAAATCGGTGAGGATCGACAGATCCTCCTCGCTGAACGGCGGCGCGCCCGGACCCCGGCCCGCGGTCATCACGCCGAGCGCCCGCGCGCCCGCCATCAGGGGCGCGACCAGCAGCCGGCTCGTGAACGGCACGAACTCGGTCATCGCGTTCGGCGAGCCCGGGTAGTCGTTGATCAGCGAGCCGCGCCCGCTCGCCAGCGCAACGCCGGCCTCTCCCGTCCCGATCTTGAAGCGGAGATCGCGGATCCAGTCTCCGACGTCGGACCACGCGCGGGGACGCAGGGTCTCGCCCTCCACCAGGTAGAGCGCGGCGTAGGCCCCGCCGACCAGCCGCTGGGCCGAGCGCGCGATGACGACGAGCAGCTCCTCGGTGTCGACCTGCTCCGAGATCTGTCGCTCGATCACCCGCTGGGCTTCGAGGCGGCCCAGCCGAGCCCCCGCCATCTCCTGCAACTGCGCCCGCTCGACCGCGAGCCCGACGGTCTGGGCCACCCCCGAGAGGATCCGCATCTCCTCCGCCGAGAACTCCCGCTGCTCGGTGGAGACGAGCGCCATCACGCCCCACGTCTTCAGGTCGACCGGGATCGGGATCGCAAGCTGGGTACGATGGGCGCGCTCGGCGGCCATCTGCCGGATGGTCTCGGTGGACGGCGGCGCCGTGTCGAGATGCGTGACGAGGATCCGGCCCGTCCGCGCCGCCTCGCCCATGTGCGAGTCGCCGAGCGGCCGGACCCGGAACCGCTCGACGTACTGCGGGTCGAATCCGCTCTGGGCCAGCATGACCAGCTCACTTGCCACCGCGTCGAGACGGTAGACGGCCCCCACGTCCATGCCTGCGAGCCCGCGCACGACCTCGAGGGTCTCCTCGGCCGTCGTGGCCAGGTCCGCCCCGCGGCCGATGGTGGCCGAAATCGCGTTCAACGCCTCGAGCTCCCGGTTACGCCGCTCCAGGGCGACCCGCGGACTGTCCGATCGCGGGCCGGGCGCCGGACGCGAGCGCGTGGGCTCGGGTAGGAACGCAAGCACCACGCCGGCCAGCACCACCACCGCGCCGCCCAGCAGCGCGAGGAACTCGAGCAGCAGACGCTGCTCGGCCCGGGAGAACTCCCCCACCGGCAGCACGACCCACAGGGCGCCGTCGGGCGAGGCCATGACGGGGCTCTCGAGCCGGCGGACGGCGTGGGGCTCCTGACCGACCGTCACCGTGCCGGTGGCGGCCGCGGGCATCCAGCCCGCAGGCGGCAATTCGTCCCGGCTCGCCGCGAGCGCCCGATCGCCGGCCAGGAACACGACGGTCGGGCGCGCGGGCATGCGATCGAGCAGCGGACCGAGCCCCTCGAGGCGGCGCCCGGCCACGACGGTGCCGGCGGCCGCCGGGTCGCGATCGGCCCGCGCGCTGACGGGTGCGGTCACCAGGAAGTACGGGCGGCCGCCGGCCAGCCGGAGGGCCGGGACCGGCTCGGCCGGTGTCGCGAGCCCGGGCAGGCTCGGCGGCGCGCCGGCCGGGACCTGGACGAGCGGCGCGCCGCGGCGGTCGCGGATGGTGATGAAGTCGGCGAGGCCGTCCTGGGTCACCGCGAGCACGCGAGGTGACGCGCCGCGGGCCAGTGTCGCCCAGTCCCCCTTCTCGACGCCCTCGATCACCGCCGGGTCTCGCGCGAGCAACACGGTCTCCCGCCGGAGGGAATCCTGGTAGTCGGCCACGAGGACGGTCACCGCGTCGACAGTGCGGGCGATGGCGGCGTCCCGCGTGCGCACGAGCTGGCGATGAGCGGCGACGAACCCCAGCGAGGCCAGGATCCCGAGCGGAATGGCCAGCAGCAGGAACGGAACGAGGAACCCCCGGGTGAAGCGCCTCACGAGGCTATTCTCGGCCCGCCGGGCGAGGAATTATACCGAATTTTCGGGGGCCTACAGTCCCAGGTAGGCCTGCTTGATGTGCCCGCTCGCAAGCAGATCATCCCGAGGGCCGGACAGGGTCATCCGCCCGTTCTCGAGCACATAGCCCCGATGGGCGAGGTGGAGCGACCGCAGGACGTTCTGCTCGACGAGCAGGATCGTGATCCCCTGGCTGTTGATGCGCCCCAGATCCTCGAAGATGGCCTTCACCATGACGGGGGCCAGGCCCAGGCTCGGCTCGTCCAGCATGAGCAGGCGGGGACGGGCCATGAGGCCCCGCCCGATGGCGCACATCTGCTGCTCACCGCCCGACAGGGTTCCGGCGAGCTGGGCGGCGCGTTCCCGGAGCCGGGGGAAGAGCTCGAAGACTCGCTCGAGTGTGTCACGCAGCGCGGCCCGGGCGGCCGGGGTCCGGGCGCCCAGCTCCAGGTTCTCCAGCACGGTCATGGTCGGGAAGAGCTGACGACCTTCGGGAACGTGGGCGAGACCGCGGGCCACGATCTGCGATGGGCTCAGCCCGTCCAGCCGCCGCCCCTCGAACTCGATGCGGCCGCGCCGCAGGGGCAGGAGCCCGGAGACGGCGCGCAGGGTGGTGGTCTTGCCGGCGCCGTTGGCCCCGATCAGCGCCACCGCCTCGCCGTCGCGCACCTCGAGCGAGACGTCGGTGACCGCGGTCAGGTCGCCGTAGCCGACCTCGATGCCGTCAACGCGAAGGAGCGTGGACATATTCCTCGCCGAGATAGGCCTCGATGACCCGCGGGTGGTTGGCCACCGCGGCGGGCTTCCCCTCGACGATCTTCTCGCCGAAGTTCAGCACCACGATGCGGTGCGACAGGCTCATCACCGCGCGCATGTTGTGCTCGATGAGCAGGATCGAGACGCCGAACGCGTTGATCCGCTTGATGAGCGCGACGATGGCTTCGATCTCGGTCGGGTTGAGCCCGGCCATCACCTCGTCGAGCAGCAGCAGCGTCGCCTCGGTGGCCAGGGCCCGCGCCAGCTCGAGGCGCTTGCGATCCGCGAGGGTCAGTCCCCCCGCCGGCTGCTCGACCTTGTCGCCGAGCCCCACCTGCTCGATCACCTCGCGCGCCCGGCTCCGCGCGTCCGCCATGTGAGGCCGCCGCGCCAGCGCGCCGACGCGGACGTTGTCCAGCACCGACAGGTGCGGGAACGGGCGCACGATCTGGAAGGTGCGGCAGAGTCCGAGACGACAGATCGCGTGGGGCTTGAGGCCGACGATCGGACGCCCGTCGAACCGGATCTCGCCGGTATCCGGAGCGAGGAATCCCGAGAGCATGTTGAAGACGGTGGTCTTGCCGGCTCCGTTCGGACCGATGAGCCCGAGCACCTCGTCGCGCGCCATCGACAGCGATAGGTCGCGCACGGCCTGCAGGCCGCCGAAGCGCCTGGAGATGCCGGTCACCTCGAGCAGGGGCGGCATGGGCTATCGCGTGGTCGGGCGCGACCACAGGCGGCGGAGGACGGGATAGGCACCCTGAGGCAGGAACAGCACGACCGCGATCAACAGGAGGCCGTAGGCGATCAGGTGGGCGCCCGACCAGCCGCCCTGGCCGAAGTAGATGCGGGAAGCCTCGGCCAGCGGGCTCAGGATAAAGGAGCCGAGGATCGGCCCCAGCACCGTGCCCGCGCCGCCCACGATGGGCCGGATCACGATCTCGACCGAGAGCGGAATGCCGAACACCGCGTTGGGCTGGAGCGAGAACAGGTAGAACGCGTAGAACGTCCCGCCTACCCCGGTGAGAAACGACGAGATCACCATGGCCAGCATCTTGTAGCGGAAGACGTTCACGCCGAGCGCCTCGCAGGCGCTCTCGTCTTCCCGGATCGCGATGAGGTAGGCGCCGAACCGCCGCCGCTCGATCCACGCCACGATCCCGGTGGCCGCGAGCATCAGGCCCAGGGCGACGTAGTAGTACGCGCGGTTGTCCTGGAACTGGAACTGGCGCGGGTTGCCGGTGAACGTGATGTAGTAGCCGAGCGCCCCACCCACCGCGTCCGTGTTCAGCGCCACGATGCGGCACACCTCCGCGAACGCGACGGTGAGCAGCACGAAGTAGAAACCCCGGAGCCCGAAGCGGAAGCCGAGATAGCCGACCACCGTCCCGAGCGCCGCGGACAGGAGCCCGCCCACCAGCATCCCGATCCATGGGGTGAGCCCGGCCTGCACCGACAGGAGCGCGGAGGCGTAGGCGCCGATACCCACGAAGGCGGCGTGACCGGCCGAGAGCTGGCCCGCGTAGCCGCCCACGATGTTCCAGGCCTGGCCCAGGAAGGCGTAGAAGAAGATGAAGATGAACACGGTGACCGCGTAGGAGTTGAGGACCGCCGGCAACAGGAGCAGGATGCCCAGCGCCGCGGCGGCCAGCCACTTCATGTGGCGGCTCGGCCGAAGAGTCCGGCGGGCCGGAAGAGCAGGATCACGATGAGCAGCGAGAAGCTCACCAGCTCCTTCATCGACGGACTGAGGAACACCGCACCGAGCGACTCGGCGACCGAGACGAGCAGGCCGCCCAGGAACGCGCCGGGCAGGCTGCCCATGCCGCCGATGATCACGATGTTGAACGACGCCACCGAGAGCGAGAGGCCGCCCGCGGGCTGGAACGGCAGGATCGGGGACACGAGCGCCCCGGCCGCGCCCACGCAGGCCGCGCCGATGCCGAAGGCCACCGCGTAGACCCGGCGCACATCGGTGCCAATCACGAGCGCCCCGTAGGCGTTGTCGGCCGCCGCGCGCATGGTGCGCCCGAGATCGGTGCGCTGAAGGAACAGGTACAGCGCGAGCGTGAGAGCCATGGCCAGTGCGAAGGTCACGAGCCGGGCCACGTCCACGAAGATGGGACCGATCCAGAGCGTCGCCGCGCGCAGGGGCGACCGCACGCGCTGAGGGTCGGGGCCGAAGGCGACCAGCGCCGCATTCTCCAGCACGAGGGCCACACCCAGCATCAGGAGGATCTGCATCTCGTGGGGGGCGGCCACGATGCGGTCGACGAGGAGCCGCTGGATGACGAGACCGAGGACGAACAGGACGGCCGCGCAGCCCACGAAGCCCACGTAGGGATCGATCCCGGCCCGGGTGGCCAGCATCCAGGCGAGGTACATCCCCCACACCATCATGTCGCCGTGGGCGAAGTTCACCACCCGCATCACGCCGAAGATCAGCGTGAGGCCGACCGCCATGAGGCTGTAGACGCCGCCGAACAAGAGCCCGTTCAGCAGGCCCTGAGCGATGAGCGCCGGATCCAGGGCCCGCTACGCCTTGGGACGCGGGAAGACGAACTTCGAGACGGCGGCCTCCCGGGGCCAGACCGCGACCGGCTTGCCGGCCAGTATCTGGATCATGGTCGTGACCGCATTCGGATTGTCGCCGATCTCGTTGAAGGTCACCGGGCCCGCGTACTGCATCAGCCCGCCCGACCAGTTCGACTTGCGGAGGGCGTCCACGATGGCCTCGGGATCGGTCGATTTGGCGCGCTCGAGAACGTCCGCGATGAGCATCATGCCGTCGTAGGAGTAGCCCGAATTGGTATCGAACGTCTTGCCGCTCGACCGCTTCTGGTAGTCCGTGGCGACCGCCTGGGTGCGCGGGTTCTTGAAGTTCGCCCACGGCAGGCTGCTCATGACGTAATCGAGATCCTCCTTGAGGACCGCCAGCTGCCCCGCCTCGTAGAGCCCCGGGCTCCCCGGCCCCACGATGCCCAGGATGTCGACGCGCTGCTTGCGGATCTCGGGCAGCAGGAGCTGCGCGCTCGCCGGCCGCGTGATCGGCGCGATGATGTCGGGTTTCGCCGCCTTCGCGCGCGAGACCTCGGTGGAGAGGTCCTGGGGCGGCTCCGGCCACGGGATCACGTCCACGATCTCCCACGAGGGCTTGGCGGCGGCGTGCGCGGCCTGGAAGCCCTTGGCGTTGTTCTGGCCGAAGAGGTCGTTGCAGTACATCAGCACCACCCGCTTGGGCGACACCTTGGCTTCCTGGAAGATCTCGGTGAAGTACTGGACCGCCTTGCGGCCGAACGACGAGCCGGTGGGGAAGTTGCGGTACACGTACTGGGTCTTCTGCTGACCCTCTTTCACCGCCTTCGCCACGTTGGCGGTGATCGGATCGGCGGCCGCGATGTCCACCAGGAAAGGGACGCGCCGCTGCTGGGCCACCGGCACCATCGCCTGGGTCGAGCCGGAGTCGAACGAGCCCATCAGCATCTGGGCGCCCTGGTTGATCACGCGCTCGGCCTCGGTGCGGCCGATATCCGGCTTGGTCTGGGTATCACCCACGATCAGCTCGAGCTTCGTGCCGTTGAGGGACTTGATGCCGCCGGCCGCGTTGATGGCGTCGAGCGCCATCTGGGCCCCGAGCCGGCACGCCTGGCCGGGCTCGGCCAGCGGGCCGGTCACCGGGTGGACGGCGCCCACCTTGAAGGTCGGCGCCTGCGCGCGCAGCACGGTGGGGAAGCCGAGGGCGGCGGCGCCCGCGGCGGTCCCGGCGGCCTTGAGAAAGGTGCGGCGATGCACGCGTGGCTGGCGACGTTCGCTCATCGAGATCCCCCGTTGGATTGGTGTGGGCCCACTGATCGTCAGGACTTGCCCAGAAGTTGCTGGGCGATGACCATTCGTTGGATCTGGTTCGTTCCCTCGTAGATCTGGGTGATCTTGGCGTCGCGCATGAAACGCTCGACCGGGAACTCGCGCGTGTAGCCGTAGCCGCCGAAGATCTGCACCGCGTCGGTCGCCGCCTTCATGGCGGTGTCCGAGGCCAGGCACTTGGCCACCGAGGCCTCCAGCGCGGTGCCGGTGGCCCCGTGATCGATCAGCGCGGCGGCATGGTGAACCACGAGACGTGAGGCGTGCACCGCCATCGCCATGTCGGCCAGCATGAACTGGATGCCCTGGAAAGCGGCGATGGGCTGGTCGAACGCGCGCCGCTCCTTGGCGTAGGCTACCGAGGCGTCCAGGGCGGCCTGCGCGATCCCGACCGCCTGCGCGCCGATGGTGGGCCGCGACTGCTCGAGCGTCCGCATCGCGACCTTGAAGCCCTGCCCTTCCTCTCCGAGACGGTTCTCCACCGGCACCTCGCAATCGGTGAAGTGCAGCGCCACCGTGGGCGACCCGTGGATGCCGAGCTTGCGCTCCGGCTTGCCCACTGCGAAGCCCTTCATGCCGGGCTCCACCAGCAGCGCGGTGACCGCCTTGGCCCGCCGGGCCGGGTCGCTCGTGGCGAACACCGTGATGACCCCGGCGTGCGAGCCGTTCGTCACCCACATCTTGGATCCGTTGAGCACGTAGCGGTCGCCCTTGCGCACGGCCCGGCACGTCATCGCGGCGGCGTCCGACCCCGACCCGGGCTCCGAGAGCGAGAACGCCGCCGTCATCTCTCCGGTAGCCAGCCTCGGCAGGTAGCGCCGCTTCTGCTCCTCGCTGCCCGCGAAGATGATCGGGTAGCCTCCCAGGTTCTGGACCAGGAAGATGGTCGAGGTCGACGCGCAGGCCCAGGCTACTTCCTCGGCGGCCAGGCAGAAGGCCAGCGAGCCCGCCGCGCTACCCCCGTACGCCTCGGGAATGTGCAGGCCCATCAAACCCTGCTGGCCGAGCAGCTTGAGCTGCTCGTGCGGGTACTCGCCGGTCTCGTCCACGTGCGCCGCGAGCGGCGCGATGCGCTCGCGCGCGATCTCCCGCGCCAGGTCTCGGATCGCCCGCTGATCGCCGCTCAGGTAGTACAAGTTGCTCATGTTCGAGCCAGCTTGCGCCTACTTCTTCGAGTAGTCATAGAAGCCCTTGCCGCTCTTCCGACCGAGCTGCCCGGCCATGCCTTCATCGTCAACATGGCCAAGCCATGTTGACCGTGGGCCGATCGGTCGCGGCGACCGCTGAGTCCGCCGCGTCCGTTCGCTCACTTGCGGCTGTAGTCATAGAAGCCCTTGCCGCTCTTCCGACCGAGCTGCCCGGCCATCACCATGCGCTTCAGCAGCGGGGGAGGCGCGTAGCGGGGTTCCCGGTACTCGTCGAACATGACCTCGGCCACATACATCGTGGTGTCGAGCCCGACCAGGTCGAGCAGGGTGAACGGGCCCATCGGGTACCCGCAGCCGAGCTTCATGGCCTGGTCGATGTCTTCGAGCGAGGCCAGCCCCCCCTCGTAGACGCGGACGGCGTCGAGCAGGTAGGGCACCAGGAGACGGTTGACGATGAACGCCGTCGAGTCCTTGGTGCGCACCGGCACCTTGCCCACCGCCTGTACCCACTCGTAGGCGGTCAGCACGCTCTTCTCGTCGGTGAGGATGGTCTGCACCACCTCGACCAGCTTCATCAGGGGCACCGGGTTGAAGAAGTGTAGCCCCAGCACCTGGGTCGGCCGCTTGGTGGCGGCGGCCATCGCGGTGATGTTGCACGACGAGGTGTTGGAGGCGAGCAGCGCGTGCGGCGGGCAGATGCGGTCGAGCTTGGCGAAGGTTTCGTTCTTCAGCGGCTGGTTCTCGGTGATCGCCTCGATCACGAGGTCGCAGTCGCGGAAGGCCTCGAGACCGACGACACCCTTGATGCGTCCGAGGATCTCGTCCCTCATCTTCTCCTCGAGCCTGGCCTTGGCGACGAGGGCATCGAGGTTCTTGCGGAGCCCGCCGAGCCCGCGATCGAGCAGCTCCTGAGTGGCCTCCGCCACCACCGTCGAGAAGCCCGCCTGGGCGGCCACCTGAACGATGCCCGACCCCATCAGCCCACAGCCCAGCACACCCACGTGACGTATTGCCATGCCCGATCTCCCTGATCACGACCGTCCCGGGTCGACCCGGCGGCGGCGACAGCCTCGAATGGAAGGAATCTGCTCGGCGGTCAGCGGCGGGACTTGGACCGGTTAAGCGCAGCCAGCGCGAACTCGTGCTCGATGTCGCCGACCGGGCACGGGTTCCTCACGGTGATGCTGATCCCGGTCTTCTTGTTGCGCATGGAGCCGTCCGGCTGGGGCTCCCACTCGTCGATCCCGGCCGGTCGCGGCGCCAACGCCTCGCGCTTGATGTCCTCGGTGAAGGCCCGCTCCCGCGACTCGACCTGCCGATTCATCAGGTTCAGGATCATGGGCGCCGACGCCGGCGGTTGACCGGTATCACCGGCTCCCGCGGCGGCGGGCAGGACCATCCCCGCGATCACCGCCAGCACTCCGCCGACCCATGCTCGCTCGATCATGTCCGACCTCCACAGGCCATCATACAACTACTACCGGCCGCTTACTCGTAGACGATCAGGGAGTCGATCTGGTGCCCGGCGAGCCGCGCGCGCCCTTTGAGAAAGGCCAGCTCGATCAGGAAAGCCGCTCCCACCACGGTCGCCCCCAGCCGCTCGAGGAGACGGAGCGTCGCGGCCATGGTCCCGCCGGTGGCCAGCAGGTCGTCCACGACGAGGACGCGCTGTCCCTTCCGTACCGCGTCCTCGTGGATGGCCAGCACGTCGCGGCCGTATTCGAGCTCGTACTCCTCCTCGATCGTCCGCGCCGGCAGCTTGCCCCGCTTGCGCACCGGCACGAAGCCCGCCTTGAGCTGGTGTGCGAGCGCGCCGCCGAAGATGAAGCCGCGCGACTCGACTCCGACCACGAGGTCCACCCGGGCCGTGTGATACCGCGACGCCAGGTGGTCGATGACGGATGCCCACGCCGGGCCGTCCTTGAGCAGTGTGGTGATGTCCTTGAACAGGATGCCTTCCGTCGGAAAATCCTTGATGTCGCGGATCTTTGCGCGGAGCTCGTCGATGTTCATGACCGAGCAGCGATGTTACCCGGCGGTCCGGCCTGGGGCAACCCGAAAAACCTCCTCGGCCAGCATCCCGAGATCGGCGATGACCATATCGGCGGCGGCGGAAGGCGGGCGGAAGCCCGCGGTGTAGTGCGCCGCCCGCATGCCGATTCCCCGCGCCCCGACCACGTCGGCGTCGGGATTGTCGCCGATGTGCAGAGCGTCCGCCGGGCCCAACCCCGCCTGGGCGAGCGTCGCGCGGAAGATGCCAGCCTCCGGCTTCCGCACGCCGACCTCGTCGGAGTAAGCGATCGCCCCGAAGTAGGCGAGCAGACCGTGGCGCGCGAGCACCTTCCTCAGGATCACCCCGGGGGTGCGGCCGGTGTTCGACACGATGCCGAGGCTCACGCCTCGCGCGGCCAAATCCCGCACCGCGCGGCCGGCCCCCGGGGACAGCTCGGGTGGATGGGCCAGCACCGGCGAGATGTAGCCCTCGAGGGCCACCGCGAAGGCGGCCGGGCTGAGGCGGGTGGAGATCCCCGGCTCACTGGTGTCCAGAACGATCCGCAGCTGCTCCTCGGGGCTCGGGTCGCGGTTCTGGCTCCAGAAACGCTCGGCCAGGACCGCGCCCGATCGCTCGTGGATCTCCTCCGCGGCCACCTCGCTCACCGGCGCGCCCGCGTCGTGGAGCGCGCGGCGGATGGCGCCCACGCGCAGGACCTGCTGGGCCCGCAGGTTCTCGGGCGAGTCGGTGACGAGGGTGTCCCAGAAGTCGAACGTGACGAGGCGGATCACGATGCGAAGCGGGGCCTGCGCTTGCCGAGATAAGCCTCCATCGCTTCGCGGGGCTCGCCGGTGGCGAAGGACTGCCCGAATGCGTTGACGCCGTATTCCACCGCGGTGCGCAGGTCGGTGTTGCGCCAGCGGACGATCAGCTCCTTCTGCAAACGCACCGCGCTGGGCGCGCACGCGAGGATCTTGCCGACGAGGTCGGCGGTCACGCCGCGCAGCTCGGCCAGCGGCGCCACCCGGTTCACGAGGCCCCAGTCGAAGGCCTGCCGGGCGGTGACGCTCTCGCCGGTCAGCAGGATCTCGGCGGCCCGCCCGGGCCCGACCACCACGGGCAGCAGCGCGGCCTCGATCACCGACGGAATGCCGACCCGGATCTCGGGCAGCCCCATGACCGCCTCGGTCGCGACGGTTCGCAGATCGCAGGCCATGGCCAGCTCGAAGCCGGCGCCCAGGCACGCGCCGTTGATCATGCAGACCGTCGGGAACGGCGCGTCGTGCACCAGGTTGATCGCCTCGTGCAGGCTCGCGATGAACGCCTTGGCAGGCCCCGGGGTGAAGTCGCGCAGCACCTGCAGCTGCATGCCGCCAGTGGTCGCGCGCCCCGCGCCCGTGATCACCGCGGCGCGAATGGTGGCGTCTCGCCGCAGGGCCTCGAACGTGACCCGGATCCCCTCGACCATCTCGGGCACGATCAGGTTCAGCGGCGGGCGGTCCAGCGTCACCCAGGCCAGCGCACCCTCGCGCTCTACCCTGACGAAGTCCGGCTTGACCGGCATGGACGCGCTGCTAGTACCGCTTCATCCGGGGATCGATCGCGCGCGCCCACTGATCGAGCCCGCCCGCCAGGTTCACCGCCTTGAACCCCTGCTGACGCAGGAAGTTCGCCACCGCCGCGCTGCGTACGCCGTGATGGCAGTAGACGACGATCTCGTCCGCCGGATCGAGCTCCGCGGTGCGGAACTCGATCTCCTCGATCGGGATGTGCGTCGCGTTCTCGAGCCGGCAGAGCGCGGTCTCCCAGTCCTCGCGCACGTCCAGCAGGACGATGGGGTCCTTGCGGTCGAGCCGCGTCTTCAGATCCTGCGGGCCGATGTCGGTCCTGATCTCGGTCATGGTCGAGGCTCCCGGGGGGAAGATAACACGTCAGGCCGCCTGCTCGGGGAGGAGCACGGACGTCTCCGGCGAGATCTCGATCTTCACGTCGTCGCCGTGCTTGAAGCTCCGGCCCTGCTGCGCGGACGTCAACATCTCCACCCGCACCGTCCCGCCCGGGATCGCCACGTCGTAGAGCTGACGCGAGCCCTCGAAGACGTGGCCGGACACCTTGCCGCGAATCCCGCCCGCCGCACGCTCGGCTTCCTCGAGGCGGAGCGCTTCCGGCCGCAGGCAGAGCAGGCCGGCCGCGCCCACCGCCCACGGGTGGCCGCCCGAGGCCACCGGCACCCGCGAGCCTCCGGCCGTCTGCACCACCACGCCCAGGTCCCGCACCTCGACCACGCGGACCGGCACCAGGTTGGCCGCGCCCACGAACTCGGCCACGAAGCGGTTGCGGGGGCGCCAGTAGATCTCCTCCGGCTTGCCCTCCTGCACGACGCGCCCTTCGCTCAGCACCGCGATGCGGGTGGAGAGCGAGAGCGCCTCCGCCTGATCGTGGGTCACGTAGATCGTGGTGATGCCCACCTCGCGGTGCAGCCGCCCCAGCTCGAGCCGCATCTGGGCGCGGAGCACCGCGTCCAGGTTGGAGAGCGGCTCGTCGAGGAGGAGCAGCCGGGGCTGCACGACCAGCGTGCGCGCCAGCGCCACCCGCTGCTGCTGGCCCCCCGAGAGCTGCGACGGGCGGCGTCGCTCGAATCCAGCGAGCCCCACCTGCTCGAGGGCGGCCGCGACCTTCCTCGTCAGCGCCTCGCCGGACACCCCGCGCTCGCGCAGGCCGAAGGCGACGTTCTCGAATACCGAGAGGTGCGGCCACAGCGCGTAGTGCTGGAAGACCATTCCCAGGTTGCGCTTCCACGGCGGCACGGCATCGATCGGCTCGTCGTCGACCACGATGCGGCCGGTGTCGGGTGTGATGAAGCCGGCCAGCAGCCGCAGCAGCGTGGTCTTGCCGCACCCGGACGGGCCCAGCAGCGTGTAGAACTCGCCGGGGCGGATCGAGATCGAGATGTCGCGCACCGCCCAGCGCCCGCCGTAGCGCTTCCCGACGCCCTCCATACGCACTTCCGACACCCGGATCAGCTGGTCCTGGGTCACGTGCTCGTCCCTCCTCCGCGATCATCCCTGAATCGTGATCGGCGATCGAGCCGCGCGACCAGCGGGACCACCGACAGTCCCAGCGCGGCCAGGACCAGGTACACGGCGGCGGGCCGCATCGACGACAGGAGCGTCGTGGCCAGCACCGGGCCAACGAAGGCGGCACCGATCCGCGCCGAGTTCACGAAGCCGATGGCCCCGCCGGAGGCGCGCTGCGCGATGGCGGCCACCGCGAGCGGGAACACCGGCGCGATGCACAGCACCTGCAGGAAGCGGAGCACGCCGAAGCTCCACACGTTGCCGCTCGCCGCGAGCGTGGCCAGGAACAGCGAGGAGCCTACCAGGAACCAGAGCACGGCGCGGCGATCGCCCAGGAGCTCGGCCAGCCGCGGCGCCGCCATCGACCCGAGCGACGCGGCCACCCCGGTGGCGAAGATCAGGAAGCCGCCGATCTCGAGCGTGGACCCGACGGGCACCCCGAGCGGGGGGAGGATCTGGGGCAGGATCGCGGTCAGGAAGAAGATCTGGGTGGAGCCCGCGAGCACCACGAGCGACACCGTCGCGAGCTCGCGCAGCGAGGTCGGCCGCGCGTGGGATTCCTGCGGGTCGCGCGGCTTGCCGGCCGGCACGCCCCAGCTGACGAGGGCCGAGCAGCCCCAGAGCATCAGCGCCCCGAGGATGAACGACAGCCGGAATCCGATGCGCGCGGCCACGATGGCCCCCGCCGCGGGCCCGAGCACTTGCCCGAGCGTCATGCCGGACTGGATGTAGGAGACCTGGCGCCGCACGTCGCCGCCCGAGCGCCCCACCATGATGAACGCGAAGGTCGAGACCGCGCCCATGAGCCCGAGCAGCATGCGGGCGACCAGCATCTCGGGCAGCGTGCGGGCCGCCGCCATGCCGAGAAACCCCAGCCCCTGGAAGGCCTGCACCGCGACGAAGCCACGCTTTGGATCGACGTGCTCGCCCAGGCGGCCCGAGAGCGGCGCGGTGACCACCGTGATCAGCGGGCTGATGCCGAGGATCCAGCCGGTCCAGCGCAGGGTCGCGGCCGGGTCGAGCGTGGACATCCTCTCGATGTGGAAGGGCAGGCTCACGTACACGAACGACCACGCGAAGGTGCCGATCAGCATCGAGGCGGGCAGGGCCCACTCGCCGCGCGGACGGGTCATGAGCGGAACAGGGCGGCGCCGGAGCGGCGCGCGAGAACGGAGGCCGCCCACGTGCCGAGCGCCACCAGCACGATCGCGACCACTCCGAGCGCGGCGCCCGGACCCCGACCCACCGCGGACTGCATGTAGAGGTAGATGCCGTACGACAGCGGCCCCAGCTCCACGCGCGGCACCAGCAGGATGGTCGAAGAGAGATCCACCGCCGAGGTGATGAACGCGAGCAGGCCCCCGGCCACGAGCCCGCGCGTCATCAAGGGCAGCGTGATGCGCCGGAACGTCCGCGACCGGCTGGCCCCAAGGTTCTGGGCCGCTTCCTCGAGCGCGGGCGACAGCTGCTGGAGGGCCGCGTAGGCACCCCGCACCGCGTAGGGTAGCCGGCGCACCGCGTAGACGATGACCAGGATCAGCCACGTCGAGGTCAGCGGCTCACCGAGGCCGGGCACCCGGTAGGGCCCGAAGGCGCGCAGGTAGCCGACCGCGAGCACCACCCCCGGAATGGCCAGCGGCACGGTGGAGACGGCGTCGAGCCACTGCCGGCCGCGCACGCGGCCCCGGAGCAGGAGCCAGGCGATGACCGCGCCCAGCGCCACGTCGAGGAGCGCGGCCAGCCCCGCGTAGCGCAGGGTGTTGGCGATGAACTGCGGCGAGCGGACCAGAATCTCCTCGTAGTTGCCGAGCGTGTACGCGGTCGGCAGCGCGGTGAGGCTCCACAGGCGGGAGAACGACAGAAGCACGATCCCCGCGTGCGGCAGCAGGGCCGGTCCCAGCAGCAGCGCCACCAGCAACCAGGCACCGAACGCACCCCGCCCGCCCAGCGTCACCGGCGGTGCCTCCCCGCCCCGGCCGAGGGCGGCGAACTCCCCGCGCGCCAGCGCCGCCTTCGACAGCCACAGGGCCCCGAGCGACAGCGCCACCAGGATCACGCAGATCACGTAGCCGTCGACGTCGGTGAGCCCGATGGTGGTGACGCGCACGTAGGCCTGCGGCGCCAGCAGCTTGGTGTAGTTCAGCATCAGCGGCGTGCCCAGATCGTCGATCACCCGGATGAACGTCAGCAGCGCGCCCGCCGCGTAGCCGGGCAGGGCGAGCGGCAGCAGCACCCGCCGGAAGAGCCGAAGCCCGGAGGCGCCCAGATTCTGCGCCGCCTCCTCCAGCGACCGGTCGAGACCGCTCAGCGCAGCGGCGGTGTTGAGCATGATGAACGGGAAGTAGTGCAGGCTCTGTACGAGCACCACTCCGGTCAGGCCGTCCATGAACGGGATCGTGAAGCCCCAGCGCTCGAGCAGGAACAGGTTCACCGCGCCGCTCCGGCCGAGGATCTGCTGGAAGGCCACCGCCCCCACGAAGGGCGGGATCACTAGCGGCAGCACCCCGAGCACCGCGATCAGGCCGCGTCCCGGGAACCGGTAGCGCACGGTGAGCAGCGCCAGCGGCACCGCGATAATGCTGCCAATCACGACGGCGAGCACCCCGGCCGTGAGCGTGTTGACGAGCGCCTCGCGGAAGAGGGGCCGCGCGAAGAAGGCGACCAGCGGGCGCGCCGTCGGCCCGCCCCCTTCGAGGAAGGCGACCGACAGCACCTGGAAGAGCGGATAGACGATGGCGGCCGCGAGCAGGACCAGCAGCGACGCCACCAGGGCGGCCTCGCCGGTCGGGCGGTGTCCTCCCATCAGGCGGAGGCGGATGGGCTCGCTTCGACGGCGGGCGCCTCCGGGGCCATGGGCTGCGCCGCGAAGGTGAGGTACTCGAGGTCCTCCAGCGTCTGCTCAAGACGGTGGTACGCCCAGGCACACCCGAGGAGCGCAGCGAGCGGGTACCCGAGTCCGTAGGTCCGCGGCCCCAGCACCACGGTGGCCAGAGTGAAGACCAGGTTGGCCGCGAAGAAGAGGCCCGCGACCTCGGCGGCGGCGCGGCGCCGGTCGAAGTAGAGGAGCACGATGCCCCCGAAAAGACACAGCACGTGTAGCAGCGCGCCGACGAGGCCGCAGCGGAGAATGCCGAGCTGGAGGCGGTCGAGGCCGATCGTGGCGGCGAGCCACGGCGCCAGCGCCATCAGCAGCAGCGTCAGCGGCGCCTGCGCCACCAGCAGGCGCCGCAGGCTGTCGCGCAAGCAGACCGTGATCGCACGCTTCGCCTCGAGCACCTGGCGCAGCGTGCCGTGCTTGGTGGCCACCCCGTAGTACTCGCGATAGCGATCGTAGAAGTCGGTCTCGACGCTGACGAGAAAAATGGCGAGCGACGGCACCACCGAAAGGTAGCACAGGAAGATCGGGGTGTCGTAGAGCGAGGCGTGGAACCAGCCCGCGATCGGCAGTCCGGTGGGCCCGGCCCAGAAGATCATGCGGTCGACCGCGATGGCCGCGTTGTAGAGGACCCCGGCCGCGATCAGCTCCGGATAGCGCGCGAAGGCTCGCACGAGGTCGACCGACTCGGGCACCCGCAGCGTGGTGAACTCGCGCTCCACTCGCGCGCAGAGCACGAACAGGATGCCCGCCTGCCCGGCGAGGAAGCCGGCCAGGTAGCCGCTTCCGCCCAGGTAGCGGCCGAGCGCGAGGGCGGCGAGCAGGCTCGCCGCATTGCCCACGAAGAACGCGGCCACCACGCTCGCGTAGTCCTGGGCCGCGCCGAGGTAGATCATGACCATCCACGTGCACGACACCACCACCAGGAGCATGACCCCGAACAGGCGCAGGGTCGGCTCGAGCCCCGGACAGAAGGCGTAGAACAGCGTCCCGAGCCCGAGGTGGACCAGCGCGGTCACCCCGAGCGTGAAGCGGTAGGAGACCACCAGCGCCCCGATCCGGCCCCGGTAGAGCTCGTCCGCGAGCTGCCGCGTCACCACCATGTGGGCGGCGCCGGTGGTGACCAGCGAGAACGTGAAGGTGTAGACGACGATGGCCTGGAAGCGTGCGTGGGCCGTGTCGCCGATCAGATTGCGCGACAGGAGCGCGAGCGTCCCGAGCGTGCAGATCGAGAGGAGCCAGGGCCCTGCGGAGAGCACAGCCCCGTAGAGGTGCGCGCGCAGCCAGCCGCTGTAGGTGTCCTCGACGATGAGGCGCTTGAGCCGGAAGCCGATACCCGCCATCGCGTGCTACCTCCGGCCCGCGCCGATCAGTTCGGCGTAGATCTCGCGGTAGCGGCGGATCAGATCGGCCTCCTGGTAGTGGGCGCGCACCCGGGCTTGTCCCGCGCGGCCCATCTCCTCGCGCAGCCCCGCGTCCTGGGCGAGGCTCAGGATCGCCTGCGCGGTCGCGCCCGGGTCGGCCAGGCCGGTCACGAGCCCGCTCGCGCCGAGCGCCCGGTCCGCGGGCCCGCTGCCCTCGAGCAGCTCGCGGCAGGCCCCCACGTCGCTCGAGACCACCGGGATGCCCGCGGCGGCCGCTTCCAGGATCACCAGCGGCAGCCCCTCCGAGATGCTGGTGAGCACAAGCACGTCGATGCGCGGGTAGATCTGCCTGACGTCGACCCGGCCGGTGAATTCGACCCGGTCGGCGACACCGAGGGCGGCCGCCAGCGTCCGGCACTCCGCGAGGTACTCCGGATCCTCGTCGCCCGGCCCCGCGATCACCGCCCGCGCGCCGGGCACCGTGCCGACCACGATCTTGACCGCGCGGATGAACGTCTTCACATCCTTGATCGGCACGACCCGGCCCACGAAGCCGATCCGCAACTCGCCCGGCCCTGGAGCGACCCGCGACAGCGCGGCGAGCGGCTCCAGGTCGACCCCGTTCGGTACCACCCGCGTCTTGGCCGGATCCGCGCCGTCTCGGATCTGAGCCTGGCGGTTGCCCTCGAAGATCGTCACGATCTGGTCGGCGTGGGCGTAGGTGATCCGCGACAGGCGCTCGAAGAGCTGGGCCCACAGCTCCTTGAAGAACGCGGGGCCGGCCGACAGGGTCATGGGCGCCTGGCGCTGCACGTAGATCCACTCGGCCTGGTCGATCTCCATCCGCCGCTCGCGCGAGTAGATGCCGTGCTCGGTGAGCAGCATCGGGCGGCTCCGGCGCACCCGCTGCGTCGCCGCCACCAGGCCGGCCCAGCCGGTGGAGACGGTGTGATAGACGGCGGCCTCGGGCACGGAGGCGTGCAGCAGCCGGAAGATCGGCAGGTGCGTGAAGCGCCACGTCCAGAAATAGTCGACGAAGGAGATGTCGGGGGCGCGCTCCTCGTACAGGCGGCGGACGATCTCCCACGAGGGCTTGCCGTAGATGAAGTCGTGGGCCGACGGGCCCGCCCCCTGGTGCGGGCAGACGCCGCGGAGGAGCCCGCCGAGACCATCGGACCGGCCGCCCTTCAGCTCCTCGTGATAGCTCCAGATCGATTCCCAGGCCTCGGTGGGCAGGCGTTCGCCCTTCACCGGCGGCTCGTCGCCGCCGTGGATCCCCACGTCCACCAGGCTCACCACGTTGGGCGGCAGCGCGTAGCGGGGCTCGTGCGCCTCGCCCTGGGTCGCCGAGATGTGGAACACCGCGAACCGCAGCTCGGGCAGCGCGCTGACGAGCTGGTGGATCCACGCGGACACGCCGCCGGTCACGAACGGATAGGTGCCCTCGAGGATCAGGCAGACGTCGGCGGCCGGCGCGGTCATGCCACCGGCTCCTCCCCCGCCCACCAGCGGAGCGTCTCGTCGGCGCGCCCGGCCGTCACCGCGTCGCGGGAGAGAGCCCGGAGATCGCGCCACCGCCGCTGGCGAAAGAAGACCTCCGAGAGCAGCAGGTCGACCTCCGCGGAGGGCTCCGCCGCGTGAGCCTCCGCCGCGAGAACCTCGGCCTCGTCGACCCTCTCGAGCGCGAGCAGCACGCGAGCGAGCGCCCGCGCGGCCGGGAGCCAGTCGGGGCGCCGCGCGCGCGCGCGCCGGTACGCGGCCTCGGCCTCCCCGAGCCAGTGGCGGCCCATCACCGCGTCCGGCATGCCGCTGGCCTGGTACGCGACGCAGGCGTCGCCGAAGGCGAGCAGCCGCTCGGCCGAGTCGGGATCGAGGCGCAGCGCCTCCTGGGTCTGGCCGATCCGTCCCACGAGACGCTCCTCGATCCGCTGCAGCGCGCCGGACGCGGCGATCTGCGTGTCACGGTCGGGCGCCTGCAGGGCCTCGCGCAGCAGCTCGACGGAGGCCGCGTCGCCGCGCCGGGCGAGCAGGCCGACACCCCAGCGCTGCGTCCGCGGGTCGGCCGAGCGGATGAGGTCCGCCACCGGCTGCACCGAGACCTGCGCCTGGAGCCAGTCGAAGACGCGGTCCACCGGCTCGGGCGTCTGATCGGGCCCCGGCAGCTCGGACATCTCCGAGTGGACGCCCGCGTAGAGTCCCGACGGCGGGGCCCGGCGTTGCCACACGCGGATCGCGCTGACCCCGACGAGCGCCAGGCCGGGCAGGGCCAGCACCAGCGCTGCCCCCAGGAACCGGGCGTCGCGCCGGTCGTCGCGCCGGCTCCGGTCCACGAGCCACACCGCGGCCAGGTGGGCCGCGAGAGCCGGCGGCCACGCGCGAGGTCCCAGGAGGGCCCCCACCACCGCGGCCAGCTCGGCCAACCAGGCCAGCGCGAGCGCGACCCCCGCGCTCAGGACGCGACCCCTCCGGAGCGCTCGCGGACCGCGAGCACGCGCGCCGAGAACTCGAGGTCCTGCGTCTCGTCGCCGTACGGGGCGAAGTGGAAGTCGCCGATCTCGCGCGAGAGTCGATCCACGACGATGTCGGCCCGCGACGGCGCCGTTTCCGGCAGGATGATCGCGAACGAATCCTCGGTGGCGTAGCGGCAGACGATGTCGACGTCGCGGAGCGTGCGCGAGAACACGAGCGACAGCACCCGCCCGAGCTCGGCCCGTCGCTCCGCGGCGACCGCCCCGTAGCGGTGGATGCGGAAGATCACCACCGCGAGCGGCCGGCCGTAGCGATCCGCGCGCACCTCCTCCTCGTGGATGCGCCGCTGGTAGTAGGCGTAGGTGTAGGCCCGCACCAGCTCGTCCTCGATGGTCTGCGCCCGCGCCTGCTCGTGGGTGCGGGCGTTCTCCAGGGTCCGGGCTCCCCAGTCCGCCACGAGCCCGAGCCGATCGAGCGAGACCGGCGTGAGGCGTAGGAACGGCAGCGAAGTCACCGTGATGCAGCCGAGTAGCGTGCCGCCGGCGGACACCAGTGGCGCCGCCATGAGCAGGCCCGCGTTCTGCAGATCCTCGAGCGAGGAGTGGAGGGCGACGTCCCGCACGCTGACCGGCCGGCCGAGCCGGATCGCCAGCCCGACCAGGCCTTCGTCGGGAGCGATCTCCAACCGCTCGGGCGGCGGGCCCTCCGCGGCGCGGAGCCGCAGCAGATCACCTTCCAGGATGTAGCACTGGCAGGCGTCGGCCTGCAGGAAGCGGCGCGTGGTGAGCGCGATCGCCGGGTAGAGGCGCTCGGCGTCGAGGGTCTCCAGCGCGCGGGCGGCGGTGTAGAGGCTCGACAGCGACGCGCGCTCGTCCGCCACGCGTCGCTCGAGCTCGTGCTTGGCCTCCGTGGCGGCCATGAAGCGGACCGCCTGGTCGGCCAGCTCCTGCTCGAGCCCGGCCACCCGCGCCTCCAGCGCGCGCGTCTGACGGAGCTGCGCTTCCCGCAGGGCGCCGAGCCCGAAGCCGGTGGCCACCAGCAGGAGCGGCGTCACGTAGTGCTGGAGCGTCCGCACCTCGGTCCAGCTGAGATAGTCCATGCGCGCCACCACGCACGCCGCCACCACCGCCGCGGTCACCAGGCCGCTCACGAGCCCCGCGCGCAGGCCGTGCCGACCCGCCACCACGGCGACCAGCAGCAAGGCGGGATGGGGCCGCACGTCGAGGAAGCCCGGATCCTTCGGCCACAGCAGGACGTTGACGGCGGCCAGGCCGAGAAGCCCGGCGCCGACCTCGACGAGGTAGGCGGGCGCGCGGCGGAGGAGCGCGAGCACCCGGCGCTTACCGCGCTCGGGCGTCGCCCAGGGCGCCGGTCAGGTGGGCGGCCATGTCGTGCGTCACCTGCTGGGCGACCCGCGCGAGGCCGTCCTCGCGAAACCAGGACGAGCCGAGCCGCGCGTAGCTCGCCGTCCACACCACCTCGCCGGAGCTGACCTCGATGAGCCGCGCGGTCAGGCCGACCGCGGGCGCCTCGGAGAGGCCGGGTTTGTAGCGGTACTCGGTCACCGATCCCTGCAGGACGTGGCTCACCTGCAGGAGTCGCCCGACCCGCTGCGCCGAGGGCAGCCGGGCCGCGTCCGCGGGATCCAGGTTGTCCCGCCGGAGCAGATCGGCGACCTCGCTCGGGTCCATCACCGCGATCGCCCCGGTCGCCAGCAGCTCGGAGACGAGGAGATCGGACGCGGCCTGGCCGGCCCGCAGCGAGGTCGTCTGGTTCTCGAAGGTGAGGACGGCGACGCGACTGACCCGGCCCGCGCCGGGCTTCACCCACTCCTGCACAGCGCTCGCGCATCCGAGCACCGTGAGCAGCGCGGTCATCAGCAGGACGACTCTCGGCCGCATGGGTCTGTCAGTACAGGATCTCGAGACGGCCGAGGAGCGACTGCTCCAGGCCCCCGACCGTGGTCGACTCGGTGTTTCGAGTATAGAGCACGCGTCCCTCCAGCCAGGGACGAATTCGCCAGCGCCCCTCGCCGGTGACCTCCCACGAGGTGACGGCGCGATACACATCTCGCCGCCCCACTGCGCCGGCCTGCACCCGCACGCCCGGGGCGATGTCCCAGCCGAACAGCCCACCGATCCCCACGATCTGCTCGCGGCGGAGGAACACCACCTCGTCGCGCAACGGGCTGCCCGCGGTGGGCGTGTACTCCGAGAAGAACACCTGCGGGATCAGCGTGACCTGCACGCGGCTGCGCACGAGCTCGACCTCCGCCCGCGCCGCCGCCTCCCAGCGGTCGCCGAGATCCTCGCCGGACACCCGGTAGTGGCGGAAATCATAGTGCGCGGCCAGCACCACCGGGGTGAGGACCCGTCGGGCCAGGTCCACCGTCACCCGGTCGGTCGAGCCGTTGCGCGACACCGCGGACACCGGGTTGGTCAGCATCTCGCGGATCGCGATCTCCAGCGCCGCGTTGGTGGCGCGCGCGTCGTCGTAGGTCGCGCCGAGGCGGCCGGTGGTGCGGAAGATGTCCTCGCGCCGCCGCGATTCCTCGAGCCCGCCCCAGAGCGAGAGCGCGCGCGTCGGCTGGAAGCCGAGCGTGGCGAGCGCGGTCTCCACCTCCTCGGTGAACGCCTTCTGGCCCTCGGTGCGCTCCTGGTGATAGCTGCCGTAGCGGCCCCCCGCCCGCAGCCACCACCGCTCGGCCAGCCAGGCGCGCCACGCCGCCTCCTCCACGCGCTGGGTGGCCGAGTCCTGCCAGAGCGAGTAGTGCATCAACTCGACGCGGGGAGCGTGAGCGAGCACGATCTCGCGATGCGCGGCGAGCAGGTCACGATTCTCGGGATCGGCGTCGAGCAGCCGTCCGTAGAGATCGAGAGCGCGGCTCCATCGCCCCGCCGCGAGCTCCGCCGCCGCGAGGTCCGCGGTGAGCCCGGCGTCCTGGGGCTGCTCGCGCGCGAGCGCATCGAAGCGCCGCCCCGCCTCGGCCGCCGAGCCCTTCGCGAGATCGACCCGCGCCCGGAGGCGGCGGAGGCGCACCGACGTCGGATCGTCGGCGAGGTACTGGTCGAGCGCGGCCCCCGCCTGGTCCAGCAGCCCGGCGTCCACCAGGAGCTCGGCGTACTCCTCGCGCAGCGGGCGGTGGGCGGGATGACGCTGGAGCAGCGCGCGGTAGGCGGCCAGCGCCTCTTCCACCTGGCCGAGGCGCGCCAGGATACGCGCCCGCAGCATCTCGGTCTCGAGCGGATCGGCGGTCGGCGCCTCGGGCGCGGGGGCTCCGGACGTCTGCGCCGACAGCCCCACCGGCGCGCCGGCCAGGATCAGGCACGACAGCAGAGCCCCGAGCCGGAGAGACCGGAGGCGGATCACCGGCCGAGTATGGCGGCGCGGTGGAGCGGGTTCAAGGACGAGCCGGCACGGGCTCAGCGGGGCCGGCCGGGGAGCAGCCGCAACGCCCGCTCGTACTCGGCCCGGGCGCGCTCCTCGTCGCGGTCGGCGGCGTAGAGCTCGGCCAGCAGGTAGTGGACCTCGTAGTCGCCGCCCTTCACACGGTTGAAGCGCTCGAGCGCCGTCCGCGCCCCGCGGGCGTCGTGGCTCCAGGCCATGAGCTGGCCGGCGCGCTTGAGCGCCTCCGCGTCGTCGGGCTGCACGTCGAGCAGCGAGCGATACGCGCGCAGCGCGACCTCGTTGCGCGACATCGCGAGGCTGCGCCGGCCGACCTCACGGAGCACGCGCGGGTCCCGGGGACGGGCGCGCATCATGTCCTCCCATTGCCGCAGCGCCGGCTCGCCGGCGCCCGTCCAGTCATAGAGCTGGGCCAGGGCCAGCCGCGCTTCGACCGCGTCCTCCGCACGGCCGTCTCGCCCCGCCGGGCCCGCGAGCAGCGCTTCGTACTCGGCGATCGCGTCGGGATAGCGCCCGAGATCGGCGAGGAGCTTGCCGGCCTTCAGCCGATACGCGGGGCCGGCCGAGGCCGCGAAGCGCCGGTGCACGCGAAGTCCTTCGTCCACGCGCCCGGCCTGGGCCGCGAGGGCCAGGTAACGGAGGACGAAGGCCTCGTCGAGGGGCCGCCGGTCGACGACGGGCTGGAGCAGGCGCAGCGCGTCCTGCGGTCGTCCGAGCCCCTCAGCGGCCTGGGCCGCCGCGTCGCGCAACGCCGCGTCGTCGGGTCGCCGCGCGAGCAGGCGCTCGGCCACGCGCAGGAAGTCCGCGGGGCGATCCTGGAAGCGATAGAGCTCGGCGAGACGCGCGACCGAGGTCTCCGGCAGCGCGCCGCGCCGATCGAGCGACTCGTACACCGCGATGGCCTCGCGCTCCTGGTTGCTCCACTCGTAGAGCTGGGCGAGCTTCAGGGCGGCGCCGACCGCGGCCGGGTCCTGCTCCACGAGTCGGCGCTGGCGCGCGATCGCCTCCGGCAGGCGGTTGGCGCCGACCAGCGCGTCGACGACCTGCTGGGCGTACTTGCCCTCCTGCGGCGACAGCGCGGCCAGGCGGTCGAGCGCGGTCACCACCGAGGCCGGATCGCCGGTGCCTCGAGCCAGCGCGGCCACCCGCTCCTGCAGCGCCCGGTCCGCGGGACGCTCGCGCGCGACCCGCTCGAGCAGCGGGAGAGCTCGGCGCGGCTCGTTCGCCCACTCGTAGAGCTGCGCCAGCACGAGCGCGGTGTCCAGCCGCTGGGGGGCCAGCTCCACCGCTCGCTCGTAGATCGGGATGGCCTCCGGCCCTCGATCCCGCTCGACGAGGAGACGCCCCAGTCCCACCAGGACGTCGTGATCGCGTGGCCGCAGCCCCGCCAGCTCGCGCTGCACGTCGAGAGCCCGCGGCCCGTCGCCGATGGCCCGGTAGAGCTCGACGAGCCGCCGGCGCGCCGCCTCGTCGCCGGGATCGGCTCCCCGCTGGCGCTCCAGCAGGGCGATCTCCTCCGCGCGCGCGGCGCCGCCGGGAGCCGGCAGCAACCGGTCGCGCGCCTCGACATCCTTGGGATCGAGCCGGGTCAGCACCTTCCACTGCTCGACCGCGCGATCCCCCTGCCCGAGGGAGTCGTAGGTTTGGGCCAGCCAGCGGCGGCCCTCCGGGTCGTCGGGCCGCCGCCGCACGTAGGCCTCGAGCACGGAGACCGCCTCGTCCTGACGGTTCAGGCTGCGCGCAGCGGTGGCCAGCTCCAGGACCGCCGACGGATCGGTCGGCGTGAGCGCGACGAGCTTACGCAGCACGGCCAGCTGGCGCTCGTAGTCGCCGCTCCAGAGGTACGCGGTGAGCAGCCGCTCGAGCAGGGGCGCGTCGCCCGGGTGGGGCTCCGCGGTCAGCTCCTCCAGCACCTTCGCGGCCGCCGCCGGATCCTTGTTCCACTCGTACACGTCGGCCAGCCTCGCGAGCAGGTCACGACGGCGGGGGGCGTGCCGCACCGCGTCCTCGAGCGCGAGGATCTGCCGAGCGGGATCACCGAGGCCCTCGTAGGCGGCCGCGAGGCCCAGCCAGAGATCCGCGTCACCGGGCTCCCCACGGAGCGCCTCCGTGAACGTCCGCTGCGCCCGCGCGTACTGGCGATTCGAGAGATACGCCCAGCCGAGGTCTCCGCCCCACGGCAGCGAGAGCGCGAGCAACGCGAGGGTGACCGCGATCCCCACCGCCAGCTTCCAGCGCTCGATCCTCACCCGACCCGGACCTCCACCAGGCCGGCATCCCCCGCGCGGACCGTGAGGCGGCCGTCCGCGCCGGTGCGCGACCGGAGACGGCGCGTGCCGCCACGCTCCCGAATCTCGATCGCCATCTCCCGATCAGCGGCGAGCCCCGCGATCTCGACCACCTTGGGACCCACGCCCGCGACGGTGACCGCGACGCGGCCGTCCGCCTGCGACCAGGCGGTCACGCGGTGGCTGGCCTGGGCGAGGTACGGCGTCATCGGCGACCGGTCAGTCAGCACCACGTGCGCGGGCTCCGGTCCGGCGAGGTGCACGTAGAGCGCGCCCTGGTGGTGGACGAAGCCGAGCACGCCCTGCGAGCGGGCCAGATCCACCGACGCGCGCGTGTCGTCGAAGCGCACGGTGCGCAGGGCCCCGTGGCTCGAGATGCGCCAGCCCTCGGCGGTCCGGGCGATGCGCGCGGTGCGAAAGCCCTCGACGATCGCGAGGTACTCGCTCGTGAACAGCAGCGCGAGCGGCTGGCGCGAGACCCACTCGTGGACGTGCTGCAGGGAGTGCAGCGACGCGACGCGTTCGCCCGAGTAGTAGTGGTAGTAGACGTTGACCGGCGCCACGCGGCGCGGCGCCTCGGTGTTCTCGAAGGTCTGGATGACGTAACGGAAGCCGTAGAACGGCCCCGTCCAGAGGTTGGTGTAGAGGTTCTCGTTGGACGCAGAGGTGTAGGTCTGCCACTGCCGTCCGACCTGCCGCATCAAGGGGGCCACCCGCGTGTAGCTCGGCCACTGGCGGTCGCGCATGGTGTCGCCGCCGTTGATGTTCGGCACGCCCAGGCGAGCGAGGACGGCGATGGCCTCCTCGCTCACCCGCGTGGACCCGGACCACTGGAAGAGCCGTACCCGCTTCCCCGGGGGCAGGAGGCGCTCCTCCATGTAGCGGATGGCTCCCGCGGTCTCGGTCTCCACCGAGTACGGGACCTGGGGAAGCGGGAAGCTGCGCGTCTGCTTCTCCCAGTCGAGCGGGTGCGTGTAGGAGTGGCTGCCCGCCTCCACGTTCGGGAGGGCGTAGATGGCCCTGGCCAGCTCGTGGAACTCGGGGGAGCCGAGCAGCGTCGGCTCCACCTCCGCCACCACCACCGACACGCTGATCGGCAGCGCGTAGCGGGAGAGGATCTCCTCGAGGATGACCTGACCACTCGAGGCTCCCGGGCGCACCTCCGAGCGATTGCGCAGGCCGTCGCCGTCGATGTGCGAGTAGAAGATGCGGCGCCCGTACTGCGTGGTGGTGTCCGGCTTCGGCCAGTCCGCCACGCCCAGCGCCTCGCGAAAGAACGCGAACGGATCGAGCCACCATTGCGCGCCCGACTCGCCCGGGAACTGGAACCGCGCGTACTCGGCGGCCGCGAAGCCGCCCCACGGCCCGGTGACGACCATGGCGCTCTCGGAGTCCGGCACGTCGCGTCGGGCCAGCACGAGATGCGCCCGGCTGCCCGCGCCGCGAGCGACCACCTGCTGGTAGTAGGGCAGGCCCGGCGGCAGCTTGCGCTCGAACTCCATCATCCTCGGATCCTTGCGCCGGAGCTCGATGACCTGCTGGTTCCCCGTCCAGTTGCCCAGGAACTGCAGCCCGGTGGGCGCGAGGGCCTCGTTGACGACGGTCAGATCGCTCGTCTTCAAGGTCCGCCGGTCGCGCAGTGCCCCCAGGTAGCCGAGGATCACGATCCGCCGCCCCGCGCGGGCCTGCTCGCCGAGCCAGCGCAGGTACGCGAGCGGCTCCGCCATCTCCTCGCTCTGATACCAGGTGACGACGCCGCGGTAGCGGGACATCGTCCGCTCGTCGGGCAGGCCGCGATCGATGTCGTGATAGTCGACCATGAGCCCGAGCCAGTTCAGCGGCATCTGGGCCCAGCCGTGGATCTCGTTGGTCGTCGCGGTCTTGGGCCGGCGGCCCTCCACGTCGTTGTACAGCTCGCTGGACTTGTAGAGAGCGAGCACGTAGCGGGGGAGCTTCCCGGTCGGGGGCGTCGACGGAGCCGCCCCGACGCGGGGGGCGCGGGATCCGGCACCCAGCGCGAGCGCGCCCGCTGCGGCCGCCGAGCGCCGGAGCAGCGTGCGTCGCGAGATCTTCCCGCTCATGGCGAGAGCGTGAGCAGCGAGACGGAGTCGAGGCCGATCGTGGAGACGTACGGGACGAAGCCGCGCGCCCGCGCGCGTCGGATCAGCTCCGCCGCCCACCCGCCGCCGGGATCGGCCGCCGCGTACTCGAGGGTGAACACGGGCAAGCCGAGCGCGGCCACCCGCCCGAGGAGCCCGGCGCGCGACTCCGCCTCCTCGGGCGACCGCTCCCGGTAGGTGCGCGCCTTGAAATCATAGTCGCTCCACACCGATTCCAGAGCGACCGCGTCGACGATCTGCGGGAGGCGCTCGGCGATCGGAAGCCCGCCGTTGAGCATCAGGAGCGCGCGCGGGTTGCGGCGCTTCAGCTCGATCAGCACCCGCTCCAGCGCCTGGGCCATCCCGGCATGGCGCGCCGGATCCGTGTGCTCGAGATCCAGCGCGGAGTCGGCGGTGTCGAGGAAGAGGCCGTTCACCGGGCCGACCAGCGCGGCCGGCACCACCCGATCGAGCAGCCAGCGCTCGTAGGCCGCCGCCCGTACGTCGAGCCGGCGTGCGTCGGGCCATCTCGGATTCGGAGCCAGCACCCACGGCTCGCCCGCGATGGCCGAGAACCCGGGATGGCTCGTGTTCACCTCACCGAGGCTCACGTAGGTGAGCACGAGCGCACCGTGCCGCTTGACCGCGGGCAGCGGCGGGTGTGCGTGTGGATCGAGCACCACCACGTCGAAGCGGGCGAGCTCGGGGGCCGCCTCGGGAGCGGCCCCGTAGTAGACGACCCACGTGCGCACGCCCGCGAGCGGGCGAATGGACGGAGCCGCGGACGCGCCGGCCGCCGGCGCCGTCGCCCCGCCGAGACCCAAGGCCAGGGCGGCGGCGAGCAGGCGCCGGGTCAGGCCCACGCGCCGAGCGCCTCCGAGCGGGTGGCGTGCACCGTGATGGCCTTGATGAGGCGGGTCATCTCGAAGATCGCGCGCACGTCCTCCTGCAGCCCGCAGAGCCGCATGTCGCCGCCGACGGTACGGGCGTGCTTCATGGAGGCCACGAGGGCGCCGAGGCCGGAACTGTCGATGTAGCCGACCCGGTCCAGATCGATGAGCAGCTTCCGTCCTCCCTTGTCCACCAGGTCGGTCAGCGTCCGCTTCATCTGATCCGCCGCCGCCATGTCGAGATCGCCCTGCGGCGCCACCACCGCGATCCCGCTCGACTTGGTCACTTCGATGTCCATGGTCTCTCCTGACCGGGCCGACGCCCTGTCGTCGGTGGGTCCGACGGCCGGGGCCGGGGTCGGCCGGTACTTGATGAGGGTCCAGCGGGTGCCCCGCTCGCGCTCCACGTCGATGGAGACGGAGTCCGCGATACGACGAACGAGGTGGATGCCCATGCCGTGATCCGGGAGCGTGTCCAGGTCCGGCTCGACATAGCGCGCGGCGTCGAAGGCCTTGCCCCAGTCCTCGATCTCGATCTCGATCCGATCGTCGTAAGCGCGCACCGACACGTGGATGGGCTGGCCGGGCCGGCCTTCGTAGGCGTGCTCGATGGAGTTTGCACAGAGCTCACCGACCGCGAGCAGCAGCTCCGCCTGAGTGGGCCGGGGGACTCCGAGCCCCCCGAGCTGGCCCCGCAGCCACTCCCGCAGGCGGCCGAGATGATCGGCCTCGCTCGACAGGGTGAAGTGGCCGGGAGCCGCGGCCCCGCTCATTCCACCGTCACGCTCTTGGCCAGGTTCCTCGGCTGATCCACGTCGCAACCCTTGAGCACCGCGGTGTGGTACGCGAGCATCTGCAGGGGCAGCACCAGCATGATGGGCTCGAGCCACGGCGAGGTCTGCGGCACGGTCAGGACGCGGTCGGCGGCCTCCGCGGGCGTGTCGGGATCGACCGCGATCAGCAGGACGTGCGCCTCGCGCGCGCGCACCTCGGCGAGGTTGCTCAGGAGCCTGGTCTGATCGCCTCCCGCGCCGGCCACCGCCACCACCGGGAAGCGCGGATCGATCAGCGCGATCGGCCCGTGCTTCAGCTCGCCCGCCGGATAGCCCTCGGCGTGGATGTAGGAGATCTCTTTGAGCTTGAGCGCGCCCTCGAGGGCCACCGGGTAGTTGATGCCGCGGCCGAGGTACAGCACGCTACGGGCTTCCTGCAAGCGCCGCGCCTCCTCGATCACGTCGGTCTCGAGCCGCAGGGCGTGCTCCAGCAGCGCGGGTAGCCGCAGCATGTGCTCGAGCAACTGCCCGGCGTCGGTCGGACTCAGCGCGGAGCGGGTGACGCCGAGGCGGACGGCGAGCATGGCCAGGCTCAGGAGCTGGCCGCTGAAGGCTTTGGTCGAGGCCACGCCGATCTCGGGCCCCACCAGGGTCTGGATGACCCCGTCCGACTCCCGGACCATCGACGAGCGCGGCGCGTTGCAGATCGTGAGTGTGGGCACGCTGCGCCCCTTCACGGTCCGCAGCGCGTTGAGCGTGTCGGCAGTCTCCCCCGACTGCGAGATCGTGATCAGGAGCGAGCGCCGCGGCAGGAGGGCCGCGCTGCCCCGGAACTCGGACGCGTAGTCCACTCGCACCGGGATCCCGGCCAGGCCTTCGATCAGGTAGCGGCCGACCAGGCCCGCGTGCCAGGAGGTCCCGCAGGCCACGATCTGCACGTGCTCGAGCTCCCGCATCGCGGCCGCAGTCAGCCCGAGGTCGGAGAGAACGACGTCGCGACCTCCCTCGGCGAGTCGTCCGGAGATCGTCTGCGCGAGCACCCGCGGCTGCTCGTGGATCTCCTTGGCCATGAAGTGCCGATGGCCTTCCTTCTGGACGGTGAGGCTCTCGCGATCCACCCGGTGCCGGGTGCGGCTCATGACCGTGCCGTCCACGTCGGTGATCCGGACCCCGGTCGGCTTCAGCACGCAGACGTCACCGTCCTCCAGATAGATCACCTCGGTCGCATACGCCTGGATCGCGAGCACGTCGGAGGCGACGAGAAACTCGTCGGGACCGAAGCCGACCACCAGGGGACTCGAGCGCCGCGCGGCCAAGATCACGTCCGGCTCACGCGCGCAGACGAGAGCCAGGGCGTAGCTGCCCTCGAGACGGCGCAGGGTGGCCCGGAACGCGGCCTCCAGGCCCAGGCCCTGAGTCATGTGAAAGGCCACGAGCTGCGGGACCACCTCGGTGTCGGTCGCCGAGGAGAAGACGCAGCCGTCGGCCTCGAGCTTCTGGCGGATCTCGAGATAGTTCTCGATGATGCCGTTGTGCACGACCGCGAGGGTCTGCGCGCTGTCGGTGTGGGGATGCGTGTTGGCGACGGTCGGAGCCCCGTGGGTGGCCCAGCGGGTGTGTCCGATGCCGACGTGAGCCTCGGCCGGCTCCCGCAAGATCTCGCGCTCGAGGTTGGCGATCTTGCCCACTTTGCGGCGCAGCTTGAGGGCACCGTCCTGGGGGGCCGCCAGACCCGCAGAGTCGTAGCCGCGATACTCGAGCCGCTTCAGTCCGTCGACGACGACGATCTCGGCGAAATTGCGCCCGATATAGCCAACGATTCCGCACATCGCGAAATTCAGTATAACAGTGGGGGCGGATTGATCGGATGGGGTCAGGCGGCGGTGACGCGAAGCATCGAGCGGAGCCGCCTCCCGGGCGGAGGCGGTCGCCTCAGGCGCCCGGGAGGGCGGGCCTTACCGTGCGCGAGAAAGGCCGAGCTGGGCGCCCACCGGGTAGCCGTTGCGGTCCCGCCGATACGGATCGGCGCTCACCGACGCGCGCCAGGCCTGGTACTCGCGCTCGTCTTGCCAGCGGCGCACGGCCCACACGGCCAGCCCCACTGCGACTCCACCGAGGGCAACGGCGCACACGATGGCGCCGCGCTTCATCACCGTCTCCAGCGAAAACCTCTTCTCGACAGGCGTGTCCATGGCCGACCTCCTCGACTACCCGAGAGCTATTCGGCGCCGAGCGCGAGCCACATCACCAGCGAGCTCGCTCCCACCAGCAGGGTCGTGATCAGCGTCGTCAGCAGCATGCCCGGGTGAGGGAGCAAGACGTGGGCCACGCGGGGGTCGGCGGAAAATCAGCTAGTTGGCCGGCCGCGAGCGCCGGCGGCTCCAGAGCTTGTCATGCCGGGTGCCAAGACTTTGTCAGCCGGCCTGGACGACATCCTCTAAGTGCGCGTCCCTCCTGCCCGGAAACCTGGCCTTTTTCTTGCTCGTGCCCGGGGTATGGGCTCGTTTCAGTTCAAGATCCTGGCCGGTATCCTGCTCGGCCTGCTCCTCGCAATCGTCGCGACGGCGATGCTGGGACGGACTCGGGAGGTCCCACCGATGGCCGAGCCGCCCCGCGCGATCGCAAGCCCCGAAGCGCCCCCGCCGGCTCCGCCCGCGCAGCTCTCTCGCTCGAAAGGCCAGAGCGACTGGGCCTTCTTCTTCCGCGCCGGCGACACCCTGAGCCGCATGGCCGACGGCGGTCCCCTCGGCGTGGTGGCCCGGCTCGAGCGCTCCCATTCCTTCCCCGACGGCTCGATCGGTCCTGCCTACATCGTTCGCTCGGCCGACCAGCGCGAGATCGTGTTCGATGCCGACGAGCTGGAGCGCAGCGCGCGGATCGAGGCCATACGGGAGATTGCTCGGCCCCCCATCGGCACCCGGCCGAAGTAGAAGCGAGTCGCCATGGCGGCGAGCGCTAGATGGAAGACACCGGATCGGTCTTCGATACGATCTTCCTGCTGGCCGGACTGGCGCTGATCGTGCTGACCGGTCTGCGGGTCTCGCGCCGTAGCTCCGAGAAGAAGCCCCTCGAGGGTCAGCGGGCGGCCACCATCGGGATCTTGGTCTGGCTGGGGCTCCTCGGCGTCGCCCTCTACATGATCTTCGGCTGAGTCCCCGCCTCTCTCACTGACTCACCGCCTGCTTCCATCCGACGACGGCCGCGGCATTGGCCGGCTGCGGCGCGGTGCAGGCGGCGCCGCGCGCCCCCACGCTGGCCGTGCCGCCCCGTACCGAGCAGACGCCGAAGGGCGTCCCGAACTCCGCGGTACCCTGCACCACCGTGAGGGCACTCTGTCCGTCCTCGGCCACCTTCAGGTCGATCTCGGCGTCGCGGGCCGCCGCCACCGCCGCCGGCGTCTCGATCTCGAGTTGCCGCGCGCCGTCGCCCGCCTTGGCCCAGACCTCGCCCTGGCTCAGCCGCAGGATGCGGATCGTCCCGGCCGTCTTGTCCCAGCGCGAGAGGATCTTGAGCGAGGTCTTCTCGTTCAGCGCCACCGGCGTTCCCGGGCGGAGCTGGACCAGCGCCTGACTGCTGGGCTCGGTCCGGAGCACGTCGCCCTCGAACAGCGGCACCGAACCGCGACCCTGCAGCCGATGCTCGATGCCGTCGGTCCTCACCACCACGAGCGTGCCGACCGCGTTCTGCGCGGTGCCGACCGGGACCCCCTGAGCGAGTGCCCCGCTCGGCAGGAGCAACCACGCCAGCACGGCCGCGAGACTCCACGATCCCGCCCGGCTCATGGCGCGCTCAGCTTCCGTGGTAGACGACGCGGATCGGCTTGCGTCCGACCGGTACGGTGGCCAGCACGGAGCTGCTCCCGGTGTCGATGACCTTGAGATCGTTCGAGACCTCGTGGACCACGAAGAGGCGTGTGCCTTCGCGGTTGCCCGAGATCCCGTTGGGGCGCTGGCCGACGTCGATCTGCTCCAGAATTCTCAGGTTCTTCGGGTCCGCGCTCACCACCACCACGCGGTTGAGGCCGGCCACGGTGACGTAGGCGTTCGGACCCTGGAGCCCCTTGAAGCCGAACGCGATCTGCTGAGGCGCCGGGCCCACGTTGAGCGAGGCGATCTTGTCCTGCGTGGCCGGATCGATCACGTAGATGTCGGTGCCTCCGGTGTTGGTGCCCCAGATGCGCCCGTCGGGACCCAGGACCAGGAAGTGCGGGTTCGTGCCCACCGGGATCGCCTTGAGCACCTTGTGCGAGGCGGTGTCGATGACCTCCACCGTCTTGTCCCCCTGGTTGCTCACGTACGCGAAGCGGCCGTCCCGCGAGAAGGTGAGGCCGGTCGGCCCCTTCCCCACCGCGATGGTGCCCAGGATCCGGAAGGTCGTGGTGTCCACGATCGAGATCGTGTTCTCGCCGATGTTGGCGACCCACGCCTGCCGGTTGTCGTTGGTGAGCGTGACCACGTGGGCACGGTCCCCGGTGGCGATCGAGGCCACCGTCTCGAGCGCACGCGTGTTGATCGCCGACAAGCGGCCCGAGGCCAGGTTGGTGGCGAAGAGCCAGCGTCCGTCGCGCGAGACGGCCAGGTCGTGGGTGGCGTGATTGCGCGAGTCCACGGTGGCCACGACCTGGAAGCTGTCGCCGTCGACGACCGTCACCGTGTTCGAGCTCTCGTTGGCCACGAAGACCCGCGAGCCCGTCGACTCGTCCGCCTCCTTGGTCTGCGTCTCGGCGCAGCCGGCGAGTGCCACCAGCGAGACGATCGCGAGCGTGTAGCGCCTCGAGAAGAACGGTGTTCTGATTGGCGGCATTGGGCTCCTCCTGGTCACTGCTCGGGACGGCTCGAAAAGCGCCCTTTACCTTGGTCCAGGACGCCTTGCGAGTCAAGGAGATTCCCGGGTTTCGGTTCGTTGACACGGCGGACACGATGGGCTTAGTCTCTACAACACGCTGAGCGCCATGCCTGCGGGGACCAGCCTCGGGAAGACCGGAGAAACGCGATTCCCATGAAGTGGATGGAACGCAGTAAGGGCAGCCCGGCGCTCGCTCTCCTCACCGCCTTCGCGGTCCTGTGCGGCGCCCCGGTCTGGGCCCAGACGCCCAAGGCGGAGCGCCCCACCTACACCGTCGGCGACAAGTGGATCCGGAGCGACGGCGCCTACGACCTCATCCGGATCGAGAACGGTCGCTACGTGTTCGCGGCTGACGGCGGGCGCGAGGTGCATCTCACCCGGGACCTCGGCGTCGCGAAGATCGTGCGGGGCGGGCAAGTGGTGCTCGAGCTCGAGCCGCCGGCGTCGCCCACGTGGCCCCTGGAGGTGGGCGAGTGGGGCGTGAGCTGGCTGACGCTCAAGAGCCTCGACCCCCAGTACGGGCAGAGCCTCGTTCGCCTCTCGTGGCGGGTCGACGCCTACGAGGACGTGCGCGTGCCCGCCGGCACGTTCAAGGCCTTCCGGATCGTCCAGGTCCTGGAGCCGCGCTTCCTCGCCGCATCCCCGCAGGTGCGCAGCGTCGAGCTCGCGCTCTGGTACGCGCCGACCATCCAGCAGCTCGTCCGGGCGGAAGGTAGCGACGTCAGCGGCTTCGCGTTCCAGGCCGTCGCCCTCGACAGGCCGACCGCCGCATCATTGGCCGTGAGCGTGCTGGAGCCCAAGGACCAGAGCCGCGTCGCGGCCGAGCGCGTCACGCTGACCGGCAAGGTGACGGGAGGCGCCGGCCCGCTGCGCATCGCGGTCACGCTCAACGGCGCCGAGATTACGAGCCAGCAGGAGTCGAGCGCCCCCGGCAAGGATGTGCCCCTGAGCCTGCCCGTCAAGCTGGCTCCGGGTAAGAACACCCTCATCGTCACGGTCACCGACGGCTCCGGGGCCTCGCGGCAGGAAGGCCGTGTGCTGTTCTTCGACAAGGCGGCCCCCGTCGTGGCCACTGCGCCGCGGCCGACACCGGCGCCCACCGCGCCGGTCACGCCGCCAGCCCCGGCTCCAGCGCCGATCTCGGCGCCCGCGGTGACGCCGCCACTAGCCAGGCCACCCGTCGCATCGGCGCCTCCTGCTGCCGTCACGCCGACGCCGGCCCCGACCTCAGCGCCCACAGTGGCGCCCCCAGTCGAGCCGCCCGTCGCTTCAGCCCCTCTTACCCCCGCTGCGCCCGCACCGGGGCCGACCCCCGCGCCCGCAGTGGCGCCACCACCAGCCAGGCCGCAGGTCGCTTCACCGCCGCCTGCTGGTGCCGCGCCCGCACCAGCGCTGACCCCCGCGCTGGTGGAGCCGCCGCGTGCCATGCCGCCTCCGAGTGCCGCACCAGCGCCGCCGGTGATGTCCGCCGCACCCACGCCCCCGGTGGCGCCTTCCGCGGCGGTGGCGGCGCTGCCGCCCGATGCGCTGAAGCCTTCGCCCATCTTCCGCATCCTGATCTCGACCCCGACGAATCAGGCGCACGTGAACCAGGACAGCGTGACGTTCGCGGCGGTCGTGCACGGCGGCACCGGCGTGCGCCAGGTGCTGGTCACCGCCAACGGCGTGGAGCTGTGGCGGCAGGAGAACCGCAGCCAGCAGCCGTCGATGGCGGTGAACCTGCCGGTCAAGCTCGTGGAGGGCCAGAATACCCTCGTGGTGACCGCGGCGGAGACCGACGGCACCATGCACCAGGAGATGCGCACGATCCACCACGAGAAGCTGGTGCCGCTCGCGGTGGACGTGCGTTACCCCGAGGACCGCTCGCGGGTGGCCGACGAGGCGAGCGTGGTGGCCGCGGTCGCGCGGTCGAGCAAGGGCATCAGTCGCATCACGGTCTCGCTCAATGGGGCGGAGATTCATCAGCAGGAGGAGCGCAGCCCGCAGAAGTCGGTGGCGGTCAGCGCCCCCCTGACGCTTCGCGAGGGGCCGAACGCCATCGTGGTCAGCGCGCTCGAGGCGGACGGCACCGCCCGCCAGGAGATCCGGACCGTGATCCTGGAGCGGCCAAAGCCGGTGCCCCCGGCGGCGGCGCCCGCGCCGGCGCCCCCGCCCCCGCCCCCCTCCACCCAGTGGGCGGTGATCGTCGGTGTGGGCGGCTACGAGAACCCCTCGGTGCCGAAGCTGCGCTATCCGGTGGCGGACGCCGAGGCGGTGTACCAGACCCTCATCGCGTCTGGCGGCTTCAAGAAGGAAAACATCCTCCTGCTCACCGACAAGACCGAGCGCAAGCCCACCCTCCGCAACATCAAGTGGGCGCTCGGGACGTTCCTGGCCCGCTCGGCGCACAAGGACGACCTGGTGGTGATCTACTTCGCGGGCCACGGCGCTTCCGAGGTGGACCAGCGCGGGATCGAGCGCGACGGCCTCTCGAAGTATCTCGTGCCGATCGACGCCGACCCCGACGATCTGTACTCGAGTGCGCTGCCGATGGACGAGATGCAGAACGTCCTCGCCCGGATCGAGGCCGAGCGGGTGACCGTGTTCCTCGACGCCTGCTACAGCGGCGCCGCGGGCGGGCGCACCTTCGCCTCGACCAAGACGCGCACCGTCAACGTGGACGATATCTTCCTCGAGCGGCTGACCCGGTCGAAGGGCCGCGCGATCGTGACCGCGTCGCGGCCGTCCGAGCTCTCCATCGAGCTCGCCGACCTCGGGCACGGTGTCTTCACCTACTATCTCGTGCGCGGGCTCCAGGGCTACGCCGATCTCAACCGGGACGGCATCGTGTCACTGCAGGAGATCTACGAGTACCTGGCCCAGGAGGTCAGCAAGAAATCGCGCTCGGTCGGCGGCAACCAGCATCCGATGCTCAAGGGTGAGCTGGAAGGCATCCTCCCGCTCACGAAGACCGGGAAGCGCAATTAGCCGGATCTCGCTCCCGGTCGCCGCGCTCGTGATCCTGGTGGGCGCGGCCGGAACCTCGGCCCAGCCCGCGGTGGACCCGCAGAGTTGGGAGACGCCGATGGCCGCCGGCGACCGCGCCTACCAGCAGGGGCACTACGCGGAAGCCGAGCGCTTCTTCGCCGCCGCCCTGGAGCGCGCCGAGCGGGTCGGCCCGCAGGACCCGCGGGTGGCCCTGAGCCTGGGCCTGCTCGCGGCCGCCTACCAGGCCGGCGGCAACTATCCGTCGGCCGATCCGCTGCTCCGGCGGGCGCTCGTCATCGCCGAGACCGCGCTCGGACCCGATCATCCCGAGGTCGCGGTCACCCTCACGGCCCTCGGCAGCCTGGACGCCGCCCAGGGCCGCTTCGCCCAGGCCGACCCGCTGCTGCGCCGCGCGCTCAACATCGACGAGCGCGCCCTCGGGCCGGAGCACCTCGAGGTCGCGGGCATCCTGGCCGCGCTCGCTTCGCTCGAGCGCCGGCAGGGCCGCTACGCCGACGCGGAGCTGCGCAGTCGTCGGGCCCTCGCCATCCGTGAGAAGAGCCTCGGCCCCGAGCACGTCGAGGTGGCCGCGAGCCTGGCGGCCCTGGCCACCCTCTATCGGATCCAGAGCCGCTACGTCGAGGCCGAGCAGCTCGCGCAGCGGGCGCTCGCCATCCGCGAGAAGGCCCTCGGTCCCGAGCACCCCGGGCTGATCTCCCCGCTGGTGACGCTGAGCGAGGTGTACGTCGAGCAGGCCCGCTTCGCGCAGGCCGAGCCGCTGGCTCGCCGCGCCGTCGCGCTGGCCGAGACGGCGCTGGGGCCGGCGCATCCCGAGACCGCGGCGGCCCTCCACCCGCTCGCCGGTCTCGAGCGCGTCCGCGGCCGCTACGCCGAGGCCGACTCACTCGGCCGGCGCGCGCTCACGATCCGCGAGAGGACCCTCGGCCCCGAGCACCCGGACGTGGCCGGCGCGCTCACGGACCTGGCCGAGCTCGCGGTGCTGATGCAGAACGCCGCGCAGGCCGAGCCGCTGGCCCGCCGCGCGCTCACGATTCAGGAGAAGGCGCTCGGCCCCGAGCACCCCGCTCTCGCGCGCAGCCTGCGCGTGCTCGGCGACACCCAGCGGCTCCAGAGCCGGTACGCGGAGGCGGAGCCTTCGTACCAGCGCGCGCTCGCCATCGACGAGAAGCGCCTCGGCCCGGAGTCGCCGCGGGTCGCGCTCGACCTAACGAGCCTGGCCACGCTCTACCGGATCCAGACCCGCTTTGCCCAGGCCGAACCGCTCTACCGACGCGCGCAGGCGATCGGCGAGAAGGTCCTGGGGCCGGAGCACCCTCAGGTGGCCGCCGGCATCGTCGACCTCGCCTCGCTCTACCGGGCTCAGAGCCGCTTCGCCCAGGCGGAGCCGCTCTACCAGTGGGCGCTCACGCTCCAGCGCAAGTCGCTCGGACCCGACCATCCCGAGGTCGCCGAGAGCCTCGACGAGTATGCCGCGCTCCTCAAGCAGACGAACCGCGAGGCGGAAGCCGCCGATCTGGAAGCGCAGGCGCGCGCCATCCGCGCCAAAACTCCCATCGCGCGCTAGCCGCGGTCGGCCTCGCGGGCCGGGCCTACTGGATCCGCGACGGGGCGCCTTCCGCGAGCTCGCGCGCCCTGGCGTAGGCGCTCTTGGCCGCGGTGTCCCACTCCGTCTCCATTCGTGACTTCACGTCGGGCTTGTCCTTGAAGGCCGCGTTGACCTCCTTGTCGGACGCGCGCCGGGCATCGAGCGGCACCGCGCTCGCGAGTCGCCGGGCCTCCGCGATGGCCGGGATGCGCGCGAGCGTCTCTCGCGGCAGCGCCACCTTCTCGAGGAGCCCGTCGGCCTTGAGGGTCTGGAAGGCGTCCACCGCGGAGACCCAGAAGATGTCGGCCTCGGGTCGCGCACGCGTCTCGCGCAGATAGGTGACGGCCTGGTTGGTCTGCTGCTGCTTGACGACGACCTTGGCGCCCGGCGTCTTCTGCTCGAACGCCTGCTTGTAGGCCTCGAACAGCTCCTTGGGGAACGAGGTGAGGACGACGACCTCG
>DATIWG010000039.1:0-111842 GCA_035519555.1 Nitrosotalea sp. | reverse complement strand
GTCCGCGCCCCTGCCAGCGAGCGAGGCGCCTGGATATCCTGGGTCCGCGGGGCCTGGACATCCTGGGCCCGCGGCGCCTGCACGTCCTGCGTCCGCGCCCCCGCCAGCGAGCGAGGCGCCTGAACGTCCTGGCTCTTGGCCGTCTGCGACAGCATGGCCTTCGCCGACGCCACCTCTGCGGGGCAGGAGGTCTGGGCCATCCCGGCCGTGGCCGAGAGGGAGACCGCCGACACCACACTCAACACCGTTGCAAGCACCTTTCTCATCGCTGTCGTCCTTTCTGACTTCGGTTTCTTACTGCGTTGTTCGGTTGCCTTCTCCGTGCCTCGCATCTGGCCCTCTGGGGCCCCGACTCGCACCCTTAGGATGCACTACTGATGCCATGAGGATACTGATTAAGAAACACCATATATTACAACATCTTGAGCATCAGCATCCCCATCGGCCGGGCAGGGGCGTGGGCGTTCTGCCCGGCACCCCCCCGCTAGCCGGTCCGGCAAACTGTCTGGCGAAGGGACTCCTTGAGGGCTATTGGAGGCTCTGGTACCGTGTACCCGCAATGGCCCCCTCCCTCGGCAAACGCGCACTCGTCTGCGCGCTCGTCGCTCTCACGATCGGAATCAGCGGATGCGCCACCCGTGCTACCACTCCGACGCAGCGGCGTGGACTACCACCTCTGGTCCGCGAGGTGCTGCCCAACGGCATGCGGTTGATCGTACAGGAGCACCGCGCGGCCAGCACCGTCGCGATCCACCTGTGGGCCGGAGTGGGCGGGCGCGATGAAGCGATGGGCGAGCGTGGGTTCTCCCACTTCGCCGAGCACATGCTGTTCAAGGGTACCGCGACGCGGCCGCGCGGCTTCGTCGACACCGAGGTCGAGGCCGTGGGCGGTCGCACCAACGCGGGCACGTCCAACGACTACACCTTCTACTACGTACTGCTCCCGGCGGCCCGCGCGGTGTCAGGCATCTCGCTCATGGCCGACATGGTGCTCAACTCCGTGTTCGATCCGGCAGAGCTCGGCCGCGAGCGAGAAGTGGTCTTCGAGGAGGTGCGGCTGAACGAGGACAATCCGCGCTCCTCGCTGGGCCGCCAGCTCTACAATCTGCTCTACCAAGGCCACCCTTACGGCAGACCGGTGCTCGGCGACGTCGCGGACCTCCGAGCGGCGACCCAGGAAACGCTGCGTGGCTACTATGCCCGGCACTACGTGCCCGACAACATGACCCTGGTCGTGGTGGGGCCCGTGGATCCGGCGGCGATACGGGCCGCCGTGGTCGCCGCATTCGGCGTCCGCCCCTCCTCTGGCTATTCGCGTCAGGCCATTCCGCCGCCGGTGCCTCTCGACGGCGTCCGCGCGCGGTCCGTCGAGCGGCCGGAGCGCCAGACCCAGCTCGGGCTGGCCTGGCTGGCCCCGCCGCTCGGCCATCCCGACATGGCTGCGGTGGACGTGCTCAGCCACATCCTCGGCGGCTCGCGCAGCTCGCGGCTCAACCAAGCGCTGCGGGAGCGGGCTCGGCTCGTGTCGAGCATCGGCGGATGGTACGCCGCGCTGCAGGGCGCGGGAGCGCTCGGAGTGACCGCGCAGCTCGAGGGCTCCGATCAGGATGCGGTGGAGAAGGGCATCATGACCGAGATCGAGCGCATCCAGTCGGAGGGCGTGACCGCGGAGGAGCTGGCGCGGGCCATCACCGCGTCCGAAGCCGAGCGAGAATTCTCGCGCGAGACCGTCGAGGGCCTGGCCCTCGCCTACGGTCGGGCCGAGACCACCTGGGATCTCGATGCCGAGCGCACCTATGTGGACCGGATCCGAGCGGTGACCCGCGCGCAGGTGCAGGACGCGGCGCGCCGCTACCTGACCAGGTCCTATGCGCGGCTGGCCTTCGTGCCCCGGAGTCGCCCCCAGTGATGGGCCGCCGGCTGGCCGCGATCGCGTTCGGGGCCGCGCTGTTCTCGGCGACCGCCGGCCTGGCGTTGGCGCAGGCACCGCTGCGTGAGATCCTCCCCAATGGCGTGACTATCCTGGTCCGCGAGAACCCGGCCACGCCCGTGGTCGCGGTCTCGCTCTTCGTGCGGGTCGGGTCTCGCTGGGAGACCGAGGAGGACGCGGGCATCACCCACCTGCTTCAGCAGGTAATGCTGAAAGGGACCACGACGCGCTCGGCTCTGCAGATCGCCGAGGCCGCCGAAGGGCTGGGCGGAGGCGTCAGCGCATCGGCCGACATGGACTTCTCGGAGATCCGGGCCACCGCGCTGGCCCGGAACTGGAAGATGATGCTCGAGCTCGTCGCCGACGTGGCACTGCGACCCACGCTGCCCGCGTCCGAGATCGACGGCGAGCGGCGGGCCATGTTGACCGCGCTGCGCAGCCGCCAGGATCAGCCTTTTCCGCTCGCCATGGACACGATCCTCGGCCGCGTCTACGGCAACCATCCCTACGGCCGCCCGGTCCTTGGACGGGCGGCCGCGCTCGAGCGCATCAATCGCGACACCCTGCTCACGCACTACCAGCGCTTCTACCGCGCGCCGCGGATGATCCTGGCGGTGAGCGGTGACATCACCGTCCGCGAGGTCGTGGCGGAGGCGACCCGGCTGTTCGGCGACGCGCCGGCCGGCGCTGGCGAGCCCGACCCCGCACTGCCCACCGCGGCGGCGCGTGCCGATCGGACGGTGCTCGTGAAGCCGGCTGCGCAAGCCCAGGTGCTGGTCGCCTTCCTCGCGCCGCCCACCTCGCACCCCGACTACGCGGCGGTGAAGGTCCTGGCCACCGCGCTGGGCGGCGGCATGGCCGGGCGGCTCTTCACCGAGGTGCGCGACAAGCAGGGCCTCGCGTACTCCACCGGCGGCTCGTACCCGTCACGCCTGGGACCAGGTGTCTTCTTCACCCAGCTCGGAACGGCGCCCGCCAATCAAGCCCGGGCCGAGGCAGCGATGCTGGCCGAGCTCGATCGGATCCGGCGCGATCCGGTGAGCTCGACGGAGCTGGCCCGCGCCAAGGCCTATCTGCTCGGCCAGTTCGCGCTGGACCGCCGCACCAACGCGCGGCTGGCGTGGTACGACGCATTCTTCGAGGCACTTGGAATGGGGCCCGATTTCGCCGACCGCTACGCGCGGGCGGTGGAGGTCGTCACCGCGGACGACGTGCAGCGAGTGGCGCGCACGTATCTGACCACTCCCACCATCGTCACGCTCGGCCCGAACGCGCCCTAAGTCGCCTTGTTCCCTCTCAAGGACGACAATCCGAGCCGCACGACTCCTGTCGTCACGATCGGGCTGATCATCCTGAACGGCCTGGTGTTCATCTACCAGCTCTCGCTCGAGCTCGGAGGGCCGGAAGGGGCGCGGGCCGGGGAGTCCTTCATCAGGGAGTTTGGGCTGGTGCCGTGTCGGCTCACCGGGTCGTGCCTCGGGCCATCCGACCTGCCTTCACCCGTTCTGACGATCTTCACCTCGATGTTCATGCACGGCGGCCTGTTTCACGTCGGCGGCAACATGCTCTATCTGGGGATCTTCGGCAACAACGTCGAGGACACGCTCGGACATCTGCGGTACCTGGTCTTCTATCTCGCCTCCGGGTTGGCGGCCGCCCTGACCCAGGTCGCGGTGGGTCCAGGCTCCGACTTGCCAATGGTCGGGGCCAGCGGGGCCGTGTCGGGGGTGCTCGGCGCCTATCTGCTGCTCTTTCCCAACGCCCACGTGACCACACTGATCATTCTGGGCTTCTTCTTCCGGGTGGTAAGGGTCCCGGCGCTGTTCGTGCTGGGCTTCTGGATCGTCCTCCAGGTGCTGAACGGCCTCGGCAGCTTCGGGGCCAGCGGCGGCGTGGCCTTCTTTGCCCACATCGGCGGCTTCGTGGCCGGAATGGGGCTGCTGTTCGTGCTCAGACCCCGATCGGGGATGCGCGCAGGCTGAATTCGTCGGGGAGGGGGGTTCAGCTATATAATTGTGACCGTTGAAATTTCTGGCACAGTTCCCTGGGGCCGAGGAGCCCGCATGAGAGCCGTCGCGATCGCTTTGACCCGCCATCTCTCCCGGACCGCGCATATCTCTCGGCCATTGCTGTCCTTTTCGTCCCCCAATGGAGTGGACACCCCCGACGGAGTGGTCTCGAAGTCCGGTGCACGAGCCCGTACGCTGACCGCGGAGTGTCGCGGCCGCTTCACGGGCCGGAGAAAGGAGCCGGCGTGAAGAGGTTCCCAAAGAAGCGTGGCCTGTCGAAGCCTACACCCGCCCCCCGCAAGCCTGCCCCCGCAGTCCGCGGAAAGGGCACCCCGCCCCCTGAGCGAGCGGCCGGTGAGGGCCGAGCGAAGACCAAGGTCCGCCTGGACGTGGCCCTGGTCGAGCGCGGGCTGCTCGAGTCGCGCGAGAAGGCGGCGCGGCTCATCCTGGCCGGTGACGTGCTCGTCGACGGCCAGCGGGTGGACAAGGCGGGTGCGCTCGTCGCTCCCGGCGCCAAGCTCGAGCTCGTCGCGCGTCCGCGCTTCGTCAGCCGGGGTGGTGACAAGCTCCAGCACGCGCTCGCGGCCTTCGCGATCGCTCCCCGCGGCCGCGTCGCGGTCGACGTGGGCGCCTCCACCGGAGGCTTCACCCACTGCCTCCTGGAGCAGGGCGCGATCAAGGTGTACGCGGTGGACGTGGGTCAGGGCCAGCTCGACGCCAAGCTCCGTGCCGACGGGCGCGTCGTGGTGATGGAGAAGACCAACGCGCGTAACCTGCCCGTCGATTCCTTCACCGAATCGCCGGACCTCGCCACGGTCGACGTTTCCTTCATCTCGCTCGAGAAGGTCCTGCCGTCCGTCTTCTCGGTGCTGGGCCCGCAGGGCGAGGCGGTGGTCCTCGTCAAGCCGCAGTTCGAGGTCGGCAAGGGTCAGGTCGGCAAGGGCGGGGTGGTGCGGGATGGCTCGCACCACCAGGCGGTGATCGCGCGGGTGGCGCGCTTCGCGGTCCTGCACGGCTGGCATGTCCGGGGCGCCACCGCGTCGCCGCTGAAGGGCCCCAAGGGCAACCGCGAGTTCTTCCTGCTGCTGACGAAGACCGGACGTACCCTCGCCGAGCTGGACGCCCTGATCGCCAAGATCACCGCGGAGGAACCTCCGCAACCGTGAAACGACTGGGGATCATCGCCAAGACCGACCGCCAGGAAGCCCGCACGGTGGTGCCACAGCTGCTCGAGTGGTGCGCCGCGCGCGGGATCCAGCCGGTCCTGGAGAAGGAGACCGCGGGGCTCTTCCCGCAGGCGACGGTCCCGATGGCCGGGCGGCCGGAGCTCCCCGCCCAGTCCGACCTGCTGCTCGTCCTTGGGGGCGATGGCACGCTCCTCAGCATGGCGCGCCTGGTGGGCGACCTGGGTGTGCCGATACTCGGCGTGAACCTGGGCGGCCTCGGGTTCCTCACCGCGCTCACCGTCGACGAGCTGATCCCGGCGCTCGAGGCGTACCTGCGGGGCGAGCTGGTCATCGAGGAGCGCATGCTCCTGGAGGCACGCGTCTTCCGTCAAGGAGAGCGGCTCGGCGAGTACTCGGCCCTGAACGACGTGGTCATCACCAAGTCGGCGATGAGCCGGATCATCCGCCTCGAGGTCGCGGTGGACGGCGACTTCGCCACCGGCTACCGCGCGGACGGGCTGATCGTCTCCACCCCGACCGGCTCGACCGCGTATTGCCTCTCCGCGGGCGGGCCTATCGTGTATCCGACAATGGACGCGATAGTGCTCACCCCGATCTGCTCCCATACCCTCACGAACCGACCCATCGTGCTCCCCGCGACGCAGCGCATCGCCATCACGCTGCTCACGGATCAGGACGTCATGCTCACCCTGGACGGGCAGGTGGGCTTCTCGCTCAGGATGGAGGATACGGTGGAGGTGCGGCGGGCGGCGGCCCGCACCCGCCTGCTGCGATTTCCCCAGAAACACTTCTTCTCGGTCCTGCGGGCAAAGCTCAAGTGGGGCGAGCGATAGGATACAGTTGAGCGCCGCCCGCCACTGCCCGTAGCATGGCTGGCACGATGCTGCGCGAGTTGTCCATCCGGAATCTCGCGGTGGTCGAGGAGGCGGTCGTTCCCTTCGCCCCCGGCCTCAACGTCCTCACCGGCGAGACGGGTGCCGGGAAATCCATCGTGGTCGACGCACTGCTGCTGATCACGGGCGCGCGCGCCCAACCCGACTGGATTCGCACCGGTGCCGAGACCGCGGTGGTCGAGGCGGTCTTCGAGATCGAGCCGGCCGGCCCGGTGGCCGCGCTTCTGGAAGAGGCCGGGCACCGAGCCGGCGACGGTGAGCTCGTCATCAAACGCGAGCTCGCACGCGGGGGCCGGCACCGCGCCTTCGTCAACGATGGCGCGGCCACCGTCGGCCTACTCGAGCGGCTCGGCGAGGCCCTGATCGAGCTGCACGGCCAGCACGAGCATCAGCGGCTGATGGAGCCCGCCCGCCAGCTCCTGCTGCTCGATCGGTTCGCCGAGGCGGAGGACCGACGTAGTCGGGTCGGCGCCCTGATGCGGACGTGGGAGGAGGCGCGCGGCGTGCTCCGGCGCCTGCGGGAAGAGATGCGCGAGGGCGCCCGGCAGGAGGACCTCTACCGGTTCCAGGTCTCGGAGATCGACGCGGTCAAGCTCCGCGACGGGGAAGAGGACGACCTGCGCGCCGAACGCGCGAGACTCCAGCACGCCGAGCGGATCGTGGCCGGGCTGCAGGAGACGGTCGGCCTGCTCTACGAGGACCCGCAGTCGGCCGCCGCGCGGCTCACGCGAGCCGCCGCCCTCCTGCGGGACATCTCCCGCTTCGAACCCGACGCGGCCGCTTCCATCGAGGCCATCGAGGGCGCGCAGGCCTACCTCGAGGACGTGGTCGGTCGGGCCCGCGCCCTGCGCGACCGCGCCGTGTTCGATCCGGACCGACTCGAGCAGATCGACGCGCGGCTCGACGCCATCGTGAAGCTCAAGCGGAAGTACGGCGAGTCCGTGGCCGCCATCCTGGCGCACCGCCAGGAGGCGGCGGTGGCGCTCGATCGCATCACGCGTCACGACGCGATCGCCGAGGAGATGGAGCGCGCGGTGGCGGACGCCGCGGCCGCCGCGGGGAGGGAGGCGGCGGCGCTCTCCGAGGCCCGGACGCGCGGGGCGGAGCGCCTCGAGCGTCTGATCCAGAAGGAGATCCGCGGGCTCGGCATGGAGCACGGGCGCTTCCGGGTGGCCCTGCGCCGGGAGACCGCGGGCCCCGACGAGCTCGGATCCGGAGCCGAGGGCTTCCGGGTGGGACCGCGCGGCGCCGAAACCGCCGAGCTGCTCCTCTCCGCCAACCCCGGGGAAGATCTGCGCCCGCTGGCCAAGGTCGTCTCGGGCGGTGAGCTGTCCCGGGTGATGCTGGCCGCCAAGACCGTGCTCGCCGCCGCGGACGACGTCCCGGTGCTGGTCTTCGACGAGGTCGACGCGGGCATCGGTGGCCGCGTAGCCGACGTGGTGGGTCAGAAGCTTCGGGCCAGCGCGGCGGGCCGGCAGGTGCTTTGCGTGACCCACCTGGCCCCGATCGCCGCCTATGCGGGCCATCACCTGCTCGTCGAGAAGCACGTGGCCCGGGGAGCGACGCGGACGAGCGTGACCGCGCTGAATGCGGCCGACCGCATCGACGAGCTGGCGCGCATGCTGGGCGGTGAGCGGGTCACCGAGGCCTCCCGGCGCCACGCCCGCGAGCTCCTGCGCCAGGCCCAGTGAGGGGACCGCGCAGCGTGGGTCGTCCGGTGGTGTAAGATGAGGCCCTGACATGCTGAATGCCATCTTCCGCTCGATCTTCGGCACCAAGCACGAGCGCGACGTCAAGCGCATGCGCCCAGTGGTGGCCTCGATCGAGGCGCTCGAGCCCGGGCTGAAGTCGCTCTCCGACGAGGCGCTGCGGGCGAAGACCGCCGAATTCCGCCAGCGGCTCGCCGATGGCGCCGAGGTCGACGATCTTCTGCCCGAAGCCTTCGCGGCGGTGCGGGAGGCGGCCCGCCGGACCGTGCGCATGCGCCACTTCGACGTGCAGATGATGGGCGGCATGGTCCTGCACTCGGGGAAGATCGCCGAGATGGCCACCGGCGAGGGCAAGACCCTGGTGGCCACGCTGCCCGCCTACCTGAACGCGCTGCCCGGCCTCGGCACCCACGTGGTCACGGTCAACGACTACCTTGCCCGCCGTGACGCCCAGTGGATGGGACCGATCTACCACGCGCTCGGGCTCTCGGTGGGGGTGATCCAGCACGAGGTCCAGTACGTCTACGATCCCGCCTTCGCATCCCCGGACATCCGGCTCGCCGCCCTGCGGCCGGTCACCCGCAAGGAGGCGTACGCCGCCGACATCACCTACGGCACCAACAACGAGTTCGGCTTCGACTACCTCCGCGACAACATGCAGTTCAACCTCGACGACATGGTGCAGCGGGGGCATCACTACGCGATCGTGGACGAGGTGGACTCCATCCTGATCGACGAGGCCCGCACCCCCCTGATCATCTCGGGGCGCGACCGCAGCGCGGAGAGCCGGGCCCCCCTCTACGAGAAGGTCAACCGCGTCATCCCCCGGCTGAAGCGGGCCGCCACCATCGTCGAGGGCAAGCTCTCCGAGATCGAGGAGCAGGCCGAGGGCGACTTCATCGTCGACGAGAAGGCCCGCACGGTGTCGCTCACCGACCAGGGGGTGGCCTACTGCGAGCGCCTGCTCGGGGTCGAGAATCTCTCCGACCCCGCCCACATCGAGGTCGCCCACCACATCAACCAGGCGCTCAAGGCGCACCACATCTTCCACAAGGACGTGGACTACGTGGTGAAGGACCTCGAGACGGTCGACGACCAGGGCCGTTTGGTGGTCCAGCCACAGGTGATCATCGTGGACGAGTTCACCGGGCGCATGATGCCGGGGCGGCGCTGGTCGGACGGGCTCCACGAGGCGGTGGAGGCCAAGGAAGGCCTCAAGATCGCGCGCGAGAACCAGACCCTGGCCACGATCACGCTGCAGAACTACTTCCGGATGTACGACAAGCTCGCGGGCATGACCGGCACCGCGGCCACCGAGGCCGAGGAGTTCGCCAAGATCTACGAGCTCGATGTCACCGTGATCCCGACCAACCGCACGCTCGGCCGGATCAACTATCCGGACGTCGTCTACAAGACCGAGCGCGAGAAGTTCGACGCGGTGGCCGCCGAGATCGCGGAGCGCCACGCGAAGGGGCAGCCGGTCCTGGTCGGTACCGTGTCGATCGAAAAGTCGGAGCGGCTCTCCAAGCTGCTCAAGAAGAATGGGATCGCGCACCAGGTGCTCAACGCCAAGTACCACGAGCGCGAGGCCGAGATCGTAGCCCAGGCCGGACGGGAGAAGACGGTCACCATCGCCACCAACATGGCCGGGCGCGGCACCGACATCTTGCTGGGCGGCAATCCCGACTTCCTGGCCAAGGCCCTCTTGAGCAAGAAGGGGCTCGACCCCGCCACCGCGCCGCCGGAGGCGCGGGAGGCCGCCTGGCTCGAGGCCAAGAAGGCCACCGACCCCGAGCACGAGCGGGTCGTCGCGCTGGGAGGCCTCCACATCATCGGCACCGAGCGCCACGAGTCGCGACGAGTGGACAACCAGCTGCGCGGTCGATCCGGCCGCCAGGGCGACCCGGGCTCCTCGCGCTTCTACCTGTCCCTGGAGGACGACCTGCTGCGGATCTTCGGGTCGGAGCGGATCCAGCGAATCATGGACCGCCTCGGCATGGAAGAGGGCGAGCCGATCGAGCACAAGCTGGTGACACGGGCCATCGGCACCGCCCAGAAGCGGGTCGAGACGCGCAACTTCGAGATCCGCAAGCATCTGCTCGAATACGACGACGTCATGAACAAGCAGCGCGAGATCGTCTACGGGCTGCGACGGGAGATCCTGGCGGGGGAGAGTCAGGAGGAGACAGTCCTCGAGTGGCTGGGCGAGCTGGCCGCGGTTGTGGTCGAGCGCTACGCGCCCGCCGAGGCCCACCCCGAGGACTGGGACCTCGTGGGGCTCAACGAGGCGCTGCATCGTCAGTTCGACTTCCGGATGCCCCCCCTGAAGCTCGACGAGATCGCGTCGCAGCAGGCCCTCGTCGAGGAAGTGACCGAAGCGGCGGAGCGGCACTACCGGGACCGCGAGCGGGAGATGGGGCCCGAGATGTTCCACCGCCTCGAGCGCTGGGTCGTGCTCGGGCTCGAGTGGGACGGCGGCGGATTCCGCGGCATCAATCAGCTCTGGCGCGAGCACCTGCTGAACATGGACCACCTGAAGGAAGGCATCGGCCTTCGCGGCTACGGCCAGCGCGACCCGCTGACCGAGTACAAGAAGGAAGCCTTCGACATGTTCCAGGAGATGATCGGCAGCCTGAAGGAGACGGCTCTCGAGCAGCTCTTCAAGGTGCGGATGAGCCAGGAGGACGCACCCACGACTCACGTCGCGCAGCGGGCGACCGAATGGCAGGAGACCCGCGGCGGCGAGGAGGGCGCGATCGCGCGGCCGGCCGCCACGCGAAGCGAGCCCCGCGCCGCCGACGGACAGAAGGTCGGCCGCAACGACCCTTGCCCATGCGGCTCCGGCAAGAAGTACAAGAAGTGCTGCCTGCTCAAAGGCGCCTAGCCGCCGCCGTTCCGCCAGCCCACATCTAGTACCGGCCGGCGCCTCCGCCCCCCACTCCTGGGGCTTTTTTCTTGGTTGATCCGAGGACCGTGTGTTATCAATGAACTACGCCCTGTGGGCGGGTTCGCTATGAGACTCGAATCGATCCTGATCCACGGCTTCAAGTCGTTCGCGGAGAAGACCGACGTGAAGGTCTTCCCCGGGGTCACCTGTATCGTCGGTCCGAACGGCTGCGGCAAGTCCAACGTGGCCGATGCCATCCGCTGGGCCCTTGGCGAGCAGAGCCCCAAGACCCTCCGCGGCAGCAAAATGGAAGACATCATCTTCCACGGCTCCGCTTCCCGGAAGATGATCGGGATGGCCGAGGTCAGCCTCGTCTTCAATAACGACGGCGGCCTGCAGGTCCCGTGGAGCGAGGTCGCGGTGGCCAGACGGCTGTACCGCACCGGCGAGAGCGAGTATCTGCTCAACACCAGCGTGTGCCGGCTGCGCGACATCCAGGACCTGTTCGCGGGCACCGGGGTGAACCCAAAGGCCTACGCCCTCATGGACCAAGAGCGGCTCAACCACGTGCTGACCGCCAAGCCGTGGGAGCGCCGCATGTTCATCGAGGAGGCGGCGGGGATCGCGCGCTACAAGCAGCAGCGCTCCGAGACTCAGGGCAAGCTCGACGCGACGCGCCTGAACCTGCAGCGCCTACGCGACGTGATGGAAGAGGTGCGACGGCAGCTCTCTTCCATCGAGCGGCAAGCCCGGAAGGCGCAGCAGTACAAGGCCCTGCAGGCCGAGCGGCAGGCCCTGGACCTCGCGCTGCTCGCCGCGGACTACGCGGCCCTCGCCTCCCAGCACGAGGCGGTGACGAGCGAGATGGAGACGCTCCGTGGCACCGAGGAGCAGCAGCGCGCGCGTGTGGCCACCCTGACCGGCCGCCAGGCCCTGCAGGCCGCCGCGATCCAGGACACCGAGTATCGCCTAGGAGATCTGCGCCAGTCCGTGCAGAAGATCCAGGGCGAGGCCGAGCGACTCCTCGAGCGGCGCGAGCAGATGGGTCTGCAGATCCAGGACCTGCTCGCCGAGGAGACGCGCCTCGAAGAGGAGATCCGTGCGCTGGGCGACCGGCGCGTCGCCCTGTCCGCCGAGCGCGACGAGAAGGGCCGCGGTCTCGAGGAAGCGCGGGGCCGCCACGAGCGGCAGGACGAGGAGGTGCGTCGCGTCGAGGCCCAGATCGAGGCGTGCCGCGGCGCCCTCAGCGAGCGGCGCGAGCGATTCGAAACGCTGCGGCTCGAGCAGATCCGGGTGGCGGGCGCCCGCGCCGATCTCACGCGGTCGAGCGGCGAGCTGCGGGAGCGCAGCATCCAGGTGGACCGGCGCGCCGAGCGGCTCGCCGCCGAGCTGGCCACCGGGCGCACCGAGGCGGAAGCCCTCGCGGCCTCGCGCCTGCGTCTGGAGGCGGCGCGGCAACGGACCGGCGCCCAGCTCTCGCTGCTGAGCACGGAGTTGCAGGAGATCGAGGCGACCCGGCGGGAGCGCGAGGTCGCACGGACCGAAGCCCAGGAAGCGGTCGCCGGCCTTCGAGTCAAGCTCGCGGCCCGCCAGTCCGCCCTGGACGCCCTGGTGCGCCTCGAGCGCGAGCGCGAAGGCTACGGCGCCGGGGTCCGCGCCGTGTTCGCGCACATGGGGGCGGCCGATCTGAGTGGCGTCGTCGGCACGGTCGCCGATCTCCTGGAGGTTCCGAACGGGCTCGAGGAGGCGGTGGAGGCGGTGCTGGGTGACCGCCTGCAGTGGGTCGTGGTGGAGCGCTTCGAACACGCAAGGGCCGCTCTCGGCTATCTCGAGCGAGAAGGCGCGGGCTCGGCCACGCTCCTGCCTCTGGAAACGCTGCCCGGACCCGGGGCGCTGCCAGACGACTCGGGCGAGGTGAGCTGGGCGGCGCGCCTCGTCGGGGGACCACGGCCTGCATTGCTGCACTACCTCCTTGGGCGCGTTGGCATCGTCTCCCATCTGGACCAGGCCGAGATCCTGTGGCGTCGGAACGGCGTGATCGCCACCTACGTCACGCGCTCCGGGGAGGTCCTCTCGCCGAGCGGTCGGCTCACCGGTGGGCACCGGGACGGTGAGCGCGAGAGCAACGACCATTCGCTCCTGGGTCGGAAGCGGGCGATCCGCCAGCTCGGTGAGGAGATCGCCGGGCTTAGGCACGACGTGGAAGCCGCGATGGCGCGCCTGGAGACCGTGGAGGGCGAGGTCACGGGGCTCCGCACGCGACTGGAAGGCCTGCAGTCGAACTACCAGGCGCAGGAGAGCGCGCGGCTGGCTGGCGAGAAGGATCTGGAGTCGGTCCTTCGGGAAGCCGACCGGGTGGCTCGCCACCTGGAGACGCTGGCGGCCGAGAGCGAGCAGCTGTCGGGTGAGCGCGATGAGACCGCCACCCAGCTGCTCGGGCTGGAGCGTGCACTGATGGCCGCCGCCGAGCAGGAGGCGCGGCTGAGCGGAGACATGACCGAGCTGCAGGCTCTCCTGGAGAGCGGGCAGGGGGACGAGACCGGGCTCACCGAGCGGCTGACCGTATGTCGTGTCGACCTGGCCACGGTAGCCGAGCGGGTCGAAGCCCTGGGGCGCGACATCGAGCGGATCATCGGTCTGGAGCGTGACTTCGGCCTGCAGCAGGAGCAGTCGTCGGCTCGGCGGGCGCAGACCGCCGAGCGCCGCGGGGACCTGGCCGCCGAGCGGGAGCGGACCGACGCGCAGGCGCGCGACGCGGTGGCCGATCGCGACCGCCTCGAGGCCGAGGTGGCGGTAATCGCCGAGGAGCACCAGCGGCAGCTCGGGGAGCGCCAGGGAATCGAGAGCGAGCTGCGCGAGGTCCAGCACCAGCTGAACGGGCTGGTCAACCGTCTCCACCAGCTCGATCTGATGGAGACGGAAGGCCGCGTGCGCCGCGAGGAACTGCTGCAGGAGGCGAGGCGTCGTCACGCCGTCGAGACCGCGGAGGCCTTGCTGGCCGCGCACGATGGAGCGCGAGACCTCGAGGACGTGCGCCAGCGCCACGAGGAGCTCTCGGGCAAGCTCGAGGCCATGGGCCCGGTCAATCTGGTGGCGGACGAGGAGTTCCGCGAGCTGACCGAGAGGCTCGACTTCCTGCGCACCCAGCATGACGACGTGGTGGCGTCGATCAAGGATCTCGAGAAGGCCCTGCGTGGCATGACCCGGACTGCCCAGGAGCGCTTCCAGGAGGCCTTCGACGACATCAACCGCCACTTCGGCGACATCTTCTCGCGTCTCTTCGAGGGTGGGCGCGCGGAGCTGCGGATGGTGCCGCCCGAGGAGGGCGAGGACGATCCGCTCGAGCTGGGCGTAGAGCTCATGGCCCAGCCGCGGGGCAAGCGCCTCCAGGCGGTTACCCTGATGTCGGGCGGCGAGAAAGCGCTCACCGGCCTGGCGCTGCTGTTCGCGATCTTCTACCACCGGCCCAGCCCGTTCTGCGTGCTCGACGAGGTGGATGCGCCGCTGGATGACGCCAACATCCACCGCTTCCTGCGCGTGCTGCGGGAGCTGTGTACCCAGACCCAGTTCATCGTCATCACGCACAACCGCAAGACCATGGAAGCCGCCGACGTGCTCTACGGCGTCACCATGGAGGAGCCTGGTCTCTCGCGCCTCGTCTCAGTTAGGATGACCGACGCCTAACCTGCGCTACACTGATCCACATGCAGCAGACTGAGACCGTCGCGGGATCACTCGGTGCGTACCTGCGGTCCCTTCGGGAAGCCAGGGGCAGCTCGCTCGAGGACATGGCGCGCTCGACGCGGGTGGGGATCCGCCACCTCGAGGCCCTCGAGGATGAGCGTCTGGCCGATCTGCCTTCGCCTGTCTTCGTCCGGGGCTTCATCCGGGCGTACTGTGGCTTCCTGCGCGAGAGTCCCCAGACCGCCCTCGGGCACTATCAGGAGCTGGCCGGAGAGCGCGCGGCGGCGGAGGCGGCGAGCGCCCCTCCACGACCTCGCACGACGTGGGCGACCAGCTCCATCCTGGTTGGCGTCGGGCTACTCGTGGTCCTGGGCGTCAGCCTGCTCGTTCTGAACCTCGTGATGAAGCGAACGGGCGGAACTTCTGTTGCCGCCACGAAAATCGAGACGACGGCGTCGCCACTCGTCGTGCCCCCGGCCCCGGCGGTCCCGACTCCGGTCCCGGCTGCGCCATCCGCTCCGATGGCACAGCCGCCGGCGAAGCCAGTAGCGCCGCCTCCGCAGGCGGCTATTCCCGAGCCGGCCCGACCGGCAAGCTCACCCCCTACCACAACCACGCCGCCGGGCCCGGCGGCGCCGCCGTCGTCGGCGACCGCGAAGATCGAGTCCGGCCCGGCCCGCCAGCGCCTCGTTATCAAAGCGGTGGAGGCGACCTGGATACGGGTCCAGACCGACGACGGCCGCGTCGTTGAGGAGCTCCTGCCGGCGGGCGCCAGCCGGGAGTGGTCGACCGAGCGACGCTTCGTGGTGACCATCGGCAACGCTGGTGGCGTCGAGGTCATGCTGAACGGAAAGTCCCTGCCGGCCCTCGGAGCGAAGGGTACGGTGATCCAGCGCCTCGAGCTTCCCCCGCCGCCGGCCACCTCGGGCTCGTGAGCCTGTTCGGCTCCCTCGGGGAGCGCGTCCGGCAAGGACTGCGGCGCACCCGAGAGCTGATGGACGAAGGCCTCGGAGCCATCCTCTCCATCACCCGTCCCGTCGATGAGGCCATGCTGCAGGAGCTGGAGGAAACTCTCATCGCCGCCGATCTCGGAGCGGCGACCGCTTCGGCGTTCGCGAAACGGGTCCGCGACGAAGTCAAGCGCGGCCGGGTGTCGTCGACCGATGACGTGCGGGCCGCGCTCCATCGCTTCCTCGAGGAATCGCTTGGCGGGGCCGCGGCCTCCCTCAACCTGGAGCATCGGCCCGCCGTCATCCTCATGCTGGGCGTCAACGGCGCCGGCAAGACCACCAGCACTGCCAAGCTCGCGGCCTCGCTGAAGGCGGACGGCAAGAAGGTGCTGATGGCGGCGGCCGACACCTTCCGGGCGGCGGCGATCGAGCAGCTACAGGAGTGGGGACGTCGCACCGGCATCGAGGTCATCCATCAGACCGCCGGCGCCGATCCGGCCGCCGTGGTGTTCGATGCGGTGAAGGCGGCCACCTCGCGGGACTGCGACGTGCTCCTGGTGGACACCGCGGGCCGGCTCCACACGAAGGCGAACTTGATGGAGGAGCTGGCCAAGCTCAAGCGAGTGCTCGGGCGGCAGCTGCCGGGGGCGCCGCACGAATCACTCATGGTGCTGGAGGCTCCGACCGGTCAGAACGGCCTCCAGCAGGCGCGCATGTTCCACGAGGCGATCGGTCTCACCGGTCTCGTGCTCACCAAGCTCGACGGCACCGCCAAGGGCGGCATCGCGATCCGCATACACCAGGAGCTCGCGGTACCGATCAAGCTCGTGGGAGTCGGCGAGCGGATCGACGACCTCCAGGTCTTCGACCCGAAGACCTTCGTCGACGCCCTGCTCGGAGAGCAGCCGGAGCCGGGACAGGCGCGGTAGAATCCTCCGCAGGGTCGCGGAGGGATGATGCACGACATCCGGAACGACATCCGGTGGATGGCGCGGGCGTTGGCGTTGGCCGCGCGGGGCCGCGGGCTCACGTCGCCGAACCCGATGGTGGGCGCGGTCGTGGTCCGGGACGACGTCATCGTCGCCGAGGGCTTCCACGAGCGGGCTGGGGGGCCGCACGGGGAAGCGGCCGCGCTGAGCCGGGCCGGCGATCACGCCCGTGGCGCCACCCTCTACGTCACGCTGGAGCCATGCAACCACGTCGGCCGCACTCCCCCGTGCGTCGACGCCATCGTCAGGGCCGGGATCCGTCGTGTCGTGTCGGCCATTCGCGATCCGAATCCGCGAGTGACGGGGGGAGGAACCGATGCTCTCGTCGCAGCCGGCATCGAGGTGACCAACGGTGTCCTCGAGCGGGAAGCGCGGGACCTCAACCGGGTGTTCTTCACCGCGATCGAGCGCCAGCGTCCGCACGTCACGATGAAGTGGGCGATGACCCTCGATGGCAAGATCGCCGCGTTCGACCGCACGTCCCGCTGGATCACCGGCGAGGCGGCGCGCCGGGAGGCCCACCGGCTGCGGAGCCAGAGTGACGCCATCGTGACGGGTATCGGGACGGTGCTGGCCGATGACCCCGCGCTCACGGTGCGGCTCGAGCAGCCGTGGCCGCGCGAGCCGTACCGGGTGGTCCTGGACAGCCGGGCGCGCCTGCCGCTCGACGCGGCCATGCTGCGCTCGGGCAGTCGCGGGCGCATCCTGGTGGCCGTCGGCGACGATGCACCCGCCCCCCGGGTGGCCGCGCTCGAGTCGGTCGGCGTCACCGTCCTCCAGTGCAAGTCGCGTGAGGGGCGGGTGGACGTGAGCGACGTGTGCGCCCGGCTCCACGCCCTCGACGTCACCGCGGTCCTGCTGGAGGCGGGCAGCGGGCTCGGCGGCGCGTTCCTGGAGGCCGGGCTCGTAGACCGGGTGGCTGTCTTCGTCGCCCCGATGCTACTGGGCGGCGCGAGAGCGCCGGGCCCGACGGGCGGAACGGGCCTCACCCTCGGCGACGCCGTGCGCCTCACCGATCTCACCACACGCCCACTCGGCGACGACTGGCTCCTCGAGGCCAACGTCTCCCGTGGTGAGCGGAGCGCGTGACTCCATGTTCACCGGACTCGTCGAGGAGCTGGGCCGGGTCGTCGGTCGCGACGGTGCCCGGCTGGTCGTCTCCGCCGACCGGGTGCTCGAGGGGAGCGGGCTCGGGGCCAGCGTGGCGGTCAACGGAGCCTGCCTCACCGTCGTGGAGCGAGGCCCGGGGCGACTCGGGTTCGACGTGGGCCCCGAAACCCTGTCGCGCACGGCCCTCGGCGAGCTCAAGGCCGGTGACCCGGTCAACCTGGAGCGCCCGATGCGCCTCGGAGGCATGGTGGGGGGGCATCTGGTGCAGGGGCACGTGGACGGCGTCGGAGTGGTGGCGGCCCTTACCCGTCAGGCAGAGACCGCCCGGCTCACGATAGAATGGCAGGACCAGGCGCTGGCCCCCTTGCTGATCCCGCAGGGATCGGTGGCGGTGGACGGCGTGAGCCTCACGGTGGCGCGGCTGAACGCGCGGGACTTCGAGATCATGGTCATCCCGCACACGCTGGCGGTGACGACCCTGGGCTCGCTGGCGCCGGGCCGGCGTGTGAACCTGGAGATGGATATGATCGGCAAGTACGTGCAGCGCATTTTGCAAGTCAGAGGAGACGGCCGGTGAGCGAAGCCGAGTTCGTCACGATCGAGGAAGGCATCGAGGAGATCCGCGCCGGCCGCATGCTCATCGTCGTCGACGACGAGGACCGCGAGAACGAAGGGGACTTGTTGATGGCGGCCGAGAAGGCCACCCCGGAGGCGGTCAACTTCATGGCCAGGTACGGCCGTGGCCTCATCTGCATGCCGATGCTGGGCGAGCGGCTCGACGAGCTCCAGATCTCCATGATGGTCTCGGACAATACGGCGCCGCTCGGCACCGCCTTCACGGTGAGCGTGGACGCCCGGCGAGGCGTGACCACCGGCACGTCGGCTTACGATCGCGCCGTCACCATCCGCACGCTCGTCGATCCGGCCACACGGGCCGAGGACCTCACACGGCCGGGGCACATCTTCCCACTTCGGGCGATGCCGGGCGGCGTGCTGCGCCGGGCCGGCCATACCGAGGCCGCGGTGGATCTGGCCCGCCTCGCGGGCTACGCCCCCGCCGGCGTGATCTGCGAGGTCCTGGACGAGGAAGGCGGCATGGCGCGTCTGCCCGAGCTCATGGCCCTGGGGAGGGAGTACCGGCTCAAGGCGATCACGATCAAGGCCCTGATCGAGTACCGGATCCACAAGGAGAAGCTGGTCCGGCGCGCGGCCATCACCCGCATGCCCACCGAGCACGGCGACTTCCAGGTCATCGCCTACGAGACCACCGTGGACGAGCGCCTGCCGCTGGCCCTGGTCCTCGGTGACGTCAAGACCGACGAGCCGGTCCTGGTCCGCGTGCACTCCGAGTGCCTCACCGGCGACGTCTTCGGCTCGCACCGCTGCGACTGCGGCTCGCAGCTCCACAAGGCGCTGGCGATCATCCAGCACGAGCGGCGCGGTGTCCTCGTGTACATGAGACAGGAAGGGCGGGGGATCGGCCTGCTCAACAAGCTCAAGGCCTACGAGCTGCAGGATCAGGGGAAGGACACGGTGGAGGCGAATCACGCGCTCGGCTTCCGGGCCGACCTTCGCCACTACGGCATCGGCGCGCAGATCCTGGTGGATCTCGGGGTCCGCAACCTCAAGATTCTCACGAACAACCCGAAGAAGATCGTCGGCATCGAAGGCTACGGGCTCAAGGTGGTGGAGCGGCTGCCGCTCGAGGTCCCGGCCACCGAGGCCAACCGCAGCTATCTCCGCACCAAGCGCGAGAAGCTCGGCCACCTCTTCTCGTCGTTCCCGGACTAGAGCCACGTGGCCGGCATCGCTCCGAAGCGCCGAGTCGCTCCTGCCGCGCGCGGCCAGCGCTTCGCGGTGGTCGCCGCCCGATTCAACGAGCCGATCACAAAGAAGCTCCTCGACGGCGCCCTCACCGCGCTCGCCGACCATGCGGTGACGGGCCACGCGGTCGAGGTGCACTGGGTGCCGGGCTCCTTCGAGCTGGCCCAGGCCGCACTGACCCTCGCCCGTTCCGGGCGCTTCGCCGGAGTGATCTGCGTGGGGGTAGTCATCAAAGGCTCCACGCCGCACTTCGACTACGTCTGCAGCGCGGCGGCCCAGGGCATCCTCCGCGCGGGGCTCGACACCAGCGTGCCGGTGACCTTCGGGGTGGTGACCGCGCTCACCGAGGAGCAAGCGTGGGAGCGAGCGGGAGGTGCCGTCGGCAACCGGGGCGAGGAGGCGGCGCTGGCTGCGCTCGAGATGGCGGGCTGGCTGCGCACCCAGGCGGGACGCCGCGCCCGAACGCGCCCGGGACGGCGGAGCGCGGGCTGATGGGGCGCCGCCGGAAGGCCCGGGAGCTCGCCCTGCAGCTGCTCTATCAGCTGGACGTCCAGGGCGAGGACAATCCCCAGCCACACCTCGACGACTTCTGGCTCCGCCATCCCGTCGATCGCGAGGCGAGGGATTTCGCGGAGTCGCTCGTCCGCGGGACGAAGTCACACGAGGCGGAGATCGACGAGCTCATCGCCCGCTACGCCGAGAACTGGGAGCTCGACCGCATGGCGGTGGTGGACCGGAACATCCTCCGTCAGGCCATCTACGAGCTCAGATGGGCCTCCGGCGTTCCGCCCAAGGTCGCGATCAACGAGGCCCTCGAGGTCGCGAAGAAGTTCAGTACCCACGAGTCGAGCCGCTTCATCAACGGGATCCTCGACCGCATCCACAAAGAGCAGGCTCCCGCCTCCTGATCGGGCTTCCCCCCATCCGCTACGCGGTCATCTCGGACGTCCACGGGAACCTGGAAGCCCTCAGCGCTGTGCTGACGGATGCCGCGGCGGAGGGCGCGCTCTCGATCCTCTGCCTGGGCGACCTTGTCGGCTACGGTGCCGATCCGGTGGCCTGCGTGGAGCGGGTGGGAGAGCGGGCGACCGCGATGGTGGCGGGCAACCACGAGCACGGCGCGCTCGGGCTGCTGGACCTGCGCTGGTTCAATCCCTGGGCGCGCGCGGCCGCGCGCTGGACCGGCGAGCAGCTCGACCAGGCGCATCGTGACTACCTGACCGGCCTGCCGCTGATCCGGTCCGTGGAGGATGCCACGCTCGTGCACGCGAGCCCGCGCAACCCCGAGGAGTGGGACTACCTCGTCTCCGAGGAAGATGGGCTCGAGGTATTCGGCGACTTCGCGACCCGTCTCTGCTTCGTGGGCCACTCGCACGTGCCCGGCGTCTGGTCCGTGGGCAGCGGCGGCCCGGACCACGCGAACGGGCCGGAGGCGCAGGTGCGGCTCGACGACGGGCGCCGCTACCTCGTCAACGTGGGCAGCGTGGGCCAGCCCCGGGATCGTGATCCGCGAGCCTGTTACGCGATCTGGGATCGGGAGGCCAGGGCGGTGATCGTCCGCCGGGTGCCCTACGACCACATGGCGGCCGCTCGCAAAATCCTGGCCGCCGGACTCCCGAGGAAGCTGGCCGAGCGACTGGCCCATGGGGCCTGATCCCGCGACGAGCCGGCGCGGCACGGCCGCCTCCGCTCTCCTCCTCGCCGCCTCGGGAGTGATGGGCGCGTTCGCCTTCCCCAAGACCGGCTGGGCTCTGCTCGCGTGGGTCTGGCTAGTCCCGTCGCTGTGGTCCGGCGCCACGCGCGCGCCGCGGACCGCGCTCGTCGACGGCTGGGTCGCCGGTACCGTCTTCTATCTGGTGTTGCTTCGCTGGCTCGATCACACCTTTCAGCACTACAGCGCGATCCCATGGCCGGTGACCTGGCTGCCGATAGCACTGCTGGCCACCTACTGCGGCCTGTACGTGGGGCTCGTCGCCGGCGGAGCGGCATGGCTCCGCGGACGGCTCGGGACCGGCCCGGCCCTCGCGCTCACGCCTCCGCTCTGGGTGGCGGGCGAGTGGCTGCGTGGCCATCTGATGGGCGGATTCCCGTGGGGCCTGCTCGGCTACTCGCAGGCCGCCCAGCTGCCGGTGATCCAGATCGCGGAGCTGGGCGGCGTTTACGCGGTATCCCTCGTGCTCGTCGCCGTCAACGCGGCGCTCGCCGCGCTGCTCGCGCTGGGACCCCGGCGAGCAGGGCCGGGCGCCGCCGCGGCCGCGCTGCTCCTGTTGGCCTCCTACGGCTTCGGCGTGCGGGCGCTGGCCACCGAGACCGGCGCGAACGCGGGGGCCGGCTCGGTCGAGGTGGCGGTGATCCAGCCCTCGATCGAGCAGACGATCAAGTGGGATCCAGCGCGCCACGAGCAGATCCTCGACATCTACGAGCAGCTCACACGCGAGGCGGCGCGCACGAAGCCGGCGATCGTGCTCTGGCCCGAGACCGCCACCACCATCTTTCTGCGCGGCGATCGAATCCTGCTCGAGCGCCTCACGCGGCTGTCAGGAGACATCGGCGCGCCCATCCTGGTGGGCTCCCTGGATCGGCGCGATGCCCCCGGCGGGCAGTTCCTGAACAGCGCATTTCTCCTGACTGGACAAGGGATTACGGCCAAGTATGATAAGATTCACCTCGTTCCGTTCGGCGAGTACGTCCCGCTTGCGGGTCTGCTCGGGTTCGTCAGGAGCTGGGCCGAGTTCATCTCGGAGTTCGGGGTGGGTGAGACCCGGACCATCTTCCCGCTGCCGGGGGCGCCGTTCGGCACCGTAATCTGCTACGAGGTCATCTTCCCCGAGCTGTTCCGGGGATTCGTGGTCCGCGGAGCGAGCTTCATGGCCAACATCACCAACGACGCGTGGTTCGGCGAGACGAGCGGCCCCTGGCAACACCTGGGGACGCTACCACTGCGCGCCGTCGAGCATCGGGTCGCCATCGCCCGGGCGGCCAACACCGGCGTCTCGGGATTCGTGGAGCCCACCGGGCGCATCGGCCCGATACTGCCGCTACTCGAGCGCGGCATCCTCGTTCGCCGCATCCCGCTGCGCGCGCGCAGCACGCTCTATACTCGGCTCGGCGACTGGCTGGTCTACGCCAGCGCCGCGCTAGGCGCTGCCGCCGCCGGCATCGCCTATTTCCGGAGGTCTCCCACGTCATGCTAGGGGAGCTGAAGCGCGACGTGGCGGAGCTGGACAAGCGGCTCGACGACCTCCGAGGGCATCTTTGACCTGCCGGCGAAGGAGACCCGCCTCAACCTGATCGACGCCGAGATGTCCTCGCCCTCGTTCTGGGAGGACACCCGCAAGGCCCAGGCGCTCGTCCAGGAGCGGGCCGAGCTGGCCCGCTCCGTCAGTACCTTCAAGGACCTGGCCGGCCGCGCCGAGGAAACGCGCCTGCTCTGGGAGATGGCGACCGAAGCGTCGGACGAGAGCATGACGGCCGAGATCCAGGACAGCCTCAGTCACCTCACCGAGGAGGTCGAGGCCTTCGAGCTAAAGATCACGCTCTCGAGACCACAGGACCGAAAAAACGCCATTCTTTCCATCCACCCAGGGGCAGGCGGCACCGAGTCGCAGGACTGGGCGCAGATGCTGATGCGCATGTACTTGCGGTGGGCCGAGCGCGCCGGCTTCAAGGCGGAGGTCGTGGACCTGCTCGCGGGCGAGGAAGCGGGGATCAAGTCGGCCACCATCGAGATGACGGGCGAGTACGCCTACGGCCACCTCAAGGGCGAGACCGGCGTCCACCGGTTGATCCGGATCTCGCCCTTCGATGCCTCGCGGCGGCGCCACACCTCGTTCGCGTCGGTGGCGGTGATCCCGGAAGTGGAGGACGTCGAGGTAGTTGTCCGCGACGAGGATCTCCGAGTGGACGTTTACCGCTCCTCCGGTCCGGGCGGGCAGGGGGTCAACACCGCGGACTCGGCGGTACGTATCACGCACCTGCCGAGCGGGATCGTGGTCGCCTGCCAGAACGAGCGCTCGCAGCTCCGCAACCGCGACACCGCCATGCGCATCCTCAAGGCCCGGCTCTTCCAGATCTACGAGCAGAAGCAGAAGCAGGAGCTGGCCGACCTGACGGGCGAGAAGAAGGAGATCGCCTTCGGCAGCCAGATCCGCACCTACACCTTCGCGCCCTACCAGATCATCAAGGACCACCGGACCGGGGTCGAGATCGGCAACGTGGAAGCGGTGATGGACGGAGGGCTCGACCCGTTCATCCGCGCCTACCTGACCGCAGCCCGACCCGGGCCCCAGTCGTGAGGATCAGGTGATGACGACCCCGGCCGGCATGCCCCCCGACGCCAACGAGCTGGTGCGCCGCCGCCGGGAGAAGCTCGAGGCGTGGCAGGCGCGCGGCGTCAACCCCTTCGGCGCGCGCTTCCCAGTCACCCACTGGGCCGGTACCCTCCAGTCACGCTTCAAGGATGCGGACGAGGCCATGCTGCAGAGTGCGGGCGCGGTCTCGCTGGCGGGCCGGGTGATGGCGATGCGCCATCACGGCAAGAGCTGCTTCGCGGTGCTCCGGGACCAGTCGGGGCAGATCCAGCTCTACGCCCGGGCCGACGTGCTCGGTGAGGCCTACGCCGCCTTCGTGGACCTCGACGTGGGCGACTTCATCGGGATGACCGGCGAGCTGTTCCGCACCCGCACCGGCGAGCTCACGGTGTCGGTCAAGCAGTTCGAGTTCCTCACCAAGGCCCTCCGGCCCCTGCCCGAGAAGTGGCACGGCCTGAAGGACGTGGAGACGCGCTATCGCCGACGCTACGTCGATCTGATCGTGAACCCTCAGGTTCGCGAGGCCTTTGTGATGAAGAGCCGCCTCATCGCGGCGATGAGGGCTTTCTTCGACGCGCGTGGCTTCCTTGAGGTCGAGACGCCGATGATGCAGCCGATCCCGGGGGGCGCCGCGGCCAAGCCCTTCGTGACACATCACAACGCGCTCGACATGCCCCTCTACTTGCGGGTGGCCCCTGAGCTTTACCTCAAACGGCTCGTGGTGGGTGGTCTCGACCGCGTCTACGAGATCAACCGCAACTTCCGGAACGAGGGCGTGTCGACGCAGCACAATCCCGAGTTCACGATGCTCGAGTTCTACCAGGCCTACGCCGACTACAACGACCTGATGGAGCTGACCGAGGAGCTGTTCTTGCACCTCGGCCAGTCCCTGCTCGGAAGCGACACCCTCACGTACCAGGGCGAGACGGTAAGTCTGGCCCCGCGGTGGCGCCGCCTGACTTTCTTCGAGGGCCTGAGCGAGGCGGTGGGTGCGACGGTGACCCCCGACACCGACGCGCGGACCCTGGGGGCGGCCGCGGTCCGGCGGGGCGGGTTCGCGGCCGATCGGAAGACCCAGACGGTGCTCCGCGGCGACGAGGGCGTGGTGGCCCTCTGGAAGGAGATCTTCGACACGCTGGTGGAGCCCACTCTGGTCCCGCCGACCTTCGTGGTGGACTTCCCGATCGAGCTGTCGCCCCTCTCCAAGCAGAAGCAGGGCCAGCCTCGCCTCGTGGATCGCTTCGAGCTGTACGTCTGCCGGCGCGAGATCGCCAACGCCTACTCCGAGCTCAACGACCCGATCGACCAGCGGCGCCGCTTCGAGGAGCAGGCCGCCGAGCGGGCGCGGGGCGACGAAGAGGCGCACTGGATGGACGAGGACTTCGTGCGGGCGCTGGAGTACGGGCTGCCGCCCACCGCCGGCGAGGGGATCGGCATCGATCGGCTCGCCATGCTGCTCACGGACTCCGCCTCGATCCGGGACGTGATCCTGTTCCCGCATTTGCGGCTGGAGCGCGGCGGGGGCGAGGCCGACGGTGCCGACGAGGGTGCGGAGCCGGCCTCCTGATGCTCCCCCGGAGCCTGCCTTTCGAGCTGTTCCTGGGACTCCGCTACCTCCGGGCGCGGGGCCACCGGACCAATCTCTCGCTATTCGTCTGGATCGGCATCGGAGGCGTCTTCCTCGGAGTGAGTGCCCTCATCGTGGTTCTTGCCGTGATGACCGGCTTCCAGGACGGCATCCGCGACAAGATCATCGCGGCCAACCCACACGTGCTGATCATGGAGGCGGGTGGACGCGGCGTCACCAACGCGGGCCCCCTGGCCGAGCGGGTGGCACCGCTCCCCGGCGTGATCTCGGCCACCCCGTTCGTCCTGCAGCAGGCCCTGTTCACCTCGCCGGGGGGCGGCGCTACCGGGGGACTGCTCCGCGGCATCGATCTCGGCTCCCCGACCATTCGCAGCGCCCTGTCGCGCCAGATTCGCCACGGGGCCATCGAGCCTCTGCTCACGGGCTCGGAGCCGGCCCTCCTGTTGGGCCGGGAACTGGCGCGGAGCCTCGGCGTCGTGGCGGGTGACCACATCACCGTGATCTCCCCGCAGGGGGCGATGACCGCGGTGGGCCTCGTGCCCAAGATGCGCCGCTTCCTGGTGGCTGGCTACGTCGAGGTCGGCATGTACGAGTACGACATCTCCCTGGCCTACACCACGCTCGCGGCCGCCCAAGAGTTCGCGGGGCTGGGCGACCGGGTGACCGGAATCGAGGTCAAGCTCACCAACCCCTTCGACGCCAAGGAGGTCGGCCGCGCCATCGCCGCTCGCCTCAACGGAGCCTACTGGATCCGCGACTGGATGGACATGAACCGGAACCTGTTCGCGGCCCTGCAGCTCGAGAAGCTCGCGCTCTTCGTGATCGTGACCATCATCGTGCTCGTGGCCGCCTTCGCGATCATCGGCCACCTGGTGCTGCTGGTGGCCGAGAAGCGCAAGGAGATCGGCATCCTCAAGGCCATGGGGGCAGGAGCCGGCAGCATCGGCGCGGTATTCCTGGTGGCCGGGATGCTGATCGGGCTGGTCGGCACGGTGGCGGGCAGCGCCTTCGGGCTCCTGCTGATCTGGGTGCAGAACACCTACAAGATCATCCGGCTGGCCGGCGACGTATATCAAATCAGCTACCTGCCGATGAAGCTGACTGGCTCGGACTTCACGATGATCGTGGGCTCTACCCTCGTGATCTCGTTCCTGGCGACGATCTCGCCCGCCCGCCGGGCAGCCCGGATGGACCCGGTCGACGTCCTCCGCTACGAGTGACGGCGCGCCATGAGTGAACCGCTGCTGGTCGCCCAGGAGCTGGAGCGCGAATACCGCATGGGCCCGGAGCCCGTCCGTGTCCTGCGCGGGGTGAGTCTGACCGTCAACGCGGGCGAGAGCGTGGCCATCATCGGGGCCTCCGGGGTGGGGAAGTCCACCCTGCTCCATCTCCTCGGCACGCTCGATCGCCCGACCGCGGGGCGGGTGCTCTTCGACGGCCAGGATGTCTCCGGATGGTCCGACGCGGCGCTGGCGCGTCTCCGCCGGACCGAGGTCGGCTTCGTCTTCCAGTTCTACAACCTTCTCGGAGAGATGACGGCCCTCGAGAACGCGATGCTCCCGGCTCTGCTCCAGCGGGCGAGCGTGCCGGAAGCACGCGAGCGGGCGGCGGCGGCGCTCCACGAAGTCGGACTGGGTGACCGCCGGGAGCATCGCCCGGGCGAGCTCTCCGGTGGCGAGCAGCAGCGGGTGGCCATCGCGCGTGCCCTCGTCGGGCGGCCCCGGGTCATCCTCGCCGACGAGCCCACCGGCAACCTGGATCCGAAGACTAGCGAGGTAATCTGGGACCTGTTCCTCCGGCTCCAGGCCGAGCGGCAGCTCGCCTTCGTCATCGCGACGCACAACCACGAACTGGCCCGGAAGGCCGACCGCGGGTACCGCCTGGTGGACGGCCGGGCTGTGACCTGGCCGTGACCTCACGTGTTTCAATGAGTTACAGTACGGTCACGGCCGGCTCCTCAAGAAATCCCTAGGCCGGCGTCGGCCGAAGGCATATACTGATCGCAGGTTTAGGGGACATCGGGGCAGATGTTGCCCCTGCCGATCCATAACCCGAAGCTGAAAGGCGCGAGGTCACCCACAGTGTTCGAGCGATTCACAGAGCGGGCGCGTCGGGTCATCATCCTGGCCAGGGAAGAGGCAGGCCGGTTCCGTCACGACTTCGTCGGGACCGAGCACATCCTGCTCGGGCTCATCCGCGACGGGGAGGGCATCGCGACCGCTGTGCTGCAGCGGCTTGGGCTGCGTCTCGAGACCGTCAAGGCGGAAGTGGAGCGGGCGCTGGCGGGTTTCCCCAAGACGCTGACGTTCGGTGAGGTGCCGTTCACCCCGCAGGCCAAGCGGGTCCTCGAGCTGTCCATCGAGGAGGCGCGCCAGCTCGGCCACAACTACATCGGCACCGAGCACCTGCTGCTGGGTCTCATGAAGGAAGGGCAGTCCATCGCGGCCAAGATCCTAGAGTCCCTCGGCGCGCGGCTGGACGAGGTCCGGCAGGAGACACTGGCCTTACTCGGTGACCAGTATTACCCGCGTCCGAAGAAGCGCTCCCAGACCCCGGTCCTGGACGAGTTCGCGCGGGATCTCACGCAGCTGGCCCGCGAGAGCAAGCTCGACCCAGTCATCGGCCGTGAGACCGAGATCGAGCGCGTCATCCAGATCCTCGCCCGGCGCACGAAGAACAACCCGGTGCTGATCGGCGAGCCCGGTGTCGGCAAGACCGCCATCGTCGAGGGCCTAGCCCAGCGGATCGTCGGGCACGAGGTGCCGGACGTGCTGGCTCAGAAACGCCTGCTCCAGCTGGATCTGGGCGCCCTCGTGGCCGGCACGAAGTACCGTGGTCAGTTCGAGGAGCGCCTCAAGGCGGTCATGAAGGAGATCCGCCAGTCAGAGAACGTGGTGCTCTTCCTCGACGAGCTGCACACCCTGATCGGGGCGGGCGCGGCCGAGGGGGCCATCGACGCCTCCAACATGCTCAAGCCGGCCCTATCTCGCGGTGAGATCCAGACCATCGGCGCGACCACCCTGGACGAGTACCGGAAGTACATCGAGAAGGACGGGGCGCTGGAGCGCCGCTTCCAGCCCGTCATCGTGCGGGCGCCGTCGGTGACCGAGGCCGTCGAGATCATCAAGGGCCTGCGCCACAAGTACGAAGCCCACCACCGGGTGAAGATCACCGACGGAGCCATCGACGCCGCCGTCAAGCTCGCCGACCGCTACATCACCGACCGCCAGCTTCCCGACAAGGCGATCGATGTGATCGATGAGGCTTCGTCCCGCACCCGCCTGATGGCCCTCACCCCACCCCCCGAGATCAAGGAGCTGGGCAAGGAAGTCGAGCGGGTGGTGCGCGAGAAGGATATGTACCTCGAGGCTCAGGAGTTCGAGAAGGCCGCATCCCTTCGCGAGAAGGAGAAGCTCCTGCGCGGGCGCGACGAGGACATGAAGCGCGAGTGGGACAAGCGCAAGGGCAAGGGGCCGCAGACGGTGTCCGAGGAAGATATCGAGTATATCGTCTCTCGCTGGACCGGTATCCCGCTCTCCAAGCTCGAGGAGAAGGAGTCGGCCAAGCTCGCCCGCATGGAGGAGGCCCTCCACGGCCGTATCGTGGGCCAGGGCGACGCGGTGGCCGCGGTCTCGCGGGCCATCCGGCGCTCCCGGGCCGGCCTCAAGGACAGCCGCCGGCCGGTGGGCTCGTTCATCTTCCTGGGCCCGACGGGTGTGGGCAAGACCGAGCTGGCCCGGACGCTGGCCGAGTACCTGTTCGGTGACGAGAACGCCCTGATCCGGGTCGACATGTCGGAGTACATGGAGAAGTTCTCGGTGTCTCGCCTCCTCGGGGCGCCTCCCGGCTACGTGGGTTACGAAGAGGGCGGCTTCCTGACCGAGAAGGTCCGGCGGCGCCCCTACTCGGTCGTCCTTTTCGACGAGATCGAGAAGGCACATCCGGACGTCTTCAACATGCTGCTGCAGGTCCTCGACGACGGCCGGCTCACCGACTCGGTCGGACACGTGGTGGATTTCAAGAACACGATCCTCATCATGACCTCCAACCTCGGAACGAGCTTCATCGGCAAGCGGGTCTCGCCCGGCTTCCTGCCCGAGGGTGAGGACAGCACGCACGACAAGATGAAGGAGCGGGTGCTCGAGGAGCTGAAGCGGGCCTTCCGGCCGGAGTTCATCAACCGGATAGACGACACGATCGTCTTCCACGCCTTGAGCAAGGAAGACATCACGAGTATCGTCCGTATGATGATCACCCGGATCAACACCCAGCTCGGCGAGAAGAGCATCCAGATCGAACCCACCGAGGCGGCGCTCGACCTGCTGGTCGAGAAGGGGTACGATGCGACCTACGGGGCCCGGCAGCTCCGTCGGACGATCCAGAAGCTCGTCGAGGATCCTCTGGCCGAGGCGATCGTCCGCGGGCAGTTCGGCGACGGCGCCCGGATCGAGGTGGACGCGCAGGGCCAGGATCTCGTCTTCCGGGAAATCCAGGTCGCCGAGCCCCGGTTGGCGCTGGCGGAACACTGAAACCAGGCAAACGAACCCAAGTCCCTGATGACCGCTCGGGGGAGATGCGCTCTCTCCATTTTTTTTGCGCTCTTTCTAGGGCCGTTCCCGGTGTTTGCGCAGGCGCCCACCCCCTCTGACAAGCAGATCCTAGTCAAGGAGATCGCGGTACAGGGCAACCGCCGCATCCAGGAGGCGGTCATCCTGGGGCGGGTCAGCGCCAAGATCGGCAGTCCCTTCGTCGCCAACCGCACCGCCGAGGACATCCGCGCCATCTTCGCCCTCGGTTTCTTCGACGACGTGCAGGTCAAGGTCGAGGACTTCGAGGGCGGGGTCAAGCTGACCTACGTGGTGGCGGAGCGTCCCTTCATCCGCGACATCGTCTTCGCGGGGAACAACAAGCAGGACTCGTCCACCCTCCAGGAGAAGATCGACCTCAAGCTGGGTAGCGTGTACAACCCGGTCGAGGTCAACCGGGCCTCCGACAAGCTGAAGGATTTCTACGAGCAGGAAGGCTACTTCGAGGTCGGCATCACCCCCGAGGTCGAGAAGCTGGCGGACGGTGACGTGACCATTACCTTCCGCATCGCGGAAGGGCGCCGCATCAGCATCGAGCAGATCACGGTGGAGGGGGCGCAGGGGCTCACTCCCAAAGAGATCAAGCGGGTGATGGAGACGCAGGAGCGCGAGTTCTTCGTCCTCCGCGGGACGGTCCAGCGCCAGCGGCTCGACGAGGACGTGGACCGGATCGTCCAGCTCTACAACGACAACGGTTACGTGCAGGCGCGCGTGGAGAAGTCCGAGATCAACGTGGACCGCGAGAACGCTCGCGCCACCATCCGGGTCGTGGTGGTGGAAGGTCCCCAGTTCAAGGTGGGCGGGGTAGACGTGACCGGCAACTCGGTGCTGCCCCAGGAAGAGATCCGGAAGAGGATCGAGCTCAAGACTGGGGACGTCTTCGCGCGATCCAAGCTGCGGGAGAGCGTGAAAGGCATCACCGATCTCTACAGCGCGATCGGCCGCGCCTCCGCCGACGTGAACCCCAACACTACCCAGGACATCCCGGGTCGGGTCATCAACGTCGTGTTCGAGATCGTGGAGGGACCCGAGACCTACGTCGAGCGGATCAACATCTCGGGCAACACCCGCAGCGAGGAGAAAATCCTGCGGCGCGAGATCCCGATGGCGGAGGGCGACCTCTTCACCAGCCAGAAGCTGGCGCGGGCTAAGCAGAAGCTGACGAACCTGAACTACTTCGACAAGGTCGAGGCCAAGACCGTCCCTGGGGCGTCCAAGGACAAGGTCATCGTCAACATCGAGGTGACCGAGAAGCCCACCGGCCTGTTCTCGATCGGCGGTGGCTTCAGCTCCCAGGACGGTGTGCTCGGCACTCTCGATCTCTCGCAACGCAACTTCCTCGGCAAGGGCTGGGAAGTCTTCCTCCGCTTGCGCGGCGGCGCGAAGACCCAGACCGGTACCATCGGCTTCACGGAGCCGTGGCTGTTCGACCGGCCACTGACCGCGGGATTCGATCTCTTCAACAATCGCCGGATCCTCCCGGACTACACCGTCAACTCCCTCGGGGGAGACATCCGTCTCGGCCACCCGTTCGGGGACTACTCCCGCTGGAACACGGTCTACCGGGTCAGCCAGGACAAGATCAGCGACGTGAATCAAAACGGGAGCCCGGAGCTGCTGTCGCAGGAGGGCACCCACCTCACGTCCCTGATCGGGCTGAACCTCTCGCGCGACACGCGCGACAGCGTCTTCGACCCGACCCGCGGCAGCACCCAGGTGATCGGATTCGACTTCGCTGGCGTGGGCTTCGGCCAGCAGTTCATCCGCACGGTCCTCACCACGACATATTTCCAGCCGCTGCCCTGGTGGAACAACGTCCTGAGCTTCCGGCTCATGGCGGGCTATTCCGTGGGTTGGAGCAGTGACCCGGTTCCCCTGTTCGAGCGCTTCTATCTCGGAGGCTCCAACTCCCTCCGGCAATTCAAGTCCCTGCAGGTCTCACCCAAGGACAGCTCTGGGACCCGGATCGGTGGCAACAGCGAGTTCCTGACCTCCGTCGAGTACCACATCCCCCTCTTCTTCGGGCTGAAGTTGGCGATCTTCTCCGACATCGGCCAGGTGTGGGGCCCGGACCTCTCCATCGGGACCAGCATCGACTTCTCGGATCTTCGATACGGGATGGGAGCCGGGTTAAGATGGACCTCGCCATTCGGACCGATCCGCGTGGACTATGGAATCAAACTCGACCAGAAGAAGGGGGAGAGCTTCGGCGTGTTCAACTTCTCCGCCGGCTCCGCCTTCTAGCTGAGGAGGCAGGAACGATGACGCAACGGATGGCAATGTGGTGGCCGGCCGCGATCCTGGCGCTCCTGGTGGGCGTCGGGGGTGTGGTCCGGGCACAGGCCCAGACACCCGCACCCGCAGCGGCCTCGAACGGCCGCGTGGCAATCGTAGACATCCAGCGGATCCTGGCCCGCTCGGTGGCGGGCGCCGCGGCCCGGGAGCAGCTCGAGAAGGACAAGGCGGCCATGCAGCGGCAGCTCGACGGTCAGAAGACCGAGCTCGAGAAGATGCGGGACGAGCTGGAGAAGAAGGGTCAGCTGCTCTCCGCGGAGGCGCGCCGGGAGAAGCAGGACGCGCTCGAGCGCAAGGTCCGTGACGTCCGGCGCCTCGTCGACGATCTCCAGGCGCAGCTTCAGAAAAAGGAGGACGCCCTGCTGCAGAAGGTCCTCCAGGACGTGGCGGGGCTCATCCAGCGGCTCGGGAAGGAAAAGGGGTACGCGGTGGTCGTCGAGCGGCAGCGGGCCGGAGTGCTCTACGCCTCCGCCGACTCGGATCTCACCGAGGACGTCCTCAAGGCGTACGACGACCAGACCAAGAAGGCCACGAAGTAAGTGAGCGACGGCGTCTCGATCACGCTCGGGCGGCTTGCCGACGCGCTCGGGGCGTCGCTGGAAGGAGACGCCGAGCGCGTGATGACCGGCGTGGCGCCGCTGGAGGTGGCCGGGCCCGCGCAGGTGTCGTTCGTCACCGACCCCAAGTATCTCCGGCAGGCTGCCTCCAGCCGCGCCGGCGCTTTCCTGGTGGGCCGCGACGTCTCCGGGCTCCCCGGCTCGCTCCTCAGGGTGGATCATCCCCAGCAGGGGTTGATTGCCTTGCTCGAGCTGTTCCATCCGGACCCGGTGGTCCCAGCCGGCGTCCACCCCTCGGCGTGCGTCGCGGAGGGCGCTCGCATCGACCGCTCGGCGTCGGTCGGCCCGCTCACGGTGGTGGAGACGGGGGCGGTGATCGGGCCGCGGACCCGTGTCGGAGCGCTCTCCTTCGTGGGCGCCCGGGCCGTGCTCGGGGAGGACGTCCGCCTGTTCCCCCGCGTCGTGGTGCGCGAGGGCGTCCGCATCGGCAACCGGGTCATCGTACACGCCGGTGCCGTGCTGGGCGCCGACGGCTTCGGCTACGCCTTCGACGGACGGGCCCACCGGAAAATCCCTCAGGTGGGTGGCCTTCGCATCGAGGACGACGTCGAGATCGGGGCCAACACCGCGATCGACCGGGCCACCCTCGGCGAGACAGTGGTCCGCCGTGGGACCAAGATCGACAACCTGGTCCAGATCGGGCACAACTGTGACGTGGGCGAAGACGTGATCCTGGTCTCCCAGGTAGGCATCGCGGGATCCTCTCGCATCGGCAATCGGGCGATGCTGGCTGGACAGGTCGGCATCGCCGACCACGTCACGGTGGGCGCGGGCGCCATCCTCACCGCCAAGTCCGGCGTCCCCAACGACGTGCCCGCGGGCGAGATCTGGAGCGGGATCCCGAGCCGCCCCACCTCCGAGCAGAAGCGCATCTGGGCCGGGGAGAGCCAGCTGCCCGAGCTGATCAAGCGCGTGCGCGCGCTCGAGAAGCGACTCCGCGAGCTCGAGGAACACCGGACGTGATCCATTCCACCGCGGTGATCGATCGTGGCGCCGAGCTGGCGTCGGACGTGCGGGTGGGTCCGTACTCCATCATCGGGCCTGGGGTGACCATCGCGGCCGGCGCCGAGATCGGCGCTCACGTGGTTCTCGAGGGCCGGGTGCGGATCGGAGCCCGCTGCCGGATCGGTCACGGGACGGTCATCGGCGGGGTACCTCAGGATTTGAAGTTTCGCGAGAGCACCCCGACGGGCGTCTCCATCGGCGACGACACCGCGGTGCGCGAGTACGTCACGATCCACCGGGCTACCCACGAGGGCCACGACACCGTGGTGGGCCGCCACTGCCTCGTAATGGCCTCGAGCCACATCGCCCACGACTGCGTGCTCGGCGACCACATCATCATCATCAACTACGCCGGGCTCACCGGACACATCGTCGTCGAGGATCGGGCCACCATCGGTGGGCTGACCGGAATCCACCCGTTCGGCCGGATCGGCACCTACGCGTACATCGGCGGTTGCTCGAAGGTCACCCAGGACGTGCCTCCGTTCATCATGGCGGATGGCGCCCCCGCGGTCGCCCGCGCGGTCAACGTGATCGGCATGCGTCGGGGCGGTATCGACGCCGATTCGCGGCGACAGGTACAGGCGGCCTTCCGCCTGCTCTACCGCTCCGGTCAAGCTCCCGGAACCGCGATCAAGCGGGTGAAGGAGGAGCTGGGCGATCATCCGCTGGTGGCTCGACTCGTCGCCTTCGTGGAGCAGTCCAAGCTCGGGATCGTCCCCGCGGCGGCGCGCCGCGGACGGGATCACGCGGCCGAGCCGGAGGGGGTCTCGTGAGCCACAACGGAGAGCCCAAGATCCGCGGGGCGGTGGTGGGCGCCGGCCACATGGGTCAGTACCACATCCTCGCGCTGGCCGAGATCTGGGGAGTGGAGCTGGTCGGCGTGGTCGACGTGGACTTCGCCCGGGCTGAACGGGTGGCCGCGCCCTACGGAGTGCGCGCGTTCCGTGACCACCGGGAGCTCGCGGGCCTCATCGACTTCGCCACCGTGGCCGTGCCCACCGAGCAGCACTCCACGGTGGCGCGGGATCTGCTCGAGGCCGGCGCGCACGTGCTCGTCGAGAAGCCGATGACCTCGACCCTCGAGGAGGCCAAGGAGCTCTTCCGGATCGCGCGCCAGCAGAACCGGGTGCTGCACGTGGGCCACGTCGAGCGCTTCAACGGAGCCGTGCAGGAGCTGCGCAAGATCGTGGAGCGGCCGATCCTGATCGAGTCGCGGCGCCTCGGGCCGTTCGTGCCGCGCGTGCAGAACGACTCGGTGGTGATGGACCTGATGATCCACGACATCGACATCGTGCTGGGGCTCGTCGATGGCGAGCCGCGCAAGATCACCGCGGTCGGCTCCTCGGTGCACTCGCCGGTCACCGACGTCGCCACCGTGCAGATCGTGTTCGACTCCGGAGCCATGGCCACCATCACGGCCAGCCGCGCCACCGAGGAGAAGATTCGCACCCTCGCCATCACCCAGCCCGACGCTTACATCCTACTGGACTACTCGCACCAGGACATCCAGATCCATCGTCGGGCGGCCCAGGAGTACACGCTCAACCGCGAATCGATCCGCTACCGCCAGGCGTCCTTCGTGGAGCACCTCCTCGTCCACAAGGACAACCCCTTGAAGCTGGAGATCCGCCATCTGATCTCGGCCGTCCGGGCCGCCGGCAGCGGCAACGGGCCGGTGGAGCTGCCCGAGGCGGATGATCTGCGATCGCTGGCCGTCGCGCTGGAGATCGAGCGGATGATCCGCGAGGGCCGGGGCGAGACCGCCTGGCCGGAGGATCTCCCGTGGAGCGCTCGCTCGGCCTGATGGCCGGGGCCGGGACTCTTCCCGGCCACGCCGCCGCGGAGGCCAAACGGCGCGGGTGGCGCGTCGCCGCCTTCGCCTTCGAGGAGGCTCCCGGCCTCTCCGAGGCCGCCGACGACCTGATCCCATCGACGATCACCGATATTCAGGCCGTGCTCGCCGGCCTCACCGCGCACCGGGTGGAGGCCGCGGTCTTCGTGGGCAAGTTCTGGAAGTCGAGTGCCTTCTCCCAGTACGATCAGGCGGACGCCGCCGCTCGCGGCCTGGCCCGCGGCGGCCTCTCGGATGCCGCGCTGACCCAGACGGTGGTGGCCACGCTCGAGTCGATGGGCATCGAGGTGCTGGACCAGCGCGAGTTCCTGGCCCCATGGCTCCTGTCCGCGGGCACGCTCACCACGCGAGGGCCGTCGAGCGCGGAGTGGGACGAGATCCGCGAAGGTTTCCGGCTCGCGAGTCGTCTCGCCGCCGACGGCATCGGCCAGACGGTGGTGCGGGCGCGGGGCGTGACGGTGGCGGTGGAGGCCGCGGAGGGCACCGACGAGACCATCCGGCGCGGCGGACGGCTGGCGGGGCCGGGCGCGGTGGTCGTGAAGACGGTGGCCGACTCCCACGACTACCGCTTCGACATCCCCACCGTCGGCGCCGCCACACTCGAGGCCATGCGCGACGGCGGGGCCACCGCCCTGGCCGTGCCGGCCGGACACGTGCTGCTCCTGGACCGCGAGCAGGTCGTTCTCCTCGCCGACCAGGCGGGGATCACGGTGGTGAGCGTCGATGGCGCCGCCTGAGGGGACCACGGCCCGCGCCCCGATCATGCTCTCGGCCGGCGAGGCCTCCGGCGATCTCCACGGCGGGACCCTGTGCCGCGCCCTGCGCGCACTGGAGCCGGAGGTGCGGCTCATCGGCATGGGCGGCGGTCACATGGCGGCCGAAGGCATGGAGGTGATCGTGGATCCGACCGCGCACGCCGCGGTCGGCACGAGCGAGGCGCTCGGCCGGATCCCGGCGCTCTACCGCGCCTATCGCGCAATGGTGGAGCGGGTGCGCAACGAGCGGCCTCGCGCGCTCGTGCTCATCGACTTCCCGGAGTTCAACCTGCGCCTCGCCCGCCGCGCGCACCGTGCCGGGGTGCCGGTCGTCTACTTCATCCCCCCCCAGCTCTGGGCGTGGCGGCAGGGACGCGTGAGGCAGATGGCTCGGCGGGTGAGCCAGGTGCTCGCGGTGTTCCCGTTCGAGCCGCCGCTCTACCAGCGTCACCGCGTCCCGGTGGAGTTCGTGGGCCACCCGCTCCTCGACGTCCTCCCGCTCGAGCTCACGCGTGAGGAGGCGCGGCGCCGCCTCCAGGCCGATCCCGGACATTCCCTGGTCGGCCTGCTCCCGGGCAGCCGGCGCGAAGAGGTGGAGCGGCTCCTGCCGCCGATGCTCGACGCCGCGCGGCGCCTGGCCGCCGCCGACGGTCGACGGCGCTTCATGCTGGGCCTGGCCCCCACGGTCCCCCGCCAGCAGGTACAGGGGCATGTCCACGCCGCGGGCGGACCCCCCATCGAGCTCATCAGCGGGAGCACCTACGAGCTGATGGCCGCGGCCGACGTGCTGTTGATCGCCTCGGGTACCGCGACCCTGGAGGCCGCGCTGCTCGGCGCCCCGATGGTGATCTGCTATCGCGTCTCCCGGACGACCGAGATGATCGCCCGGCTGCTGAGTCGCGTTCGGTGGATCGGCCTGCCGAATCTCGTCTCCGGGCGCGAGGTGGTGCCCGAGCTGATCCAGGCGCAGGTCACCGGCGAACGTCTCGCCACGGAGGCGACGCGCCTTCTCGACGAGGACCCAGTGGCCGCCACCGCCCAGCGCGCCGCCTTCAAGGAGCTGCGGGCCCGGCTGGGGGAGCCCGGAGTGGGGCGCCGCGCCGCGCGCGCGGTGCTCGCGACGGCGCGGGCCGGATGAAGATTCCCCCCGCGCTCGCCCTCTCCGCGGGGCCCGCCCTCGGCGCCCTCGCCCTGCGCGCGCTCGCGCGCACGCTCCGCACCAGACGCGAGGAGAGGGCGGTGGCGGCGAGCTGGGCCGCGCGCACGCCGGTGATCTACGCGGTGTGGCACGGGCGCGTCCTGCTGCTGCCCTACTTCTATGGCCGTCGCGGCTGCTGCGTGCTGGCGAGCCGCTCGCGCGATGGTGAGATCGTCTCTCGCCTCATCCACCGGTTCGGTCTGGAGCCGGTGCGCGGCTCGTCCACGCGCGGGGGCGGGGAGGCTCTCCGTCTGCTCACACGACAGATCCGCCGCGGGCGCGAGGTCGTCGTGGTGCCGGACGGGCCCGTGGGGCCGCGTGAGATCCTGAAGTCCGGGGTGATCGCGCTGGCGCGACTTTCCGGCGCGCCGATCGTGCCGACCGCGGTCGGCGCGTCGCGATACTGGCGACTGCGCTCGTGGGACGAGTTCCGCATCCCGAAGCCCTTTGCCCGCTGCGTGATCCGCTTCGGAGAGCCCATCCACGTGCCCGCTACCGCCGACCGCGCCGCCCAGGAGGCCGCGCGCAAGGAGGTCGAGGCCGCGCTCCGCGGCCTGACCTGGCAGGTGGACGAGGAGGCGCGCGCCTGATGTACGCCCTCTACTCCGCGATGCTCGGGGCAGCCCTGCTTGCGTACCTGCCCACGTTCCTCGTTCGCCGCCGGCGGGCCGGCTACGGACGCCACCTCGGCCAGCGGTTCGGCCGGCTGGGTGATGGGCTCCCTGCGGAGCCGCGCTGCTGGATCCACGCGGTCTCGGTCGGGGAGTCGGCGGCAGCGGTGCCCCTGGTCGAGGGGATCCGCCGGCGCTGGCCGGAGCTCGGCATCGTGGTGAGCACGATCACCCCGACCGGCGCACGAATCGTCGCCGAGCGCCTGGCCGGTCGCGCGGTGCACCGCTACTTCCCGGTCGATCTACCGGGGCCGGTCCGGCGCGCGCTCGACGCCGCCCGACCGCGGTTCTTCATCGCGATCGAGACCGAGCTCTGGCCCAACTTCCTGCGCGCCCTCGCGGGACGCCGCATCCCGGCCATGATCGCCAACGGACGAATCTCGGACCGGTCCTTCAGGCGCTATCACCGCGTGCGCTGGCTGATGCGGCGCGTCCTCGCCCACGTATCGGTGTTCGCGATGCAGAGCGAGGAGGACGCGCGACGCATCGTGGCCCTGGGCGCGCCCCCGGAACGGGTGGTGGTGACCGGCAACCTCAAGAGCGACCTGCTCCCCGAGGCTTCTGATGACGCGGGATGGCGCGAGCGGCTCGGGCTGGGCGCGCGGGACCGACTGTGGATCGCGGGCAGCACGCATCGCGGCGAGGAGACGATGGTGCTCGACGCCTTCGTGCGCGCCAAAGCCAGTCACGCGGGCCTCGCCCTGCTGGTCGCCCCCCGCCACCCCGAGCGGACGGGCGAAGTCGAAGAGCTCATCCGCGACCGCGGCCTGATCGCGGTCCGGCGGAGCCGCCTGCCTCGCGAGCGCGAGCCCGGGGCAGTCACCATCCTCGACACGGTCGGCGAGCTGGCCCAGATCTACGCCCTCGCGGAAGTCGTGTTCGTCGGCGGCAGCCTGGTCCCGGTGGGCGGGCACAACGTCCTGGAGCCGGCGCTGCGCGGCAAGCCGGTGCTCTTCGGACCGCACACGAGCAACTTCCGCGAGGGGGCCGAGCTGCTGCAGCGGAGCGGCGGGGGTCTCGTGGTCAAGGATGGCGAAGAGCTCGCCCGCGAGCTCGCGCGTCTGCTGGAGGACGGCGACCTGGCGCGCCGCATGGGCGAGGCCGCGCGCGAGTCCTTCGTGGGCCGGCAGGGCGCGGTGAGTGCGACGCTCGATCTGATCGGTCGCCACCTGTGGCCTCGGCCCGAGGGCGGAGACACGCGATGACAACCCCGCGCCGGGCGCCCGAGGTCCTGCTGCGGCGCTACTGGGAGGACCCCGATACGCCGGTGGTCACGGCCGGGCTCTCCGCGCTCAGCGTGGCGTATCGCGCGGCGCTCGCCGTCCGGGACTGCGCGTACCGCTGGGGCCTGTTGCGGACAGGCCGCCTGCCGTGCCCCGTCGTCTCGGTGGGCAACCTCACCCTGGGGGGCAGCGGCAAGACACCGACGGTGGAGGCGGTGGTGCAAACGCTCCAAGGCCTCAGCCACGAGACCGGTGCGCTACCCGCGGTGGTGAGTCGTGGCTACGGACGAGGAACGAGAGGCGTGCACGTGGTCTCCGACCGCGACGGCATCCGGGTCGACGCGCGCACTGCGGGCGACGAGCCGCTCCTGCTGGCCGAGCGCCTGCCCGGAGTCCCAGTGGTGGTGGGAGAGAACCGCTACGAGGCCGCGCTCGCGGCCGTCGCGCGCTGCGGCGCCACCGTCATCGTCCTCGACGACGGGTTCCAGCACCGCACCCTCGCGAAGGATCTCGAGATCGTGGTCGTCCAGGGCCGCGCGCCGTGGGGCAACGCCCGGGTCTTTCCGCGAGGCATGCTGCGCGAGCCCCTGTCGGGGCTCGCCCGCGCCCACGCGGTGGTGGTGACCAATCCGGCTGGCGCCGACACCGTCGAGACGGTCACCGGGACCGTGCGGCGCTTCAACGCGAGCGCGGCGGTGCTGGCCGGGCACTACCAGCTGCAGGATGCCATCGAGACGTCGAGCGGCCGCCGAGTGCCGGTTGCCGACCTTGCGGGACGTCGACTCATGGCCTTCGCGGGCCTGGGATCGCCCCAGGGCTTCGCGGACACGCTCGACACCGCGAGGATCCGGCGCGTGGGCTTCGTGGAATTTCCCGACCATCACTGGTTCACCCCGGGCGACCTCGCCGAGCTCGTGCGCGACGCCCGCGCCGCGTCAGCACAGGGGCTGGTCACCACCGAGAAGGACTGGATACGTGTCCGCGATCTGCCTCCACCCGCGCTGCCTCTGTGGGTGCTCCCGATGCGCCTGGTCATCGACTCGGGGCTCGACACGTGGCAGCGGCTGCTCGCGGGAATCTTGGCGCCCACCGCGCTCGGCCGCCCGGGCTCATGAGCGGGCCCGTCCCCGCAGCACACCCCGAGGTCATCGCGGTGCGGAGCCCGAACTGGCTCGGCGATACCGTGATGGCGCTGCCCATGCTGGCCGCCCTGCGCGCCGCCCAGGCCGGCTCTCGCATCACGGTGGTCGGACGGTGGGCGCCACTCCTGGCCGGCCAGGGAGTGGCGGACGTGCTCCTGCCGTATCCGAAGTCGATCGGGGCCCGATGGCGCCTCGCCCGGGCGCTCGCCGCGGAGCGGCCGGATCTCGCGATCCTGCTGCCCAGCTCGCTCGAATCGGCCCTCGCCGCATGGCGCTGGGGCGCGCGTCGCCGCGTCGCGTACGCCACCGACGGCCGCGCGATGCTCCTCACGGACGCGCTCGTGCTACCGTCACCCAGAGCTCATCAGGTGGACGAGTACGCAGCGCTGCTGGCTCCCCTCGGCGTAGCGGGCGCGGCCACCGTGCCCGCGTGGATCCTGCCGAAGGACGCGGCGGCCGACGCGGAGGTCGATGAGCTCCTCGCCCTGGCCGGACCCGGGGCGGAAGCCCCGCGGGTCGGCCTGCATCTCGGTGCCGCCTTCGGCAGCTCGAAGCTCTGGCCCGCGGAGGCCTTTGGACGCCTCGCGCGGCTGCTGCGCGCGGCCGGCCTCCGCCCGGTGCTGCTCGGCACCCCGGACGACGCGACCACCGCCGCGGCGGTGACGCGGGCCGCGGAAACGGAGGTCGCCTCGCTGGTCGGACGCGACCGTCCCGCGATCCTGCCACGTCTGCTCTCCCGCTTCCGCTGCCTGGTCAGCGGCGATACCGGCGTGGCCCATCTCGCGGCGGCGGTCGGCGTGGCCACCGTCACCCTCTTCGGCCCGACCGACCGCCGCCTCACCGCGCCGCGGGGCCCCGCGGCCCGCGTGATCGACCGCGCGGCGCCCTGCGCGCCCTGCTTCCGCCCCACGTGTCCCATCGACCACGTCTGCCTGACCAGCATCGAGCCGGAGGCGGTGCTCCACGAGGTGAGGTGCGCCGTCGCATGAAGACGGTCCTCCACACGGAAGCCTCTCCCGGGCTGGGCGGACAGGAGATGCGCACGCTCAACGAGGCGCGCTGGACGGCCGAGCGCGGCTGGCGCGTGCTGCTCGCCTGCCAGCCGGACGGCCGCCTGGCCGAGCGGGCGCTCGCGGCGGGCGTCGAGACGGTGCGGGTGCGCATGCGAGGCGCCTTCGATCCGTCGGGGCTCATCGCGCTCGTGCAGCTGATCCGCCGCGAGCGGGTCAGCCTGGTGCACACGCACAGCTCGATCGACGCCTGGCTGGCCGGCATCGCGGCCCGGCTCTGCCGGGTGCCGGTGGTGCGAACGCGACATGTGTCGATCCCGATCCGCCGCGGTCCGAACCCCGTCTACCGCTGGCTCGCCGACCGCGTGATCACGAGCGGCGAGGCGATCCGCCGCATGGTCCTGGAGGCGGGCGTGCGTCCGGAGCGGGTGATCGCGATCCCGGCCGGGGTCGACCTGGGAGCCTTCCCCTTCGGCCTGCGCTCGCCCGCGATCAGCCGCGAGCTGGGCCTGGGCGTGCCGGTCGTCGGATCGGTCGCGATGTTCCGCGGCTCGAAGGGTCACCCCCAGCTCCTCGAGGCCTTCGCCCGCGTCCGCGAGAAGCATTCCGGTGCCTCACTGCTCCTGGTGGGCGACGGCGTCCGCCGAGGCTGGGTGGAACAGCTCGCGCGCGACGCGAAGCTCTCCGACTCGGTCGTCTTCACCGGCTTCCGCCCGGACGTGCCCGCTCTCCTGGGCGCGATGGACTGCTTCGCGCTGGCGTCGACGCGCACCGAGGGCGTCCCGCAGGCCCTGCTCCAGGCCTTCGCGATCGGGGTGCCGGTGGTGGCCAGCCGCATCGGCGGCATCCCCGAGGTGGTCACCGACGGAGAGACCGGGCTGCTGGTCGAGAGCGGCTCGGTGGAGTCACTGGCCGCCGCCATCCTGGCCGTGCTCGACGATCCCGAGGCGGCCGCACGGCGCGCCCGGGCCGCGCGCGCGCTGGTGGACGGCCGCTTCTCGCACGAGACCGCGATCGGCCGCTTGCTCCAGCTCTACGACGAGCTGCTCGCGTGATGGCCTCGCGGCCGCTCACCATCCTCCACCTCGTGGCCAACCGCTGGTGGACGGGCAGCGCCGAGCCCGTGATCCGGCTCTCGACCGGGCTGCGCGCGCGTGGCCACCGCGTGCTGCTCGGGCTCATCGCGGGCGACCGCTTCGAGCAGAAGGCGCGGGAAGCCGGGCTCGAGCCCCTCGGGGGCCTCTCGCTGGAGGTGCGCGGCAACCCGATCCAGGCGCTCGCCGACCTTCGCCGCGTGCGCGAGATCGTGCGAACCGAGAACGTGGACGTGGTCCACGTCCACCACTCGCACGACCACTGGCTCGGCTGGCTCGCGCGGGGCCGGGCCGCGCTCGTGCGCACCTTCCACAACCGCCGGGCGGTGCGGCTCGGCTGGCCGACCACCGCGCTGTACCGTCGCACCGACGCACTCATCGTGGTGAGCCGGGAGATCGAGGAGCGGGCGCGGCGCGCGGGCATCCCGCCCGAGCGACTCACGCTCATCGACGGCGTGGTGGACCTCGCGCGCTTCGCGCACGGCGACGGGGGCGCCGCGATCCGCAAGGAGTTCGACCTCGGGGACGCGCCCGTGCTCGGCTGCGTGGCGCGCCTGGCCGCTCGGCGCGGACACGAGCAGCTGATTCGGGGCTTCCAGCTCGTGCTCGGCGACTACCCGCGGGCGCGGCTCCTGCTCGTGGGCAAGGGCGAGGCGCGCGCCCGGCTCGAGGCGCTGGTGGGCGAGCTGGGCCTCGCGCGCGAGGTGCTGTTCACCGGCTATCGCGACGGGGACCTGCCCGGAGTGCTCCAGGCCCTGGACGGCTTCGCCCTCATGGGAGCGGGCTCGGACGAATCCTGCCGGGCCGCGCTCGAGGCCATGGCCGCGGCGCGTCCCGTGGTAGGCCGGCGCGTGGGCGCGCTACCCGAGACCGTGGTCCACGGAGTGACCGGCCTGCTCGTGGACGACGACCGGCCGGAATCGGCGGCGGCCGCGCTGCGCGAGCTACTCGCCGACCCGGTGCGGGCGGCCGCGATGGGGCGAGCCGGACTGGAGCGCGCACGGGCACACTACGGCTCCGACGCCCATGCGGCGCGCGTGGAGGAGATCTACGGGACGGCTGTTCGGCTGCGGGGGCCCAGAAATGGCCCCCGCACTCCCCCAGCGGCGGACCGCCCGGGGCCGGTGGCGGACGACCGGGAGCCGGGCGCGTGATGATCCGGCAGATCGTGTCGTGCCGAGGATGGTCGTCGGACGCGTACTGGGCGGCGCGGGCGGTGGTGGAGCTCGAGCGTGCTGGCCACGACGTGACGCTCGTGTGCAAGCGGCGCAGCGAGGCGCGAGTCATACGGCGGGCGCGAGAGGCGGGCGTCACCCACATCGAGACGCTCGAGCTCTCGAGCGGCGTCAAGCCGCTCGCCGACTCGATGGACCTGCGCCGTATCGTGCAGTGGCTGCCCGGGACGCAGGTCCTCCACGTCCATCGGGGCAAGGAGCACTGGCTGGCTGCGCTCGCGAACCGGCTGTCGTCGGCGCGCCGGCCGCTGGTGCGCACCCGGCACATCGTCCAGCCGGTGCGACCCCACGCGCTCAACCGCTGGCTGTACCGCAACGCCACCGATCTCGTGGTGACCGTGACCGACGCGATCCGCCTCCAGCTCGTGGCGGCCGAACTCGGCGCCGCCGAGCGCATCGTTGCGCTGCCGGGCGGCGTCGACACGGATCGATTCCGCGCGGATGCGCCGCCCGCGGCCGGCGGGGGACTGCGCGCGGCGCTGCCCGGAATCCCGCCCGACACCCCGCTGATCGGCCTCGTCTCGGGCTTTCGGGTGATGAAGGGACATCAGACCGTGGTGGAGGCGGCGGCGCGGCTGGCCGCCGCCGGCCAGCGCTTCCATCTGGTGTTCATCGGGCACGGGGCCTTGCTCGAGCGGGTGCGCGGGCTCGTCGACGCGGCGGGCCTCCAGGATCGTACGTCGATACTCGGCTTCGTGGACGACTTGCCGGCCGCGATGACCGCGCTCGACGTAGGGATCTACTCGCCGCTGGAGTCCGACGGCATGTCGCGCGTCCTGTTCGAGTACCTCGCCACCGGGGTGCCGGTGGTTGCGACCCGGGTCGGCGTCGTCCCCGAGGTGCTCTCGGACGGCCGCACCGCGCTGCTCGTCCCGGCGGGTGAGCCGGAGCCGATGGCTGCGGCCATCGGCCGCCTGCTCGCGGACGTGGGCCTGCGGCGCGAGCTGGGGACCGCGGGTGCCGCCCTGGTGCGGGCGCGCTACTCCGGCCAGCGACTCGCCGGCCGGCTGACCACGCTCTACCTGTCGCTGGGCGCCGCCGACTCGGCATCGAGCTAGCGGTGAAGGTCTCGGTCCTGTGCTTCGACGTCTCGGACAACGCGGTCGGGCGGGCCTGGCTGCTCGCCCGGCTCCTGGAGCCGATCGGCGCGGTCGAGATCGTCGGACCGTGCTTCGGCTCCTCGGTCTGGGAGCCGGTGGCGGAGGAGAGCGTGCCGATCCGCTCGGTGCCGGGCGGCAGGTTCCCCGGCTTCGCGGCACGGCTGCCGGCGCTCGGGCGCCTGGCCGATGGTGATCTCCTTTATGCCTCCAAGCCCCGCCTGACCAGCGCGGGCCTGGGCTACCTCGCTCGCGTGGCCCGCGGCCGGCCGTTGCTGCTGGACATCGACGACTGGGAGACCGGCTTCTTCCTGCGGGGCGGCTTCTGGGGAACAGTCGGACGAGCTATGAATCTGTCAAATCCACGGGGACTTACGTGGACATTTCTGATGGAGAAACTGAGGTTCCTTGCCGATGGGATCACGGTGGCCTCGCGCTTCCTCGAGCAGCGGTTCGGCGGCGTGCTGATTCCACACGTGCGCGACACTGACCGCTGGGCGCCGGGCAGGGCGGATCCACGGCCGGTGCGCGAGCGACTCGGCATCGACAAGGAGCGGGTGGTCATGTTTCTCGGCACCCCCCGCGCCTACAAGGGTGTCGAGGATCTGGCCGCCGCGGTGACCCGCCTTCGCCGGCCGGACGTCGCGCTGGCCCTCGTCGGCACCGAGCCCGGTTCCGAGACGGGTCGGGCCCTCGCGGCCCGGCATCCGACGATCCGGCTGGTGGGACGCGTGCCGATCGCCCAGGTGCCGGCCTACCTCGCGGCGGCCGATGTGGTGGTGGTACCCCAGCGCGAGAGCAGCGATACGCGCGGGCAGGTGCCGGCGAAACTCTTCGACGCGATGGCCCTTGGGCGGCCCGTGGTCTCCACCCGCGTGTCGATGATCCCGGAGATCCTCGACGGTTGCGGGCTCCTCGTCGAGCCCGGCGACGTGGGAGCGCTGGGCGACGCGATTGGCCGGCTGCTCGACCATCCCGACGAGGCCGATGCGCTCGGCGCGGCGGCGCGGCGACGGGCGATCGAGCGCTACAGCTTCGAGTCAGCCCGGCGCGCGCTGTTCCCCCTGGTCGAACGCGTGCGCGCCCTCCGAGGCCCGCGCAGATCCCCACGCGGGTGCCCACGTACATGAAGGTCGGGCTGGTCTGCCGGCCATTCTCGTTCCACGGCGGCGTCGAGACCGCGACCGCGGGCCTACTCGGCGCGCTGCTCGCGGCCGGGCACGAGGTCGAGCTGATCAGCACCCGGCGACAGCCCGACGTGCCGGGCGTGCCGGTGCGACGGGTGCCGGTGATCCGGCATCCGTCTGTCCTGCGCGTGCTGTCGTTCGCGCTGGCGGCCCGCAACGCGGCCGCGCGCGGCGGCTATCACATCGTCCAGAGCCACGAGCGAGGACTCCGGCAGGATCTCTACCGAGCCGGTGAGGGATCGCATGAAGCGTATCTCGAGGCGATGGGCCGCCGGGCTCGCTTCGACCCGTACCACCGTCTGATCTGCGCGCTCGAGCGTCGCATCTTCCGGCTCCGCGCAGCGCGACACGTCGTCGCGATCTCGGCGGGCGGCAAGGCCGACATCCAGCGGCGCTACCACACCGATCCGCGCCACCTCACCGTGATCTACAACGGCGTCGATCTCCAGCGCTTTCATCCCGATAACCGGGCCCGCCACCGCGCGCGGACGCGGGCCGCCCTGGGGATCGCGGATCGCGCGTGGTTGGTGCTCTTCGTCGGCTCGGGCTTCGAGCGCAAGGGGCTAGGGCCGCTGCTCGACGCCTTCGCCCGCATGGCAGGCGGGGACGGCCACCTGGTCGTGGCCGGGAAGGGAAACGTCCCGCGGTACCAGGCCCTCGCCGCGCGCCTCGGCATCGGCGAGCACGTGACGTGGACGGGCCCGCAGCGCGAGGTGGAGAAACTCTACGCGGCGGCGGATGTGGTGGCGCTGCCCGCGCTGTACGAGCCCTTCGGCAACGTGCACCTCGAGGCGCTCGCCTCCGGCGTGCCGGTACTGAGCAGCGCCGCCGCCGGCGGGTCCGAGGTCATCCAGCCGGGCGAGAACGGCTGGGTGGTCGCCCAGCCCGAGGCCCCGATGATCGCGGAAGGCCTGGGCGCGCTGCGCGAAGCGCCGGCGGGCGGCTGGGCCGAGCGTGTGCGGCCCACCGTCGAGGGGTTCACGTACGCCGCCCAGGCCGAGGCCTTCACCGAGATCTACCAGGTGCTGCGAATCTGACCGGCTGGAACGGTCCAAACTACCGATTTTCATTGATCATTCGAGGGGCCGGCATTACACTGCGAGACAATGTCGGCCGCGAAGCGCGCCGTGTTTATGGACCGGGATGGGTGTCTCACCGAAGAGGTGGGTTACGTCAACCACCCAAGCCGGATCCGGTTGCTGCCACGTACCGCGGCGGCCGTGCGCCGTCTCAACCAGGCGGGGGTTGCAGCGGTGATGGTCACGAACCAGGCAGGCGTCGCGCGCGGCTACTTCCCGGAGGAGATCCTCCACGAGGCCAACGCCCGCATGCGCCGCGATCTCGCGGCCGCCGGAGCGCATCTCGACGGTATCTATGTCTGCATGCACCATCCGCGCGAAGGTGAGCCGCCGTACCGCGTCGACTGCGACTGCCGGAAGCCGCGGCCCGGCCTCCTCACGCGGGCGGCGATCGAGCTCGGGCTCGATCTACGCACCTCCGTCATGGTGGGCGACAAATTCTCCGACGTGGCGGCCGGGCACGCCGCCGGGACGGCGGGCGTCCTCGTGCTCACCGGCTACGGCCGTGGGGAGTGGGAATACCTGCGCCATGCGCAGGCAGTGAAGCCCGATCACGTGGCGGAAGATCTGCTCGACGCGGTCGAGTGGGCGCTCGGCCGCGTGGACGCGAGGCGCTGACGTGTTCCCGATCACGCGCCTGCGGGATGCGCTCGCCCGGATCCCCGGCAAGCGCGTGGTCGTGGTCGGCGATCTCATCGCCGACGAGTATCTCTACGGCAAGCCCGCGCGCATCTCTCGCGAGGCACCCGTCCTGATCCTGCGCTTCACGGATCGCGAGGTGCGGCTGGGCGGGGCGGCCAACGCGGCCCACAACGTCCACGCCCTCGGGGCGGTGGTGCTCCCGGTGGGACTGCTCGGCCAGGATGGAGCGGGCGATGAGGTGGCCGACCTCTTCCGCCAGGCCGGCATGAGCACGGACGGGATCTCCCGCGAGCCCGGTCGGCTGACGCCGGCCAAGACGCGCATCATGGCCGGCGGTTATCAGTCCACGCGGCAGCAGGTCGTCCGCCTGGACCGCGAGCCGGACGCCACGATCAGCGGCGCGGCGGAAGCCCGGCTCCTGGAGCGCGTGCGTGCACTGGGCGCCACCGCCGACGGGTTCCTCGTCTCCGACTACGGCTACGGCACGGTGACCCCGCGGGTGTACGACGCGGTGCTGGAGATGGCGCGGGCACGCCAGGCCCCGGTCACGGTGGACAGCCGCTACGAGCTCCCGCGGTTCAAGGGCGCCACCGCGGCGACCCCCAACGAGCCCGAGGTGGAAGCCCTCGCCGGCGTCGAGCTCACCGACGAGCCCGCGGTGGAGAAGGCGGGTCGGACCGTGCTCGAGCGGCTCGACGCGCGCCTCCTGCTGCTCACTCGAGGCAGCCGGGGCATGGCGCTCTTCGAGCGGGAGGGGCCGGTCACGTTCATGCCCATCCACGGCAGCGACGAGATCGCGGACGTCACCGGGGCGGGGGACACCGTGATCGGCACCTTCACGGTGGCGCTCGCGGCGCGGGCGACACCGGGCGAGGCGGCGTGGCTGGCCAACATGGCGGGCGGCGTGGTGGTGATGAAGCGCGGCACCGCCACCGTCTCGATCTCCGAGCTGCTGGCCGCGCTCGCGAGCGATGGCGGACATCCTCAGCGTTGAGGAGGTGGGCCGCCTCACCTCCGGCTGGCGCGCGCAGGGCGAGCGTCTGGTGCTGGCCAACGGCTGCTTCGATCTCCTCCACGTGGGGCACGTGCGCTACCTGCAGGCCGCGCGGGCCCTGGGCGACCGGCTCGTCGTCGGACTCAACTCCGACGCCTCGGTTCGACGCCTCAAGGGCAGCGGACGGCCGGTGATGCCGGCCGCGGAGCGGGCCGAGCTGGTGGCGGCGGTGAGCGGCGTGGACGCGGTCGTGATCTTCGAGGAGGACAGCGCCGACGCTCTGATCGCGCGCTTGCGTCCGGACGTGCACGCGAAGGGCACCGACTATACCGAGCAGAGCGTGCCCGAGCGCTCGACTGTCGAGGCGCTCGGGGCCACCGTGGCCATCGCGGGCGACCCCAAGACGCACTCCACCAAGGACCTCATCGCCACCATCCTCACCCGCTTCGGCCACCCCCCCCGATGACGGAGCCGGAGTCGAATGTCCGCCGCGGGGGGAGTGCGGGGGCCATCTCGAGGCCCCCGCAGATGAAGATCGCGATCATCAAGCTGTCATCGCTCGGCGATGTCATCCACGCACTCCCGGTGGCGCACGCGCTGCGGCGCGGGCTGCCCGGGGCGCAGCTGACCTGGATCGTGGAGGCCCGCGAGTACGCGCTGCTGAAGGATCATCCCGATCTCGACGTGGTCGTGCCGGTGGACACGCGTCTGTGGCGCCGCCTCATCCGGCGGCCGGCGGGCGCCCGGGAGGTTCTGGGCAAGGTGCGTCGCCTGCGCAGCCGCATTCGCTCGGCTCGCTTCGACGTGGCCCTCGACCTGCAGGGACTCATGAAGAGCGGGCTGCTCACCGCCTACACCGGCGCGCCGATCCGCATAGGCTTCAGCGCCGATCACTGCCGCGAGCGGTTGAACTGCCTGTTCACGAACCGCCGGGTGCGCCCGCCCGCGACCGCGGTACACGTGGTCGACCAGTACCTGTCCCTGCTCGCGCCCCTCGGGCTCGAGCACGCGCCCGTCCGGTTCCACGTGCCGATCCCGCCCGGAGCCATCCGGCGCATGGACGAGTTTCTCGGCGAGCAGGGGGTGAAGCGACAGGATCTGCTGGTGGCGATCAATCCCGGCGCGGGCCGGGACAACAAGCAATGGCCGGTCGAGCACTTCCGCCGGCTCGGCAACCGGCTCGCCCAGGAGCCGAACGTCCGCATCCTGCTCCTGTGGGGCCCCGATGAGGTCCACATGGCCCGCCAGATCCGAGACGGCCTCGAGGCCCGCGCCATCCTCGCGCCGCCGACGGATCTGCACGAGCTGGCCGCGATCCTTCGCCGGTCCGCACTGATGGTGGCCAACGATACCGGCCCGCTCCACCTGGCGGCGGCCCTCGGCACCCCGAGCCTCGGCCTGTTCGGCCCCACGCGCGCGGAGCGCAACGGCCCCTACGGCGTTCACTGCCGAGGCGTGCAGAGCCCCGATGGAACCATGGGCGGTCTCGACCCGCAGCGCGCGGTCGAGGCCGCACTGCCTCTGCTGGCCCCGCGGAGCCTCGAGCCGTGAGCCGGGTGACCGTGACCGTCATCGCCTGGAACGAGGAGCAGCGGCTGCGCGCCTGTCTCGAGAGCGCGGCCTGGGCCGACGAGATCGTGGTGGTGGACGCCGAGTCCGCCGACAAGACGGTGCAGATCGCGCGCGAGTTCACCGACAAGGTCTCGGTACGCGCGTGGCCCGGGTTCGCGAACCAGAAGAACTTCGCGATCGAGCAGGCCACGTGCGACTGGATCCTGTCGCTCGACGCCGACGAGCGCGTCACCCCCGAGCTGCGCGAGCGTGTCCGGGCCATCATCAAGAACGACGGGCCCGCCGACGGCTACGCGATCCCGCGCCGCAACATCTTCTGGGGGCGGTGGGTGCGCCACGGCGGCCTCTACCCGGACTACCAGCTGCGCCTGTTCCGGAGGACCGCGGGACGCTTCGTGGAGAACGCGGTGCACGAATCGGTGACGGTCTCGGGGCAGGTGGAGACGATCCAGGAGCCCCTGCTGCACCATTCCTACCGGGATCTCGAGGACTTCGTGCGGCGCTCCAATCGCTACTCGACTCTGTCGGCCCAGGACTGGATCCGGCGGGGGAAGGAGGCCGGGCCCCTGAGCCTGGTGACTCGTCCCCTGGGCCGCTTCTTTTCCATGTACATTGTTCACGGAGGCTTCCTGGACGGCTGGCGGGGGTTCGTGCTCGCCGTCCTCTACGCCGAGTACGTCTTCCTCCGGATGGCGAAGGTGTGGGAGACCCAGCGGGGACGGAAGTCCAGAGGGAGTGACCAGAAGTCATGACGGGATCGCGCGACCGCGTGCTGTCGGGAATGCGGCCGACCGGCCAGCTCCATCTCGGCAACTACCTGGGGGCGCTCGAGAATTGGGTCAAGCTCCAGGACCAGTTCGAGTGCTTCTACTTCGTGGCCAACTGGCACGTGCTCACCACGAACCCGGGGGGGACCGCCGAGATCCCGGGCGACACCATCGAGATGGGCGCCGACTGGCTGGGGGCCGGGCTCGATCCCGACCGGTCGACGCTCTTCATCCAGTCGCTGGTGCCGGAGCACGCCGAGCTGCACCTGCTCTTCTCGATGGCTACCCCGGTGGGGTGGCTCGAGCGGGTGCCGACCTACAAGGAGATGGTGGAGCAGCTCGGGCTCGAGTCGCCATCCTACGGCCTGCTCGGCTATCCACTCCTGCAGTCGGCCGACATCCTCATGTACAAGGCGCAGTGGGTGCCGGTCGGCGCCGACCAGGTGCCGCACATCGAGCTGACGCGCGAGGTCGCGCGCCGATTCAACAACACCTGGAAGCCAGTCTTCCCGGAGCCGCAGGCCCGGCTCACCCAGATCCCGAAGGTGCCGGGGACGGACGGGCGGAAGATGTCGAAGTCCTACGGCAACGCCATCTACCTGTCCGACACCTCGGAGGAGATCGCGGCGAAGATCAAGCCGATGGTCACCGATCCGGCCCGCAAGCGCCGCTCGGACCCCGGCAATCCCGACATCTGTCCGGTCTTCGACCTGCACCGGATCTTCACGCCGGAGTCCGCGCGCGAGGACTGCGCCCGCGGGTGCCGGACCGCCGCCATCGGCTGCCTCGACTGCAAAGCCGTGCTGCTCGAGCACATGCTGCCGCCGCTCGCCGAGATCCGCGAGCGACGCCAGCGCTTCGTCGACAAGCCGGCCGAGATCGTCGAGATCCTACACGAAGGGTCCAAGCGCGCCCGGGTCCACGCGGTCGACACCATGAAGCAAGTCCGCGACGCCATAAGGCTCGAGCCATGACGAGTGTCCGCGGACTGCGGGAGTGCGGGGGCCATTTCTGGGCCCCCGCATTGAATAGATGAGCGGCCAAGAAACGGCCACCCAAGCGGCCGTCCAGGACTCCGGACTGACGGTTCGCGTCGAGTCCTTCGTGGGGCCGCTGGATCTGCTGCTCCATCTCTGTCGCACCAACGAGATGGATCTCTCGCGGCTCTCGCTGCGCGCCATCACCGATCAATACCTGAGCCATCTCGAGGCGGTACGCTTCCAGGATCTCGAGACCGCCGGCTCGTTCATGGTGATGGCTGCGACCCTGATCTACCTGAAGTCCAAGCTGCTGCTGCCCGCGAATCCCGACGACGCGGAGGAGGCGCTGGACGAGGAAGGAGAGCTGCTCAAGCGCGAGCTCGAGGAGCGCCTGCGCGAGTACGCCCGGGTGAAGGCCCTGGGCACCTGGCTCGCCGAGCGCGAGTCGGAACAGACCCTCATCTTCGGACGAACCACCGCCGAGCTGCCCCCGCCGGAGGACATCCCGCTCGAGGACCTCTCGGTGCATCTGCTGCAGCGGGCGATGCAGCGTCTCATCGAGGACCAGAAGCGCCGAGTGCCCCGACAGGTCGAGCCGAACCCCCTCTCGGTCCTCGAGCGCATGAGCGAGATCATGGACCTGCTGCGCAGCACCTGGTCGCTGCTCTTCTCCTCGGTGGCGGGCGCCGAGCGCCTCCGGGCGGAGTGGGTGGTGACCCTGCTCGCCCTGCTCGAGCTGGTGCGCCTCGGCCAGGCGCGCGCGCGGCAGGCCGAGCTGTTCGGCGAGATCGTCATCGAGCGTCACGCGGTGAGCGTGCGCGAGCCCGTCTCGTCGAGCGAGACCCCGTCCGACGAACCACGAACCGAACCGGGAGAATCACCGAATGCCTGAGCCGATCCACGTGGTGGAAGCGCTGCTGTTCGCCTCGGACACCCCGGTGGAGGTCGAGCGGATCCAGGAAGTGCTCGACCTGGAGTCGGCGGCGGTCGCCCGCGAGCTCGTGGAGGAGCTGCGGGCCCGGCTCGAGGCGGAGGGCCGAGTGCTGCAGGTGGTGGAGGTGGGGGGCGGCTTCCGCCTGGTGACCCGGCCCGAGGTCGCCCCGTGGCTGGTCAAGCTCGCGCGCACCCGCACGCGCTCGCGTCTCTCGCGCCCCTCGCTCGAGACGCTCGCGATCATCGGATACCGCCAGCCGGTGTCGCGCCCCGAGGTCGACGCGATCCGCGGCGTCAACTCGGAGGCGGTGCTCGACAGCCTGCTCGAGCGGCGCATGATCCGGATCGCGGGGCGCAAGGACTCGCCCGGGCGCCCGTTCCTCTACGAGACCACGCGCGAGTTCCTGGTGGCCTTCGGGCTGCGCGACCTCGGCGACCTGCCGAAGGTGGAGGGCGAACTGATCGTGCCCGAGCTCGCCGAGACCGCCGCCGCCCAGCTGCCGGATCCGGATGCCGAGCACCCCACCACCGAGCCGGGCGCCGAACAAGGAGAGACCGCCGCTGCCGCCGATTCGTCTGAGCAAGATCCTGGCTCAAGCGGGGATCGCGTCACGGCGAGCAGCTGAAGGGCTGCTCGCGGAGGGACGCGTCACCGTCAACGGCACCGTCCGGCTCGAGCCGGGCGCACAGGCAGATCCCGAGCACGATCGCATCACGGTGGACGGGCGGGCGCTGCCCGCCCGCGCCACTCTGCAGCATCTGGTGCTGAACAAGCCGCGCGGTTACGTCACGACCCGCCGCGATCCCGCCGGCCGGCCGGTGGTTCTGGATCTGCTGCCCCCGCCCGCGCGCGCGCTCTATCCGGTCGGCCGCCTCGACTTCGACACCGAGGGGCTCCTGCTCCTCACCAACGACGGTGAGCTGGCCAATCGTCTCCTGCACCCGCGCTACGAGATCCCGCGCGTGTACGAGGCGGAGGTCGAGGGCCGCGTGGCCAAGACCGATCTGGAGCGATGGCGGCGCGGCGTCTCTCTCGACGACGGTCCCGCCGTGCCCAAGCGAGTGACGCGCCTCTCCGCGGGGCGCGGCACCACCTGGCTGAGCATCACGTTCGCGGAAGGGCGGTATCGCGAGGTGAAGCGGTACTGCAAGGCCCTCGGTCACCCGGTGCGGCGGCTCAAGCGGGTGCAGTTCGGACCGCTACGGCTCGGCGATCTCGCCCCGGGCGCCCACCGCACGTTGACGAGGGCGGAGCGGATCGCGCTTGACAACTTGCGTGGGGGGTAGCTTTCTCCTATACTGCCCAGGGTTAAGCGACCGATGTGCTTCAGGAGCCCCCGATGAACCTGGACGATTGGCGATCCAGGATCAACAGCCTCGACGAAGAGATCCTCAAACTCCTCAACCAGCGCGGTACCGCCGCCCTCCGGATCGGCGAGCTCAAGAGGCAGCAGGGTCTTCCGTACTTCATCCCCGAGCGTGAGGCTCAGGTCCTCGATCGTCTGGTCGGGCTGACCGAAGGACCGCTCGCGGGTGACGCGATCCGTGCGATCTGGCGCGAGATCCTCTCGGCGTCGCTCGCGCTGGAGCACCCGCTGCCGGTGGCCTACCTGGGCCCGCCGGGCACCTTCACCCATCAGGCGGCGACCCGGCGCTTCGGCTCCTCCGCGCAGCTCCGGCCGGTGCGCACGATCGCGGAGATCTTCGACGAGGTGGAGCGGGGCCGGGCCGAGTTCGGCGTGGTGCCGGTGGAGAACTCCACGGACGGGGCGGTGAGCGTAACCCTCGACCGGCTCATCGACTCCGACGTGACGATCACCGGCGAGTTGACGCTCGACATCTCGCAGCACCTCATCTCGCGGGCCGGCGAGCTGGGCGAGGTGAAGGTGGTGTGCTCCCATCCGCAGGGCCTGGCCCAGTGCCGCGCCTGGCTGGCCGCGCACCTCCCGGAGGCGGTGACCGAGGAGACGCCCTCCACGTCGGCGGCGGTGGAGCGCGCGCGGGACGACGCCACCGTGGCCGCCATCGCCTCCGACATGGCCGCGCAGGTGCACGGGGTGCCCATCCTGAGAGGCCGCATCGAGGACAACCCGGCGAACTCCACGCGCTTCCTGATCATCGGACGCCGACCGGTGGCCCCGACGGGCCGCGACAAGACGTCGATCCTCTTCTCGATGAAGAACGAGCCCGGCGTGCTCTACAGCATCCTGCAGCCGTTCGCGGCGCGGCGGCTCAACTTGACCAAGATCGAGTCCCGACCCACAAAACGTCGCCCCTGGGAGTACGTCAACTTCGTGGACTTCGAGGGGCATTGCGACACCGAGAACGTGCGGAGCGTGCTGGCCGAGGTGCGGGAGCGCTGTCAGTTCTTGAAGATCCTCGGCTCCTATCCCGCCGCGTGAGGAGATCGGAATGAGCATGTCCTGGGAGTCCCTCGCCAACGATCACATCCTGGGCATCGCGCCCTACGAGCCCGGCAAGCCCATCGAGGAGCTCGAGCGCGAGCTCGGCATCCGCGACGTCATCAAGCTCGCCTCCAACGAGAACCCGCTGGCCCCGTCGGACCGGGTCATGAAGGCCATGGAGGCGGCGCTCGCCCACATCAACCGCTATCCGGACGGGAGCGGCTACTACCTCCGCCAGGCCATCGCGCGACGCCACGGGCTCACCTCTGACCACATGATCCTCGGCAACGGATCCAACGATCTCATCGAGCTGATGGTGCGCGCCTTCCTGCGGCCGGGCGAGGAGGCGGTCATCCCGCACCCGTCCTTCGTGGTCTACCCAATGATCGTGCAGGCGGTCGGCGGCATCCGCGTGGTGGTGACCCTGAAGGACCAGCGCCTCGACCTGGAGGCGATGGCCCGCGCGATCACCCCGATGACCAAGATGGTGTTCATCGCGAACCCGAACAATCCGACCGCCACCATCGTGACCGCCGACGAGGTCGAACGCTTCATGGCGCGGGTGCCCGACAAGGTCATCGTCGTCTTCGACGAGGCTTACGTGGAGTTCGCCCAGGGGCCCGACTTCCCCGACTCGCTCGCCTACCTGAAGCAGGGCCGCCGGGTGGCTGCGCTGCGCACCTTCTCCAAGGCGGCGAGCCTCGCCGGCCTGCGGGTGGGCTACGCGGCGGCCGATCCCGACTGCATCTCGCTGCTGAACCGGATCCGTCAGCCCTTCAACGTCAACTCGGTGGCCCAGGCCGCCGCGCTCGCCGCGCTCGAGGACGACGCGCACGTGACCGAGTGCCTGCGGATGATCGAGGCCGGTCGTGTGTACCTGACGCAGGAGTTCACCGCGATGGGGCTCCGGTACGCGCCCTCGCGCGCCAACTTCATTCTGGTCGACGTGGGGCGGAGCGCGAGTGACGTCTTCCACTGGCTCTTGAAGGAAGGCGTGATCGTGCGGCCGATGACGAGCTTCGGGATGGAGAGCGCCCTCCGCGTGACGGTGGGCACGCCGGAGGAGAACCGTCGGTTCGTGAAGGCGCTCAAGAAAGTCCTCGCGGGGGCCAAGAGCGCGTGATTCGACGCCTCAGTCTCGTCGGGCTCGGGCTCCTGGGCGGGTCGGTCGCGAAGGCGGCCCGGGCGGACGGCCTAGCCGACGAGATCGTTGCGGTGGGTCGGGATCGGGCGCGCCTCGAGCCGGCCCTGCGCGACGGCGTGGTGGACCGGGTCAGCACCCGACTCGAGGAAGGCGTGGCCGGCGCCGACTTCTGCCTGCTCGCTACCCCAGTCGCCACGCTCACCGCGCTGCTCCCGGTGGTGTGGCACGCCCTGCCCGCGGACGCGGTGCTGACCGACGTGGGCAGCACCAAGGGCATCATCGTGGACGCGGCGGAGGGCCTCGGCCAGACGCGGCCGCTCGCCTTCGTGGGCAGCCACCCGATGGCCGGCTCCGAGCAGAGCGGCTACGGCGTCTCTCGGCCGGACCTCTTCCGGGGCGCCACCGTGATCATGACCCCGACCGAGCGCACCGACTCGCACGCGGTCAAGCGGGTGGGGGCCTTCTGGGAAGCGCTGGGGGGGCGGATCGTCACGCTGGATCCGCGAACGCACGACCGTGCGACCGCCGCCATCAGCCACCTGCCGCACCTGGTGGCCGACGCCCTCGTGGACGCGGTGGTCCGCATGGATCCGCGCTTCTTCGAGATCGCGGGGCGCGGGTTCAAGGACACCACCCGGATCGCCGCCTCCGACCCGCAGATGTGGCGGGAGATCTTCCAGGAGAACCGCGCCGGGCTCGCGGAGGCGCTCACCGCCTTCCGGGCCGCGCTCGATGAGCTGGAACGGCTGATCGACGCCGGCGATGCAGCCGCGGTCGAGCGCGCCCTCGACCGCATCCGCCGCACGAGGGAGCGAGCCGTTTGAGATGGTGCCGGCCGTGAAGCTCCCGTGCGCTCGCAACATCGTGATCACCATCGACGGCCCGGCCGGAGCCGGCAAGTCGGTGGTCGCCGCCGCACTCGCGAAGCGCCTCGGCTTCACGCTGGTGGACACCGGCGCGCTGTACCGCGGGCTCGCCTGGGCGGTCCGGGAGTCGGGCGTGCCGATCGAGGACGGTGCCGCGCTCCGCCGGGTCCTGGAGGCCACCACGGTGCGTCTCGAGGGCGGGCGGGTCCTCGTCAACGGGCGGGACGTCAGCGCCGACATCCGTACGCCCGCGATCAGCCAGCTCACGTCGCGGTTGACGATGCTGGCCTCGGTGAGAGATAAGATGACGCCCGCCCAGCGGGGACTCGCCGCCGCCGGCGGCGCGGTGCTCGAGGGCCGCGACACCGGCAGCGTGGTGTGGCCGGAGGCCGAGGTGAAGTTCTACCTCGACGCCGACCTCGACACCCGCGCCCGCCGGAGGCGGGACGAGCTCGTGGCGCGGGGGCTGGGCGCCGGAGATCTCGAGGCGGTGCGGGAGGATGTGGCACGGCGCGACCGGCAGGACATGGAGCGTCCGCTGGCGCCCCTGGTGAAGCCGGAAGGCGCGGTGGTGGTTGACACCACCGGATTGGGCATCACGGAAGTCGTGGATACGCTCCTGCGAGTGGTCGAGCAGGCGAGATGCTGTACGCGGTCCTGAAGCCGATCGCGGTGGCGCTGATGCGCCTCCTGTTCCGGCTCGAGGTGGTGAACCCGGGCCTGGTCCCGGCCACCGGTCCCGTGCTGCTGGTCTCCAACCACGTGAGCGTCCTCGATCCGCCGCTGATCGGCGGCGCGGCCCCCCGGCCGCTCGTGTTCATGGCCAAGGAGGAGCTGTTCCGCATCCCCCTCTTCGGCCGGCTGATCCGCAGCCTGAACGCCCGGCCGGTGCGGCGGGACGGCTCCGACATGCGGGCGCTGAAGGCGGCGCTATCCGTCCTCCAGGAAGGCCAGGCGATCCTCGTGTTCCCGGAGGGCACGCGGGGCGAGGAGGGCGGGGCACTGCGCGAGGGCAAGCCGGGCGTCGGGATGCTCGCGGTGCTGAGCGGGGCGCCCGTGGTGCCGGTGTACGTGTCGGGGAGCGGGGCGGCGTTGCCCCGAGGCCGGGCCCTGCCCAGGCCCACGAAGGTACGGGTGACCTTCGGCCCGCTCCTCACCTTCAAGGCTGAGGACAAGGCTGAGGGCAAGAGAGCGGGTGACGACGGCCGCAAGGAGGCGTATCGTGAAGCGGCCCAGGAGATGATGCGCGCGATCGCGCAGCTCCGGGACCAGCAGGTGCAGGTGCAGTCCTGAGGTAACGGCGGGGATGCCGACCGCGGCAAGACGGCGCGGCCGACAATATAGATCCAAGGAGAGGTGGAGTCATGGACAGCGATAACCGGAAGTCGAAGACCCTCGTAGGCACAGCGAAGGAGGTGGGCGATGCCTCCGAGGAGAGCATGGAGTACTGGTTCAACCGCGGCGTCAGCGACGTCGAGGAAGGCGAGGTCGTCCGCGGCCGAGTCGTAGAGGTCCGCGACAGCGAAGTCCTCGTCGACATCGGCTACAAGAGCGAAGGCACGATCGCCATCGAGGAGTTCCGGCACGCGGGCGTCCTGCCCAAGGTCGGCGAGGAGATCGAGGTCTACCTCGAGTCCAAGGAGGACAACGAAGGGCTGATCGTCCTCTCGAAGGACAAGGCGGACAAGATCAAGGTCTGGGACCAGATCTCCAAGGCCCACGACTCCGGCACCCCGGTCGAAGGCCGGGTCGCGGAGGTGGTCAAGGGCGGTCTGGCGGTGGACGTGGGGGTACGGGCCTTCCTGCCCGGCTCCCAGGTAGACCTGCGGCCGGTCAAGAACCTTGGCGCGATGGTGGGCCAGTCCATCCGGGCCAAGGTCATCAAGCTCAACCGGCGGCGCGGCAACGTGGTGCTCTCGCGGCGCGCGGTGCTGGAGGAGGAGCGCGAGGAGAAGAAGAAGCACACGCTGTCCGTGCTCGCCGAGGGCATGGTGCTCACCGGCACCGTGAAGAACCTCACCGACTACGGCGCGTTCATCGATCTGGGCGGCATCGATGGCCTCCTGCACGTGACCGACATGTCGTGGGGCCGGGTGGGGCATCCCTCGGAGATCTTCCAGATCGGCGATCAGGTCGAGGTCGTGGTGCTGCACTTCGACCGCGAGACCGGGCGGGTGTCCCTCGGCTACAAGCAGAAGTCGAACGACCCCTGGGCCAACGTCGACGAGCGCTACCCGGTCGGGGCCAAGGTCGATGGCCGTATCGTGAGCCTCACCAACTACGGCGCGTTCGTGGAGCTCGAGCCGGGCGTCGAGGGCCTGGTGCACGTCTCCGAGATGTCGTGGACGCGTCGGGTGCGGCACCCCTCGAAGCTGGTCAACGTGGGCGACCCGGTCGAGGTCATGGTGCTCGAGGTCAACAAGGCCACCAAGCGCATCTCGCTCGGCATGAAGCAGGTCGAGAGCGATCCGTGGGCCACCATCCAGGAGCGCTACCAGCCCGGCATGCGCGTGCAGGGCAAGGTGCGCAACCTGACCGACTTCGGCGCCTTCGTGGAGCTGGAGCCCGGCGTGGACGGGCTGCTGCACATCTCGGACATGTCGTGGACGCGCAACATCGGACATCCCTCCGAGGTACTCAAGAAGGGGCAGCCGATCGAGACCCAGATCCTCAACGTGGACCGCGACAACAAGCGCATCTCGCTCGGGCTCAAGCAGATCCAGCCCGATCCGTGGGACAGCGTGGCCTCACGCTACCCGATGGGCTCGCGGGTCACCGGCAAGGTCGTGCGCCTCACCGACTTCGGTGCCTTCGTGGAGCTGGAGCCCGGCGTGGACGGCCTGCTGCACATCTCGCAGATGTCGAACCGCCCGATCGCCACGCCGGCCGACATCCTGAACGTCGGCGACGAGCTGACCCTGATGGTGATCCGGGTGGATCCCAACGAACGCCGGATCGGGCTCTCGCTCAAGGAGCTGGCCGCGGTGATCGAGGAGCCGGTGCAGACGGAGGGCCGGGGTCGTCACAAGGGCCGCAAGCGTCGCGGCGGTGACGACTACGACGACGAGGAGTAGTCGCGGGTGGCGTCACGCGGCCGGGTCGCCCTCATCGCCCTCGGCGCCGGGGTGGGGGTCCTCGCCTTCTTCGCGGTCACGATCTGGCTGCTGCTGGCGGTGGCCGACGACGGTCTCCCCGGAGGCGCCAAGATCGCCGTCGTGGAGGTCGAGGGGGTCATCGGAGTCGGCGGCGAGCGGGGGCTCGACACCGACGGTGTCGTCCGCACCCTGAGGGAGTACCGCGACGACCCGGCGGTGCGCGCGGTCGTCCTGCGCATCAACAGCCCCGGCGGCGTCGTCGCTCCCACCCAGGAGATCGCCACCGCGGTGCTCCGCCTGCGCGAGGCCAAGAAGCCGGTGGTAGCCTCGCTGGGCTCGGTGGCCGCATCCGGCGGCTACTACGTCGCGGTCGCGGCGGACCGCATCTACGCGAACCCCGGCACGCTCACCGGCTCCATCGGCGTGGTCATGCAACTCGCCAACGTCGAGGGCCTTCTCAAGAAGGTCGGCGTCGAGTACGTGGTGGTCAAGGCCGGGGCGTACAAGGACGTCGGCAACTTCGCGCGCGCGATGACGCCGGAAGAGCGGCGCATCCTGCAGGCGCTGCTCGACGACGTGTACGACCAGTTCATCACCGCGGTCGCCGACGGGCGCGGACTCGACACCAAGGACGTGCGCGGCTTCGCGGAAGGACGGATCTACTCCGGCCGCCAGGCGCAAGGCCTCAAGATGGTCGACGATCTGGGCGGACTCGAGGACGCGATCGAGGGCGCGGCCAAGATGGCGGGCCTGCCGCCCAAGCCGAAGGTCATCTACCCGCGCCGCCGCTTCTCGCTGCTCGATCTCCTGCGGAACGAGTGGGGTCTCGGGCAAGTCTCGCGCATGCTGCCGGCGCTGGAGACCCTGCGGACCCCGCTGTACCTGATGCCCTGACCGAAAGTGCCCGCTAACTACCCAGGTTGCTTGACAAACTTTCACTTGCCGTGATACCGTCGCGAGGTGAATCGGGGCGGGCCGCCGGCAAGCAGGACGGCCCGGGAGCAGTGTTGGCCCTCTGAAGGGAGTCGCCATGACGAAAGCGGAACTGATCGAGGAAGTCGCCAAGGTCGCGAGCCTGACCAAGAAGGAAACCGAGCTCATCGTCAACACCGTGTTCGACAACATCACGGACGCGCTGGGCAAGGGGGACAAGGTCGAGCTGCGGGGCTTCGGCAGCTTCCGTATCCGCCACCGCAATTCCCGCAAGGGCCGCAACCCGAAGACCGGCGACAGCGTGAGCGTGCCCGAGAAGCGGGTTCCCTTCTTCAAGGTCGGCAAGCGCCTCCGCGAGCTCGTCAACACCTAGTCGAGTGGAGCGGCTCTGGGCGCCCTGGCGGATGTCCTATGTGTCTACCGCCGGGGGCCCAGAGGCCGCGTGCGTCTTCTGCTCCGCGCTCACGGCCGGTGACGACCGCCGAGCCCTCATCCTTCATCGGGGTGAGCTCGCCTTCCTGATCCTGAACGCCTTCCCGTACGCCGCTGGCCATCTCATGGCCGTCATCACCCGCCACGTCGGCTCGATCGAGGCGGCCACCGCCGGGGAGCTGGGCGAGGCCATGACCCTGATCCAGGCGGGCACGCGCGCGCTCGAGGCGGCCTACCGTCCCGACGGCTTCAACGTGGGGCTGAACCAGGGACGGGTGGCGGGGGCGGGCGTGCTCGGCCACCTGCACGTCCATCTCGTGCCGCGGTGGAACGGCGACACCAACTTCATGCCCGTCATCGGCGAGACGCGGGTGCTGCCCGAATCCCTCGAAACGACCTACGATCGGCTGGCCGCCGCGCTGCGCTCGTGAGGGAAACCGCGCCGGCCGAGCTGACGCCGATGATGCGGCAGTACGGGGAGTTGAAGCGGCGCTTCCCGGACTACCTCCTGCTGTTCCGTCTCGGTGACTTCTACGAGCTGTTTTTCGACGACGCCCACACCGCCTCCCGCCTGCTGCAGCTCACGCTGACCTCGCGGCAGAAGGGTGAGGGCGCGATCCCGATGGCGGGCATCCCGCACCACGCCGCCGACGGCTACATCGCCCGCTTGATCCGCGCCGGCCAGAAGGTCGCGGTGTGCGAGCAGATGGAGGAGCCGTCCAAGGCCCGCAAGATCGTCCGCCGGGACGTCGTGCGGGTGATCACTCCCGGCACCATCACCGACACCCAGTTCCTCGACGGCGCCCGCAACAACTTCCTGCTCGCCGCGCACGCGACCGCCTCCGCGGCGGGCGTCGCGCTGGTCGACGTCTCCACCGGCGACTTCTGGGTGGGCGAGGAGCCCGGGGCGGGGGATGCCCTGCTGGAAGCCGCCCTTCTGCGCCGGCCCGCCGAGATCTTGCTCGCCCATAGCGCCGAGCCGACGTGGGTCGCCCGCTGGGCGCCCGCGGGTGTGCCGGTGACGCGCGTGGACGGCGGCGCCTTCGGGACCCGGGCGGCCCGCGAGCTGCTCGAGTCCCACTTCCGCGGGGCGAGCCTCGACGCTCTCGGCGTGAGCGCGCTCACCGCCGGGCTGCAGGCGGCCGGCGCCGCGCTCGCCTACCTCCGCGAGACGCAGGGCGAGTCGCTGGCCCATCTCACCCGCGTCCAGCGCCTGGTGACCGGCGAGGCGATGCTGCTCGACGCCACCGCGGTGGCCACTCTCGAGCTGTTCGAGACGGCCCAGGAGCGGACGAGCCGCGGCTCGCTCTTCGCCACTCTCGATGCGACCACCACCCCGATGGGCGCCCGCCTGCTCCGCCAGTGGATGCTGCGGCCGCTCCTGGACCGGGACGCCCTCGGACGGCGCCAGGAGGCGGTGGCCACGCTGGTGGACGGCCCCGCCGTCCGGGCCGGCCTGCGGCAACGGCTCGAGGGCGTGGGCGATCTCGAGCGGCTCACGAGTCGGGCCGCCCTCGGGGTGGCCCACGCGCGCGACCTCATCGCGCTGCGCGGCTTCCTGGGCCGGCTGCCCGGTCTCGCCGCGGAGCTGGGCGCGCTCGAGGCACCGCTCCTGACGACGCTCGCCGAGGAGATCACCCCGCTCCCCGACCTTCAGAAGCTACTCGAAGAGGCGCTGGAGGACGAGCCGCCGCTCACCCTGCGCGAGGGCGGCCTGATCCGGGAGGACTGGAACGCCGAGCTGCGTGAGCTCAAGCAGGAGGCCCGGCAGGGAAAGGAGTGGATCGCCTCGCTCGAGCAGCGGGAGCGGGAGCGGACCGGCATCGCGTCGCTGAAGGTCCGCTTCAACCGAGTGTTTGGCTATGCGATCGAGGTGAGCAACGCGCACGGCGCCAAGGTTCCGGCAGACTACCTGCGCCGGCAGACGCTCGTGGGGGCGGAGCGCTACGTGACGACCGAGCTCAAGGAGTACGAGAGCCGCGTCCTCGGCGCGGAGGAGCGCATCGTCCGGCTCGAGCTCGAGCTGTTCGGCCGAGTGCGCGCCGAGGTCGCCGCCCAGGCCGCGCCCCTGCTGCGCACGGCTCGTGCGGTGGGGACTCTCGACGCGATCGCCTCGCTGGCGGCGGTGGGGCACGAGCGCGGTTACGTGCGGCCCGAGCTGGAGGGCGGCTTCGCCCTCGAGATCGTGGACGGCCGACATCCAGTCCTGGACGCGGCGGGCTCGCCCTTCACGCCGAACGACGTGGCCCTCGATCCGGCCGTGTGCCAGATCATGATCCTCACCGGGCCCAACATGAGCGGCAAGAGCGTGTTCATGCGGCAGGTCGCGCTGCTGACCCTCATGGCCCAGATGGGCAGCTTCGTGCCGGCCCGCTCGGCGCGCATCGGCCTCGTCGACCGCATCCTGACCCGGGTGGGGGCCCAGGACAATCTCGCGCGAGGGCAGAGCACGTTCCTGGTGGAGATGGTGGAGACGGCCAGCATCCTCCACCATGCCACCGCGCGGAGCCTGATCCTCCTGGACGAGGTCGGCCGGGGCACGTCCACGTTCGACGGCCTCGCGATCGCGTGGGCGGTGACCGAGGAGCTGCACGAGCGGGGGCACGGCGCCAAGGTGCTCTTCGCGACGCACTATCACGAGCTCACCGCGCTGGCGGAGCGCCTGCCGCGGGTGCACAATTTCCACGTGGCGGTCCGGGAGTGGAACGACGAGATCATCTTCCTGCACAAGGTGCGACCGGGCGGCACCGATCGCTCCTACGGCATCCAGGTCGCACGGCTGGCCGGCCTGCCCCCCGTGGTGATTGCGCGCGCGAAGGCGATCCTGGGCGAGCTCGAGCGCGAGCGCAGCGGCCTGCAGTCGGCGATGGCCCCGACGCCGAGCCCGGAGGGTCCCGCCCAGCTCGGGCTCTTTCCCGCGACCCACGATCCGCTCCTGCTGGAGATGGCCGCCCTCGATCTGGAGGCGATGACCCCGCTGCAGGCTCTGAACCTTCTCGCCGAGTGGCAGCAGCGGCTCAAGGCCCGCGCGTGACCACCTCGAGGATCCGGCGGCTGCCCGACCACCTCGTCAACAAGATCGCGGCCGGCGAGGTGGTGGAGCGGCCCGCCTCCGTGGTGAAGGAACTGGTCGAGAACTCGCTCGACGCGCTCAGCACGCAGGTGACGGTCGACCTGAAGGACGCGGGCCGCGCGCTGATCCGGGTGACCGACGACGGCGTGGGCATGTCCGCCGCAGAAGTGGACCTGGCCCTCCTGCGCCACGCGACCTCCAAGCTCGCCACCGACGCCGACCTGGACGCGATCGTGACGCTCGGCTTCCGGGGCGAGGCGCTGCCCGCCATCTGCGCGGTCACCCGCTTCTCGGTCCTCTCGTGCCCGCGCGGCTCCGAAGCCGGCACCCTCGTGCGCGGGGAAGGCGGGATGGTGGCCGAGAAGCTGCTGGTCGCGGCGCCCGCGGGTACCACCGTGGAAGCGCAGGATCTGTTCTTCAATACGCCGGCCCGCCTCAAATTCCTCAAGAGCGCCCAGAGCGAGATGGCGGCGGCATTGCGCCTGCTGGAGGCGACCGCGCTCGCGCATCTCGAGGTCCATTTCCGCGTCACCCACAACGGCCGGCCCGCGCTGGGAGCGCCGCGCGCGCGGACCCTGCGCGATCGGATCGGCACCCTCTGGGGCTTCGAGCGCGCGGGGCGGCTGCTCGACGTCGAGCGCAAGGACGGCCCGCTCGCGGTCTCGGGGCTCATCGCGCCTCCCCAGATCGCTCGCGGCAACCGCGACGAGATCGTGCTGATCGTCAACGGCCGGCCGGTGCGCGACACCCAGCTCACCCAGACGCTGATCGAGGCCTACCGGCCGCTGCTCTCCCGCGACCAGTTCCCGGTGGCCGTGCTCCACCTCGAGCTGCCGCCACAGGAAGTCGACGTCAACGTCCACCCGACCAAGGCCTGGGTCCGCTTCCGATCCCCGCGCCAGATCCAGGAGATCGTCTACCGCTCCGTCCACGACGCCCTCCGCCAAACCCAGGTCGTCCAGCCGCAGCGGGGACTGAGGGGTGGGGATCCAATAAACGCGCCAGCCGATACCACCGGAAGCATCTCTATTGAAAGCGGGGGCCCAGAAATGGCCCCCGCACTCCCCCAGGCCGCAGACACTCCTGCTCCTGCCGGCCAAACTCTGCTCTTTCACGAAGCCGCGGCTCCGTTCGGCGCTGCCAGCTTCGGCCAGGTCATCGGCCAGCTTCAGGACACCTTCATCGTCTCGGCCAGCGACGACGAGGTCTTCTTCGTCGATCAGCACGTCGCCCACGAGCGTGTGCTGTTCGAGCGGCTGCTGCGCGATCTCGACGCGGGCCCGCTGGCCTCTCAGGAGCTGCTGTTCCCGCAGCCGATCGAGCTGGGCGCGGGCCAGGCCGGGCTGGTGCAGGAGTGGGCGGCTACGCTCGAGGGACTCGGCTTCGGCCTCGAAGGCTGGAGCGGCTCGACGGTCGTCCTGCGGGCGGTGCCCGCGCTGCTGCGCGGCCAGGAGCCGCAGCGGCTCGTCGAGGCGCTGGTGGAGGACGTCAACCGCCCGCGCAAGGGCGAGCCGGCGTCGCTGCTCCACCGCGCGCTCTCGTTCGTGGCCTGCCATGCCGCCATCAAGGCCCACGCCCCTCTGCAGCGCGAGGAGATGACACGGCTCATCGAGGATCTGGCCGACACCCAGACGCCGTACTTCTGCCCTCACGGCCGACCCATCGTGAGTCGGCTGTCTTTGCGCGACATAAAACGGGAGCTCGGGCGCACGTGGTGAACCGGGCTCTGCGACCGCGGTTGCGCGACAGAAAACGGGAGCTCGGGCGCACGTGGTGAACCGGGCTCTGCGACCGCGGTTGCGCGACAGAAAACGGGAGCTCGGGCGCACGTGGTGAACGCGCCCCCGCTGCTGGTGCTGGTGGGGCCGACCGCGGTCGGCAAGACCGCGGTGGCGGTGCGGCTCGCCGACCAGGTGGCGATGGAGGTGGTCAGCGCGGACTCGCGTCAGGTCTACCGCGGCCTGGACATCGGTACCAGCAAGCCGACCGCGGCGGACCGCGCGGCGGTGCCGCATCACCTCCTCGACGTCGTGGGACCCGACGAGCGCTACCACGCCGCGCGCTTCCGGGCCGACGCGCTCGCGGCCATCGCGGCCATCCACTCGCGCCGCCGGCTGCCGGTCGTGGTGGGCGGCACCGGGCTCTACGTGCGGGCCCTGCTCAAGGGCCTCCAGCCCGCGCCCGCCGCCGATCCCGCACTGAGGGCCGCCCTCGAGGCCTTCGCGAGCGAGCACGGCACGCCCGCGCTTCACGCCCGGCTCGCCGAGGTGGCGCCGGAGACCGCGCGGCGCCTGCATCCCAACGACCGCGTCCGGATCGTGCGGGCCCTCGAGATCCAGGCGCGCCCAGGCGCCGCCCACGGTGATACCGGCGACGGGGACTGGGCGACGGCGCCCGGGGCCTGGCGGCTCGTCATGATCGGCCTCGGTCGGGAGCGGGCCGCGCTCAACCGCGTGATCGCCGAGCGGGCGCACACGATGCTCGCCCGTGGCATGATGGGGGAGGTGACACGCCTGCTGGAGGCCGGATACGACCCGGAGCGACCGCCGATGGACGGCATCGGCTACCGGCCGCTCGCGCTGGCCGCCCGCGGCCGGATGACCGTGGACGCCGCTCTGCGGCTGATGATCCGCGACACCACCCGCTACGCCAAGCGACAGATGACCTGGTTTGCCCGCGATCCCGAGATCCGCTGGCTGGACGTGGATGGGGCCGGCGGCATCGAGGGCACGGCCGAGACGGTGCTCAAGCAGATCACCCAGGAGGGACTGACCGAGTGAGGTCACGCGAGAAGGCGGTGCTGGCGGCCTTGCGGCTGCCGAGCCAGCCGCGGGTCGTCGTGGAAGAGAGCCTCGACGAGCTGGGCCGCCTGGCCGAGTCGGCGGGCGCGCTGGTGGTGGGACGGGCCACCCAGGAGCGTCGGGCGCCCACCCCGGGCCTCTACTTCGGCAAAGGCAAGGTGGAGGAGCTCAAGACGCTGTCGAAGCGGCAGGGCGCCGACCTGATGATCTCCGACGATCCGCTCTCGCCCATCCAGGAGCGGAATCTCGGGGGCTCGCTCGGGGTGCGCGTCATCGACCGTACCGCGCTGATCCTCGACATCTTCGCCCAGCGAGCTCGCACCATGGAGGGCAAGCTGCAGGTCGAGCTCGCCCAGCTCTCCTACCTGCTGCCGCGGCTGGTGGGGCAGTGGAAGCATCTCGAGCGGACGGGCGGCGGTATCGGCACGCGGGGGCCGGGCGAGATGCAGATCGAGTCCGACCGGCGGATCATCCGGCACCGGATCCAGAAGATCCGCGGCGAGCTGCAGCGCGTACGCGTGCACCGGCGGCTGCTGCGCGACCGGCGCAAGGCGAGCGGGGTGCCGGTGGTGGCCCTCGTGGGGTACACCAACGCGGGAAAGACCACGCTGCTCAACCATCTCACCGGCGCCGACCGGGTAGCCGCCGACGCGCTCTTCGTCACGCTGGACCCGACGGCGCGGCTGGTCACGAGCCCGACCCACGCCTCGTTCGTGCTGACCGACACGGTCGGCTTCATCCGCAAGCTGCCGCACCAGCTGGTCGCCGCCTTCAAGGCCACGCTCGAGGAGCTGGCCGAGGCCGACGTGCTGGTCCATGTGGTCGACGCGAGCCATCCGGGGCTCGACGACCAGATGCAGGCGGTGGAGTCGCTGCTGGGCGAGCTCGAGCTGATGGGCCGCCCGACGGTGGTGGCGCTGAACAAGATCGACCGGCTGGAGCCGGGCGCGGCCCGCGCGCTGCTCGCCCGCTTCGACGGCGTCGCGATCTCGGCCCGGACCGGCGATGGGATGGAGGCCCTGCGCAGCCGCATCGACGAGGCGCTCCGGCCCCGAGTAGCCCGGCTCACCCTGCGCATTCCCTATTCCGACGGGCCGGCGCTGGCCGGTTGCTACGAGCGGGGGCGGGTCATCTCGCGACGCAACGAGCCGGAGGGAGTCCGCCTGGAAGTCGAGATGCCGCGACGCCTGCTGGCCGCGCTCGAGGGGTACCGGCTGCAAGGCTAGCGGGGGGCTCGGTGCTACAATCGAGCCTCGGCCCTCGCGGACCGTCTCATGGGACTTCCCAACTGGCTCACGACGCTGCGCATCCTGCTGATCCCGGTCTTCGTGACCTTGCTCGTCTACCGGCGGGCGGGGGCGGCCCTGCTGGTGTTCTGCCTCGCCAGCCTGACCGACCTGCTCGACGGCTACATTGCCCGGGTGCAGGGGCGCCAGACGCGCCTCGGCGCCTTCCTGGACCCGCTCGCCGACAAGCTCCTGCTGACCTGCGGCTTCGTGACGCTCACCTGGCTCAAGGTGATCCCGTTCTGGATCACCGCGGTCGTGGTGAGCCGTGACGTGGTGCTGAGCATCGGCGTGGTGGTGATCCACGTGGCGGGCGGGACCGTGCACCCGGCGCCGAGCTGGATCGGCAAGATGTCGACCGTGTTCCAGATGGCCACGGTGCTCGCGGCCATGGCCTCGGTGTATTTCCAGCTCGTGCCGCCCTACATGACCAAGCTCCTGGCGTGGGTGACCGCCGGCTTCACGGTGACCTCCGGTCTGCAGTACATCGTCATGGGGCTCAAGCAGCTCGAGGCTCACAACTCGGTGAGCGATCGGGTCTGACCATGCCCCGCCGGACGACGATGAGCACGGAAGGGGTGGTGGTGGCCTCGGTGGAGCCGCGGGGGGCCGCGGGCCGCGCCGGCGTGCGCGCGGGCGACCGGATCCTCGCGATCAACGGAGCGCCGCTGCGCGACGTCATCGACTTCCACTTCCACGCGGGCGAGGAGCAGCTCCGGCTCGGCGTGGAGCGCGAGGGCCGGCGGCGCACGCTTCACCTGACCCGACGCCCCGGCGGCCTCGGGCTGCAGCTCGAGGCGCCGCGCCCGGCCGAGATCGCCACCTGCGCCAACAAGTGCGTGTTCTGCTTCATCCACCAGCTGCCGAGGGGGATGCGCAAGAGCCTGTACGTCAAGGACGACGACTTCCGCCTGTCGTTCCTCCACGGCAACTACATCACGCTCACCGACCTGGACGAGGCCGAGCTCGATCGCATCGAGGCGCAGCGGCTGTCGCCACTGTATGTCTCGGTGCACGCCACCGACCCCGACCTGCGCCACGCCCTGCTCGGCCAGCCGCGCGTGCGTCGCGAGCTGTTGCCGGTGATGGAGCGCCTCGCCAAGGCCGGCATCGCGATGCATGCGCAGATCGTGCTGTGTCCGGGCCGGAACGACGGCGCGCACCTCGATCGCACCGTGCACGAGCTGGCGCGTCTGCATCCCGCGGTGCCCACCACCGCGGTGGTGCCGGTCGGCCTGACCCGCCACCGCGAGCGGCTCCCGGACCTACGCGCGGTGACGGGTGAGGAGGCCCGCGCGCTCGTGCAGGCCGTCGAGGGCTGGCAGTCCGAGTTCCAGGAGTCGCTCGGCACCCGCTTCGTGTGGGCGGCCGACGAGCTCTATCTGCAGTCCGGGATCCCGCTGCCGCCCGCGCGCGCCTACGAGGGCTTCGCGGTGGCGGAGGACGGGATCGGCCTGGTGCGCCGCTTCGAGGACGGCTTCGCCCGCGCGCTCGCCCGGTCGCCCGCACCTCTCCGCCGGCCGCGGCGTGTCACCGTGGTCACCGGTGAGATGTTCGCCCCCCGGATGCGCGCGCTGCTCGAGCGCCTGCGCGTGGACGGTCTGGCCGTGAACCTGGCGCCGATCGGCAACGAGTTCTTCGGTCGCGGCATCGGGGTGGCGGGGCTGCTCACCGGCCGCGACATACAAGTCCAGCTCGGGCAGGCCGCGGGCCGGGCGGGCGGGCTCGGCGACGAGGTGCTGGTGCCCGCGGTGACGCTGCGCGACGGCGCCGGCGTTTTCCTCGACGATCTCACGCCTGCCGATCTCGCCGGCTCCCTCGGGGTTCCCGTCACCGCGGTCGAGCCCGACGCCGCCACCTTCCTCGCCGCCCTCCTCGGGCGGTAGCCGGGCTCGCCGAGGAAGCGGCACGTGCTGCGCCCGATCATCGCCATCGTGGGTCGCCCCAACGTGGGCAAGTCCACTCTCTTCAACCGCATCATCGGCCGCCGCCGATCCCTCGTGCGCGACGTGCCCGGCGTCACCCGCGATCGCCTGTACGGGACGGCGGTCTTCGAGCGCTGGCAGGCCACCGTGGTGGACACGGGGGGATTCGATCCGAGCAGCGAGTCCGACCTGGTGCAGGGAGTTCGGCGCCAGGTGCTGCAGGCCGTCGACGAGGCCGACCTTCTCGTATTCGTCGTCGACGGGCGCGCGGGCGTCACCGGGCTCGACGAGGAGATCGGGACCGTCCTGCGCAAGAGCGGCCGGCCGGTGCTGCTGGCGATCAACAAGGTCGACGCGGCGGGGCAGGACACGCCGACGGGGGACGCGTATCGCCTCGGCTTCTCGCCGGTGCTCACCGTCTCCGCCGAGCACGGCCGCGGGGTGGCCGAGCTGCTCGAGGCGTGCCGCGAGCTCGCCCCGGCGGTGGCGCCGGAGCCGGTGACCGACGGCACGCGCGTGGCCATCATCGGGCGCCCCAACGTGGGCAAGTCGTCGTTGATCAACGCGGTGCTCGGCCACGAGCGGGTGCTCGTGCACGAGCAGCCGGGCACCACGCGCGACGCGGTGGATACCCCGTTGACCTTCCGCGATCGCGAGTACCTTCTGATCGATACCGCGGGCATCCGGCGCAAGGGGAAGGTCACCGAGGCGCTCGAGAAGCTCTCGGTGGTGATGGCCCTGAAGAGCCTCGAGCGCTGCCAGGTGGCGGTGCTGGTGGTGGACGCCTCCGAAGGCGTGACCGCACAGGACGCGCACATCGCGGGCTACGCCAACGATGCCGGTCGCGCGACCGTGGTGGCGGTGAACAAGTGGGACCTCGTGCCGCCGGGCCTGGTCACGAAGGGCGATGTCACCACCCAGATCTACGAGCGGCTGCCGTTTCTCGAGCACGCGCCGATCTGCTTCACGTCCGCGGTCACCCGGCTCGGCCTGCGCGATCTCTTCGACCAGGTGGATGTGGTGGCGGCGGAATCTTTGAAACGCCTGCAGCCGGGAGAGCTCCTGTCGACGCTTCGCCAGGCGGTCGAGCGCCGTCCCATGTCCTCGCGCGGCGTCGCGTTGCGCGTGCAGTCGGCGCAACAGGTCGCGGTGTCGCCGCCGACCTTCGCGATCCGCCTGAATCTGCCGGACGCGATTCATTTCTCCTACGAGCGATACCTGATCAACTCGCTCCGGCATTCCCACGGCTTCGCGGGCTCACCGATCCGGCTGCTCTTCCGGAAGAGCGTGGGCCGGGGAGCCGGCCGGCCCGGACGGGCCCGCCGTCGCGCATGAGGCGGCACCCCCTAACTAGGCAGAACCCCTAGCGATTTCGTTTGACCGCCCCTGGGACAGGCGCTAACATTGCCTAGCCTTTCACGATCGAGCAACCAGCGAGGACTGAGCGCGTGAGCCCTGAGCGCCCCGAGCACGACGATTTCCTGGAAGACGAAGAGCAGGAAGAGTACGAGGGCCAGCGGAGTATCTTCGCGACCGGCTGGTTCCGCGCGGTGCTCGTGCTCCTCGTCCTCGCGGTGATCGCAGTGATCGCGGTGCCGCTCATCGGCGGCTGGTTCGAGCCGACGCCACCCCCCAAGGTGACGACGACGAAGCCGAGTGAGCCGTCGCCACCGCTGGTGCCGGCACCCAGCACGCCGGCCCCAGCCCCGACGTCACCGCCGGCCCAGACGCCGAGCACCTCGGCGCCGCCCGCGACGTCGCCGGGCGTGGGCACGCCACCGCCCGCGACCACGCCGCCGACTGCGGCCATGCCGACACCGGCTCCGCCCGTGACCGCGCCGGCTCCCACGCCCGCGCCCGCCCGGCCGGAGACGCCGACGGCGAGCACACCCAGCAAGGCCCCGGAGAAGGCGAAGGCCCCGGAGCGCACTGCGGCGGTGACGCCCGGCAAGAGCGCCGCCAAGGCCCCGGCGGTGGGTAGCGGCAGCTACTGGGTGCAGGTGGGCGCGTTCAAGGAGAGTCGCAACGCGGAGGGGCTCGCGAAGACGCTACGCTCCGAGGGCTTCGGGGTGCAGATCACGCAGGTTACGCGTGACCAGCCGATGCACGTCGTGCGGGTCGGTGGCTATCCGGACCGTGCCAAGGCGGCCGCGGCGCGCGAGGAGCTGCAGGGCAAGGGACATACGGGCTTCGTGACGTCGGGCCCGGCCAAGTAGATCGACGAGAGGAGGTGACGGCGCTGACCAAGAACGACCTGATCAACGCGGTGGCAGCCCACGGGCTGTCCAAGCGGCAGTCGGCTTCGGTGGTGGAGTCGCTGTTCGACATCATCTTCCGCTGCTTCGAAAAGGGGGAGGACGTGAAGATCGTCGGCTTCGGCCACTTCCGGATCCGGCAGAAGGCGTCGCGCCGCGGCCGCAATCCCCAGACGGGCGACAGCATCGAGATCACTGCGCGCAAGGTGCTGACGTTCAAGCCGAGCAAGGGCCTCAAGCTCCGGATAAACGTCTAGGCCGGAGGTCCCGCGGGGAATGAGCACGGTTCCCGACAAGCTCTACTACCGGATCGGCGAAGTCGAGACGATCACGGAGATCCCCGCATACGTCCTCCGGTACTGGGAGTCCGAGTTCAAGCTGCTCCGTCCGAAGAAGAACCCGGCCGGCCAGCGGCTCTATCGCAAGGCCGACCTCGAGCTGGTGCTCCGGATCAAGTCGCTCCTCTACGACGAGCGCCTCACGCTCGAGGGGGCCAAGAAGCGGCTGCGCAGCGAGTCGCGCGGCCTCGATCAGATGGATCTAGGCCTGCGCGGGGCCACGTTGGAGGAGGCCCTCCGGCGCACGCGAACACGCCTGCAGGCCATTCGCCAGCGTCTCGCCGCCTCGCGACCCGGCCGCTCGTCTTGAGTTTGCCCTACCGAGCCCGTACAATGCGCGATGGGTCGGGGCGTGGCGCAGCCCGGTAGCGCACTTGACTGGGGGTCAAGGGGTCGCTGGTTCAAATCCAGTCGCCCCGACCAATTTCATTCGCTATGGCGCCCGTGATTCTTGTCACGAATGATGACGGGATTCACGCGCGCGGTCTTGCCGTGCTCGCGGAGGCTCTGGCGCCGCTCGGCGAGGTGTACGTGGTCGCGCCGGACCGGGAGCAGAGCGCGGTGGGGCACGCCCTCACGCTGCACCGACCGCTCCGGGTGGATCGGATCGCGGAGCGGAAGTTCGCGGTGAACGGCACGCCGTCGGACTGCGTGAATCTGGCCGTGCTCGGATTGCTGCCGGAGCCGCCGGTGCTGGTGGCCTCGGGCATCAACCACGGCACGAACCTGGGCGACGACGTGACGTACTCCGGCACGGTGTCGGCCGCGATGGAGGGCACGTTACTGGGGGTGCCGTCGATGGCGGTGTCGCAGGCCGAGCCCGAGACGGACGGCTTTGACGGAGCGGGCCCGATCGCGCGGGCGGTGGCGATGCGGCTCCTGGTCGAGGGGGTGCCGGCCAAGACGCTGCTGAACGTGAACGTGCCGCGCGGCGAGGTGAAGGGGATTCGGTTGACGCGGCTCGGGCATCGGGTCTACCGCGAGAAGGTGATTCGCGAGGTCGACCCGCGGGGCCGACCGTACTACTGGATCGGGGCGGGACCGCCGGAGTGGGCGGAGGACACCGGAGCCGACATCGCGGCGGTGCACGGCGGCTTCGCGTCGGTGACGCCGCTGCACCTGGACCTGACGCACCACGGTGCGCTGGGCCGGATGACCGAGTGGGAAGGCGCCCTGAACGCGGTGCTGAAGAAAAAGAAGAAGCCGGGCCGGTGACGAGCAGCCCGGACGCGGCACCGGGCTCGCAGCGATTCGCGCGCGAGCGCGAGCGGATGGTGGAGGAGCAGCTAATCGCGCGCGGCGCGACCGACGCGCGCGTGATCGAGGTGATGCGGCGGCTGCCGCGCCACCTGTTCGTGGACGAGGCGCTACGTGATCGGGCGTACGGGGATCACCCGCTCCCGATCGGCGAGGGGCAGACGATATCGCAGCCCTTCATCGTGGGCCGCATGACCGAGCTGCTGGGGCTCACCGGCCGCGAGAAGGTGCTGGAAGTCGGTACCGGCTGCGGGTATCAGGCCGCGGTGCTGGCGGAGCTGGCCGCCCGGGTGTGTACGGTCGAGCGGCTGCCGCGGCTGGCCACGCGGGCCCGCGAGACGCTGGAGCGGCTCGGCTACCGAAACGTGTGGGTGCGGGCGGCCAACGGGACGCTGGGATGGCCGGACGAGGCGCCGTTCGACCGCATCCTGGTCGCGGCGGGCGGGCCGGCGGTGCCGCCGCCCTTGTTCGAGCAGCTGGCCGAGGGCGGGCGCATGGTGATACCGGTGGGCGACGAGACCAACCAGGTGCTGCAGGTGATCGAGAAGGTGCAGGGGACGATGCGCGCCACTCAGGACTCCGGGTGCGTGTTCGTGAAGCTCGTGGGCAAATATGCCTGGGAGTCGTGAGACCCTGGGTGTGAACGTTGCGGACGGGGCGTAGCGCAGCTTGGTAGCGCGCCTGCTTCGGGAGCAGGAGGTCGCTGGTTCAAATCCAGTCGCCCCGACCATTTTTTCTCGAGCCGTCGCCGGAGTGGGCATGGGCGTCACGGGACTGCGCAGCGCCGCCGAGATCGTCGTGGAAGGGCGGGTGCAGGGCGTCGGCTACCGCGACTTCGTCCAGCGCAAAGCCCTCTCGCTCGGGCTCGCCGGCTACGTCATGAACCTGAAGAACGGCAAGGTTCGCGTCCGGGTGGAAGGCGGGCGTGACCTCATCGAGGAGCTGATGCACGACCTGGAAAAGGGCCCTCCGCTGGCGTGGGTCGAGCACATCGCCGTCACCTGGCGGCCGCTCACCGGACGCTACACGTCCTTCTCCATCCGGTACGCGGAGTTCGATCCGTGAGGCGTCCCCGCCTGTGGGGACTCCTCGTTCCGGTCCTCCTCACCCCGGTCGCCGTCGCTCCCGCCTCCTTGACGCACGCCCAGAGCAAGCCCCCAGCCAATCCGACGCCCGCCATCCCACCGCCGTGGCGAGCGAGCGAGAGCGCTCGGAACACCGGCGCGCCGAAGATCACCACCCCGCACAGGCCCTCCGCCGCTCCGAAGCCGGTCACGTGCACGCACAGCGTCCGACGTGGCGAATCGATCAGCCGGATCGCGGCGCGCTATCGGGTCACGCGCCAGTCACTGGTCGACGCCAATCGCCTGGTCGACCCGGCCGCCCTTCACACTGGCCAGCGGCTCGTCGTACCGGGGTGCCGGGCGACCCCTCCCGCTGTCCCCAGCGAGGTGCGGGTGACCGAACCGGTGCCGGAGGGCACCATCCTGAAGCGCGTGGGCCCGCGACGGATCCTGACCGCACTGGTGCTGAGCGAGCCCGACTTCCAGGGGGAGCGGATCCCGCTGGTCTGGCCGGTCGAGGGGCCCGTCATCTCCACGTTCGGCCAGCGGTCGCGGGGCTGGCATGCCGGCGTCGACATCATGGCCGACATCGGCTCCGACGTCTTCGCCGCCGCTCCGGGGACAGTCATCTACTCGGGCTGGATCCGAGCATATGGGCAGGTGGTCAAGATCCAGCATATGAACGGTTTCATAACTCTTTATGCTCATAACCTGAAGAACCTGGTGGAGATAGGCGATGAGGTCGAGGCGGGCCAGGTCATCGCCAACGTGGGACGGAGCGGCCATGCCACCGGGCCGCACGTGCACTTCGAGGTGCGGCGCGACGGAAAGGCTTACAACCCGCTCCACCTGCTCGAGCCCTCCGACCGGTCGCCGGTGTTCGAGGACGACGTGGCGACCTCCAGCTCCGACCTCGACGAGCACGAGTGACCCGCTCGATGGGCTCGGACATAGACGCCGACGAGCTCGAGGGTGGCGATGAGCCCCTCGAGACCTTGCTCGAAAAGGATCCGGCCGAGCTCGGCGAGAACCCCGAGGCGCCGGAGGCGGGTGATCGCAGTCGCGAGCTGATCGCGCTCTACCTGCAGGAGATCTCACGGGTCAAGCTCTTGACCCCGGAAGAGGAGCAGGCGCTGGCTCGGCGCGTCCAGGCGGGCGACGCCGAGGCCGAGCGACGGCTCGTCGAGGCGAACCTGCGGCTGGTCGTCAAGATCGCCCGCCGCTATCTCCACCGCGGCCTTTCGCTCCTCGATCTGATCGAGGAGGGCAACGTGGGGCTGCTGCACGCCGCCCGCAAGTTCCAGGCGGATCGCGGCACCCGCTTCTCGACCTACGCGACGTGGTGGATCCGCCAGGCGGTCGTCCGCGCGCTCGCCAACCAGGCCCGCACGATCCGCCTTCCCGTGCACGTCGAAGCGCTGCTCGGCCAGTACAACCGGCACCGCAACGCGCTCACGCAGAAGCTGGGACGGCCGCCGACGACCGAGGAGGTGGCGGCCGAGATGGGCCGGCCCGCCGCCGAGCTCGAGCAGCTCGAGGGGCTGCGACAGCATCCCGTGTCCCTGGACAAGCCGAACTCGGGCGACGGCAAGGGCAGCTTGAGCGACACCGTCGAGGATCCGGGTCCGCGGCCCGGCGCCGGCCTCGCCGCCGTGCTTCGCGCGCGCGCCGATCTCGCTGGGGTCCTCCAGGACCTGCCGGACCGGGAGCGGACCGTGGTCACGCTGCGCTTCGGGCTCGGCGGCGAGGAACCCATGACGCTCGAGCGCATCGGCCAGCGCCTCGGCCTCACCCGCGAGCGGGTGCGCCAGATCGAGGCCGGCGCGCTCCGGCAGCTCCGGCGCCTCCTCGCGGCGCGGGACGTCGAGCCCTCGGATCTCATGTGAGCACCGAAAAGAAGCTCGGCGAAGTGGTGCGGGAGCTCCGGGAGCGGCAGGGGCTCACCCAGGCCCAGCTCGCCGAGCGGGCCCAGCTCGCGCTGAGCTACATCACGTTGCTGGAATCGGGCCAGCAGGCCAACCTGTCGCCCTCCGCGCTCGGCCGGCTCGCCCGCGCCCTCGGCGTCACCACCAAGCAACTCACCGAGCTCGGCGCCTAGGCGTGGCCGCAGGCACCTGCGGGTACCGGGCGGCGCGGGCCGCTCAGGACCGCGCGACGAACACCGTGATCGGGTAGAGGCAGTAGTAGGCGGGGCGCCGCAGCACGTTCGCGGGTGAGCCCTCGTCGCACAGGCGGGTGCGCTCCGCCCAGTCCGCCGCGCTCAGCAGCTCCCGCAGCCGGTCGCCCCAGTTTCGGGAGAAGACCGTCTGCTGGATGTAGCCGTGGTCAGACGGGCCGAGCGGGGCGCAGCGCTCCAGCATGTACGTCCGCATGGTGGCATCGGACAGCCCCACCGCGTGCAGTGAGGCCGGCGTAGTCTGGCGCCGCTCCTGGAACGAGCGCCCGCCCCCCTCGTCGAGCGTGCGCCGGATCTCGGCGAGTTGGATGCGCCGCTCCAGCTCGGGATGGCCGGGCAAGAACATGGCCGACAGGACCTGGGATTCCTTCACGACGATTCGTCCGCCGGGCCGGACGACCCGTTGAAACTCCCGCAGGGCCTTCTCGGTGTCCACGATGTGGTGCAGCACGTCGCCACACCACACCCAGTCGACGCTGCGGTCGGGCAGGGGAATCGCCGTCCCGTCGCCCGGCTTGAACTCGAGGCGCCCGCGCTCGAGCCGGTCGCCCACGAGGGCCTGGGCCGCTCCGACCTTGTCCATCTCGGGCTCGATACCGGTGACCGATCCGCCCTTTCCCACCGCCTCAGCGAGCCAGAGCGCGTAGAGCCCGACCCCGCAGCCCACGTCGAGCCCCTGCGAGCCCGGCGGCAGGGCGAGATCGGCGATGATCTGCCGCGCCTCCGGTTCCTGGAAGCGATTCATGCGCTCGAGCGAGGCGTGAGGACCGGCGTCGGTGGGGCCCATGGCGCGCCATCCTACCAGACGGCCGCCCAGGCCGGGGTGGTAGAATCTGGCCGCTCCTCACAAGGTTCCGCTATTCGCTTCGACAGCATCTTCAACGGCGCCAAGCTTGCCGACCTGCCCGTAGAGCAGCCGAGCACGTTTGAGCTGGTCATCAACCTCAAGACCGCCAAGGCTCTCGGCCTGACGATCCCGCCGTGTCGGTGCTGACGCCGGGCAGATCCGATCATTGATCAAGCGCAAGCTCTCCGACGCCCGGGCCACTTACCCGATCGGCCTGAGGCCGCGGTGGCGACGGAATTGATCCAGGTGGTGGCGAAGCTGGAGGAGGTAAGACCGAGCGATGAAGGCGCTAGGGTTGTATTTGCTCGTCTCCGTGCTTCTCGGGCTGATCGATCCCGGCCACGATCGCCCACCGGAAGGGGTGGCCATCCCTCACTTTGCGGGTCTATGGCGCGCTGCTCATCCTGATCGCGTTTCCCCAGTCGCTCCTCGTGAAGCCCAATCCTGAACGGAAAAACCCGTAACGGAGGAGCTCATTGTCATGGCGTCGCGAAGAGCCACATCACGATGACCGGTCCCGTCGGAATCACAAAGCCGGTCGTCGCGCCAGTTACGCCGTCAATCAGATAGCCAGCCCCGGCGCCGAGCAACGGGAAGAAAATGAGAACCTTTTGCACGATTTCCATGGCTGTTCAATAGAGCAAGGCGCATTCCAGTCAACGGCCGGGCGAGTTCTCGCGGACTTGCGCGCGGCATGGCGGGCGTGCGCGCAATCGCCTGCCGCGTATGGCTACGACGTCGCCTAGTCCGGGTAGTGCCCGCCCCTGCAGAAGCTGCACGCGGGCGATTTCCTACGAATGCTATCCCGATAACATAGACCCCTCGTGGACCGAAGTCAGAAGCGCCCGTGGCTCGGCCGTGGGCTCACGATCTCCGCCACACCTGCGCGAGCTGGCTGGCGATGAAGGGCCGGAGCCTCGTATGTCCACCTAACCCCCGATCGGGCTGCACGATGCCGTCGCTGCGCTCGAGGGGTTCAGCACGAAGTCGGCACACAGTGCTAAAATCAAGACCGACCGCTTCGTAAACCCTGATGCCCCCGTAGCTCAGGTGGATAGAGCAGCAGTTTCCTAAACTGCGTGCCGGGTGTTCGAGTCACCCCGGGGGCACCATTTCTCCGCGCATCACGATACTGGCCACCAAGGGCCCGAATGTCGCCATCCCGCTGAGCCGGATCCCCTGGGGTGTCCGCTCGACCGTCAGCCGCTCGGTGAGCATCCGCCGGACGATCTGCTGGGCGATCGGCGGATCATCCTCGAGGAGCGCCCGCCACTCGTCGCACAGCGCGCGCAGCTCGGCCGTCACCGCGACGTCGTCGACCGCGGCCGCGGTGCGCTCGAGGGCGTCGAGCTGCCCGAGCTCGCCGGCCAGGGCAGCCCGCCGGCGCTCGCGACCTTGGAGCGCCTCGAGGAGCGACGGCAGGGGGCCTGCCGTGGCGATCGCCTCCGCGTAGTGCCCGAGCTCCTGGTCGAGCTCGCGCAACTCGCGCTTGAGCCGGCTCCGGCGCCCGCGGCCGCGGTCGGGTTTCTCGGTCAAGCGCGCCGCGGCCCGACGGACCGCCGCGGCGATTCGCTCCGGGGCCATCAGCTTGCCGCCCAGATCCTCGAGCACGGCCTGGTCGACCACCGAGCTCCGAACGCGGAGCGCGCCTGGGCAAGGGATCCCGCGCGTACGCTGGCGCGCGCAGACGTAGTAGAGCCAGAGGCCTTGACCGCGGCGACCACTTTGCCGCGAGACGTGCACGCCTCCGCCGCAGTGCCCGCACCGGAGCAGCCCGGTGAGCAGGTACCGCGACTCGGTCGGGTTCATCGGCCGGCCCCAGGTCTGCCCGTGGGTGCGCGCCATGTAGACGGCCCGGCCCTGCGCGAGCCGCTCGTGCGTCGCCTTCCAGAGCTGCTCGTCGATGATCCGGAGGGCGGGCGCCGGGACCGTCACCCAGGTGCTCGAGTCCGCGACGTCGAGCTTGCGCTTGGTCCCGTCCAGGTCGGCCCAGCGGGTCCGGCCCCAGACAAGCTCGCCGCGGTAGAGCGGGTTGAAGATCATCGCCCGAATGCTCGAGGCCGCCCAGGGCCCGCGGCCGCGCGGCCCGGGGATCCCGGCCGCGTTGAGGCCTTGGGCCACCTTGAGGTAGCCGGCGCCAGCGGAGATCTCGCGGAAGATCCGCCGGAGGACCTCGGCCTCCTCGAGCAGGATCGTCCGCGTCACCTGACCCTCGCCGCGGACGTTCCGATACCCGTAGACGAGGCCGCCGGCGACGTGGCCGCGCTCGACTTTCCGGCGGAGCGCGTCGCGGGTTCGCTCGCGCGCCTGCTCCCGGGCCATGTCGTCGACGAAGGCGATCGCGTGGATCATGAACTTGTCGGCCGCGCTCTCCCGCTTGACTTCGCTATCGGTGAGGTAGCAGTAGACGCGCACGCCCGCATCGGTAATCCGCTTCAGCGCGTAGGGAACCTCGTCGAGCGAGCGCCCGAGCCGGCTCTGCTCCATCACGATCAAAGCCTGGAAGGGCGGCCGCGGCCGCAGCGCGTTCATGAGAGCGAGGTAGCCCGGCCGCTTCATGAACTCGGCGCCGGAGATCCCGTCGTCGACGTACACGTGCGCATCGGCGACGGTCCAGCCGTGCCGGGCCGCGTAGGCCCGCGCACGCTCGACCTGGCGCGTGACGGCCTTCGCCTCGTCGGGGAGGTTCTGGTCGGTCGACTTTCGGGCGTAGATCGCGGCAATCATCGCATGGCGCCCCCTATGACGGCTCCACCCGGGACCAGATGGCCCCGCCGAGGGCATACACGCGGCCTTGCTCATCCACGAGTGCGGATCCCACCCGTCGACTCTTCTTTGTCCGATCAATCGGCACCTGGACCCACCCGCGAACAATCAGGGGGCGATCCCCCGGAACCCGCTCGAGAATCTCCACTTGGAGAGCTACCGTCGCGACGTCCTCCGGAGGGATCGCCCACCCCCCTGGGCAATCGAGCGCTGCCCAGACAATCTCGGTTCTGACGTAGCCATCGGTGTCGAGCCATGATGGATCGGGCTGCCAGACACCGGCGAGCTGCTTCTCACCATTCACCGGCCTGCTCACCTCACCCGTGAAGATGCGCAGCCCGTCCCCGGCCGCTCGCTCGTGACCGCAAGCGAAGCACTCGGGGAAAGGATGCCGCGAGAAGCCCTCGAAGCGATCCCCGGCTGCACGCGCCGCGCCGAGCGACACAGAACCAGGCATCGTGACGGGGAGCGGTGCGCCTCTGACCTCACTATCCGCAACCTCCGTGGCGCCCGCGGACACCCTCACTCGGCCAGCAGACACCTCGACGACCAGCTCGCGCTCCAGCGGAACCCACGTCCTGATCGCGAGAGCAGCGAGACCCGGCGCACGTTGCGCCACCATGCCGCAGAAGTAGCCACCGTGGCCGTAGTACTTTCCGGCCACCGAGGGCCCACGATAGCGCTGATCGAGCGTGAATACCGAGTCCGCGGCCATCACCATCTCTCCTCCGTACTCGCGGCGATCATCGGGGTTCCTTACGCGGGCGGCGGTTGCCGCTCTTGGCTGCCGAAGTAGGCACTCGGACCTTCTTCCCCGCGCGTGTCGGGAACTAAGATCCGAAACTCGACATTCCCCGAAGTCCATCCGCCCCCTTTCACCACAGCCGGCGAGTAGACGAGCCCGGGACTTACGAACCAGGGAGAGTACGCAGCCGGGAAGGAGAATGGACGCTCGGTGCGCTCTATGGTGACGCGCTCCCTGGTCATGGGACGATACTCAACTTCGGCGATGGCTTTGGCGCCATCTCGCCAGAGACGAACAACCATGCAGTCGGCGCCGACCGTACTACTCTCCTGCTCGGATGTTCGTCGGACCGTCTCAACGAGCAGACGAGTAACCGCGTCGCGTCGCTCGATCCCTTGCTCTTCTACTGCCTTGATGCTTCCTCTCAGCCGCGTGACCTCGCCCGGGTGGACGTCGCCTATCGCTTGCAGGCTGAACTTGGTCCGCCAGTCGAACGGGGTCTGTTCTCCCCGCACTATCTTGACGGCCGCCCCTGGTCTCTTCGTGATCTCCCATTGTAGAGGTTCAAGCCGGTCACGGTGTCCTCGCTTCAGCCCAGTCATCACTACTTCAACGCCGAATCGCGCGTCGTTGGCAACGGCTGTATCTAAGCGCTCCGCGATCCGGTCCGCGACCGCATGTATAGGGGAGATCTCGCCGGCGAATTGCATCCCGTGGCCGAGTGGACGCCCCGCGGCGGCTTCGGCGATTATGTCGTCGGTTGGTCGACCGTCGAGGTAGGCGAGCCCTGTGTAACCGATCGCGACGATCGCGTCCGGCGCCATCACCACGACTTGCTTGTTGGAGAGAGGATCGTGAGGGGTGCGCGTCCTCCCTCGTTCGACAACGACGAGGCGGTCACCGACCTGATGAGCGACTCTTTGCGCCACGACTCCAAGAATGAGGGTCATCGTCGTGGCGTCGAGTGGATCTCGAGCATAGGGAGCAAGTAAGACCTGAGGAGCTTCGCGATACCCTCGTCTCTCATCTCAGCTCACCGGCCGGGCCAGCCGGGCATGCGCATAGAGTGCATCGCCCGTCGCCTCGAGGCGCCGTGCCAGGGTGCGGAGCTGCGACGTCACGAGCTCGAGCACCGGCTCCTCCACGCCCAGGCGCCGGGCATCCGCGCTGCGCAGCTCGAGAACCGCGGCCAAGCGATCGAGATCATGCTCGGCCTCTTCCGCACTGGTGGCACAGCCGGAGAGCGACAGCATGCTGATCGTCTCTTCGAGGCTCTGTCTCTGGATCATTGGTGGTGTCCCTCCGTGCCGATCGAATCGGTCAATGATCCTCATGCTAGAGGGAGCGCATTTCGAGCTCAACCGCGCATTCGTATTGCCATGGACATGGACATGTCCATAACTGCCGTCATCGCCGGGAGCCTATCACGAGCCGCCCGTGTCGCTCATGCCCGGACTGTGCTTACTCGGCCCGACACTGCTCGTGTAGACGCCGGCCCAGGTCGCAGCCCGCAGCCGGCCGCATTTCAGGCACGGAAGGCGCCGCGGCCAGGTGCTCGCCGGCGTCGCCCAGCGAAGCGGCCGCCTGAGCTGGTCGCTCCGATGGTCGCCGGCGTGGCCGAGCCGAAGCGCGCACTCGAGGCCGCGGGGCCCTCGGACGGTGCACAGCCCCGACGGCGCGCCGCGGAGGGTCATCAGCGCCGCGCAGCCCTGGTCGCCCGCTTCACGATTCGCGAAGGAGATCGGCGGGGCTCGAACCCGCGCCTCCGACCGACCCGGGAGTCGAGAACCGGGCCGGCCAGGATGCCACCATCAACACCACGATCCCCGTGTGCACTACCAGCGCTCCCGGTCGCGTGGAGCCAGCCAGGGGCGCGGCTGATTCGCGGCGTTGGCCGCCGCCCGGCGCGCGCGCTCCTCCGCAGCGTCGAGCTCCCGATGCGGTGTGCTCGCGTAGACACCGCTCCACCGCGAGCCCTTGAGCGCGTCGTGCTGCACCGGCCGGCGCCGGCGGCGGATGAGGCGCCCCAGCCAGGCGCGCAAGCTCACCATGAGGCGTACCGCGCCGCGAAGGCATCCGCCGCACGCTCCCGCTCGGTCAGCTCCTCGTCGGTCATCAGCGCCGCCGCCACGGCCGAGGCCTCCGTGTGCCCGAGATCGACGTGCCCGAGCTCATGGGCGAGGGTGTGCTCGAGCGACTGGCGCCAGCGCGCGACGAGCTGTAGCACGATCACCGCGACCGGCTCAGCGGCCCGGGCCGCCGCCTCGCCCTGGCGCGTGCGCTCGATCGCGAGCTGTGTAACCGCGTCCTGGGGGCCGCCCATGCCCTGTACGAAGGCGGCATGCTGGGTCCCGTCCAGCGCGAAGACCAAGCAGCGCCGGGCCAGTCGCGCCGCCATGTCCGGCGGCATCCGCTCGAGCAGCTCGGCGGCGATCCGATCGAGCCGCGCCTGGCCCTCCGGGCTCGAGCAGACGATCGAGAGCCGGGACCTCACCGGATCCCTTGCCGGTTGAGACGCAGATTCTCCTCCTCGCGCAGCCGCCGCTGCCGCTCCGACTCGGCGACCTCCATGCGCGTGACGCGCTCGGCCTCGACTTGGCGCATCTCCTCGTCGTCCAGGAGCGGCAAGGCGCCATAGACGGGCTCGGGCTCCGTACTACGTACCGGGCGCGTGGCCTCGAAGTCGTCGAGCTGGCGCGCCAGGTCCGCGAGCTCGACCGGGAAGCACTGGCGGACCGCCTTCCGCCACTGCGCGTCACCGGTGATCCCGAAGCCCATGACGGCGACGGTGGGCCAACCGAGCCGCTCCGCGCGGGCAAGCAATGCGTTGCGATCGATCGATGGCGTGGACATGGGGTTTACTTCCTCCGTGTGTTGTGGGTTGAGGGGGCCGCGAGCTCACCGGCGGCCATCAGTTGAGCGCTCGGCCACGTGGGCGGGAGCTGGTTCGCTCAGGGCGAGCAGGTGCGTCGCGCAGGGCGTCTCGGAGACGCTCGAGATCCGCGACCGCCCGGTCGAGCATCGCCTCGAGCGCAGGGGCGCCGGCGCCGACGAGGGTGAGCAGATCGTCCATCGGAGACTGCACGTTCAGGCTCCCCGCGCGGACCTGGGGGCGGAGGTAGGCGTCGCGCTCGGTTCGCGCCCGGATCCAGGCCGCGGACGCGTGTGCCTCGAGCGCGACGGCCAGCTTGTGCCTGTGGGTGTTGTCGGGGCGCCCGCCGGGATACGCGGGCCAGGTCTCCGCCGCAGTCCAGGCGGCGGCGAGCAACTCCGCCGTGGCGGTTTCGCCGAAGGCGCCGCGGAGCCGCGTAAGGGCGGCCGTGAGATCAATCGTTGACGCGGTCATCGTGGGGTCTCCTGTTCGTTGGGGTTCATCGTTTGCACGACCTCCCGCTCGAGCTCGCGGGGCCATGGGCTATCGCTCCTCCTGGTCGCCCGGACAGGCGGGGGGCCTGCCGAGCACGCGGCTCAGCTCGAAGTGAGCAAGCTGCAGATGCTCCTCTGCCAGCAGCAGCGCATAGCGGGCGGGCTCCTGCTGCGCCCAGTCGGGTCGCGGGTTGAGAAAGAACCAGAAGAGCCGCTCGGGATACGTCACCCGCGGAACGTGAGGCGATAGCGTGGCCGAGGCGAGGCGTCCGTCGATGATCCGGAGCTGCGCCAAGACCTTGGTCCAACGCTGCACCTGCGCCTCGCTCGGCTTCCACGCCGGCGCTCGCCGCGGTCTCTCCCCCTGGCCGCGAGCCGCGGTCGTCTTGCCCGTCGCGCCCGGCCGATCGCCCGGCTCGCTCTTGAGCCGGCGCGTGCCCGGGCGATAGATGCTCACCCGCTCGACCGTGAGCGCGGCCCAGTACCGATCGGCGCGGCTCGGCTCGATCCGACCGTCCGGCTCGGCCTGGATCCACCCGCGCCGCAGCGCCTTCCTGACTGCCTCGAGCGAGCCACCAGGGAGCCCCTTCGCCCGCCGGTGCCGCGCGTAGGCCCGCAGCGTCATGCCGGCGGCGCGACGACGTGACTTCGCGGCGGACCTCACGCGATCCTCCCGACCGACGCCGGATCGCCGATCCTCGGCCCGCTGGGGTGCGGTGACAACCAAACTCCGCGCCCAGTGACTAGAGCCCGCGCGCGCTCACGCTGACCCGCTCCGTGGGGGCTGGAAAGGACCCGTTTTGGGCCGGATAGGTTGCCCCGGGGGGTCCCCCACTCTCGCCTCGTGCCTGGTGCAGACGTCTGCGCTCGGCTCATGCGCGAGATCCTCGCCAGGCCTCGGAGACTCGCTTGCTCGACGGTCTGCCGCTTCGGCCGGCCGGAGGCCGAGCCAGGGAGGGGGGTAGGGGGGAGCCTTCTGTTCCTGTTATCTGTTCCTTCTCCTGCTCCTTATTCGGCAAGGTCTTCCCAAAGGTCTTCCGTGAGCCCTTAGCGAAGGCCTCACGGAAGGACTCGGGGAGTCCTTCGACAAGACCTTCCGCTCTGGCGCGGGCTGCGGCCGCGAGCGCACACTCGGGCAGCTCGTCGAAGGCTGTGCGCCAGGCCTTCAGGACGTTGGGGCTTTCCGGCGGGTAGTCCTCGAAGATCGACGGCACCCAGACAATGGGCGCTGACCAGTCGGCTCGGGCAAGGTCCTGGGCCTCGAGCTCCTGGAAGGCGCGGCGGAACTTGCTCAGGGGCCAGCCGAGCGACTCAGCCATGGCGGCCTCCCCGGCATGGAGCAGCCCGGGGATGACGCCGGTCTGAGGGCCGGCGACGAGCCAGAGCCACAGCCATTGCCCACTGGGAGCGGGTCGCGACAGCGCCTTGAAGAACGGCTTGCCCCAGGTCGACATCGGCACCCGGCGGTACCTCACGCGCGCGGCCGGCGCCGGCGGAGGTTCTCGCCACCGACTTCGACCAGGCGGCCCCACGGGCCGAGCAGGCGATCGGCGACGCGATCGCCGACCCACTCGAGGAGCGCCTCCTCGCGGAGGTTGCTGGTGAACATGGTCCACGCCCGCCGGAGCTCGCGCTCCACGAAGAGCTCTTCCACCAAGCCCTCGAGGAAGGATCCTTCCTTGAAGGCGGCGCCGGCGCCGAAGTCGTCGATCACGAGGGGTTCCGCCTCTCGAAGCCGGGCGCTCGTCTCGGCGCGCCGCATCGGATCGAGGAGCTGGCGGAGCATCGCCGGAAAGGTGAGGAACCACGCCTCGTCGGCCCCGTCGTAGCGGACCCCGGCGACCACGGCCCACGTCTTCCCGATGCCGACGTCGCCCAGCAGCCCCAGGCATCGACCGTAGTCGAGATCATCGTCGCCGTCCGCCGGCCCCTCGTCGTAGAACTCGCGCACAGCGACCACGGCGGGCGACTGGATCCCTTCGACGGTGCAATGCCAGAGCATCCGCGGCACCTCGGCGCGGGCGGCCAGCTCGTACCACCAGTACTCGGAATCCCACAAGTGCCGTGCGGCCTCTTCGGCGGCCGCGGCGGGACGACACGCGGCGCGGCGCGCGCGCGCCGCGAGCTCCCGAATCCGCGCGATCTTGGCCGCGCCCGGGATCGGTGGCGCCAGCTCCACGTCCGGGGGGTCAAGCCGTGTCGGAGATTCAGGCGACACGACTACCTTGAGTGTGCGCGCCGGTCTGCTCATCGCGGGGGCTCACCGCTTCGTGCGGCCACGTTCTCGAGCGGGTCGGGATGCCGGCGCCGCCAGGCACGGACGAGCAGCTCAGCCAGTAGCTCGGTAAGCTCGTCGTCGACCGGGTCGACAGACGCGCAAGAGAGCGGTGCCGCTCTCATCGCGCGGTCTGGTCTCGCCGTATGGCCTCGGGCCGCGGCAAGATCTGCTTGCCGGCCCGCTGCAGCTCGTCGGCGCTGTAGAGCGGGGCGCCTCGAGGCGAGTAGGCCGAGACCGCGATGACGCCGGAACGCACGAGGCGATCCAGCGCCTCCTCGTTCTCGAGCCCGAAGATGTCTACGACGTCGCGGGCGGTGAAGAGCAGCCGAGCGCGTGCCATGCCACGGACGCTAGCACCCAGCATGTGGTGCACCAGGCCTGGTGCACCACAAAAAGATCGGCTGGCCTACTTGAGGCCTGCGGCGTTCAGGTTCTTCCTTACATTCCGCGGGTGTTCGTCGGTTAGTCCGTCCCGTCGGAGCCTCGCGATGATGGATCCGAGCCGCATCCCGGGCCGATCCTTTCGGAGCTTCCGCGCAGCTCGAATCATCCGGGCATGCTTTCGGAGAGCTCGCTGTTTCTTGGCCGCCGCGCCCTTCTGGCGGCCAGCGCGCAGGACGGCGTCGCGCCGTTCGTCTTCGAGTCGATGCCGCTCGAGCTCGGCCCGGCGGCGCAGCTCCCGGAGCGCGGGCGCATGGCGAGTCACGAGCTGCTCGGCATCCGCGAGCGCCACCGCTGCGTCGAGGTACCGGCGCGCCTTCGCATGGCGGGCGCTGTCGACCAGCCGGCGCCGGATCACGGCGGTCATATCGACCTCGACCAAGGCGGAAGCTGGCGGCGCCTCTCTAAGCTCGTCAGGGTCGAGGGCCCATGTCGGCGTCGTGCCACCCGCAAGAAGCCGCCGTCGACGCACGGGTGGCTCTGGCGGCAGCCCGCGCTCGAGCTGGGTCGCGCGCCGCTCGAGGGCGCCACTGTGCACCAGGTTGCTCGCGGCCAGGTACTCGGCCGGGCGTTGTAGATAACGCTTCGGAATGCTCGGCAACCGCTCCCCCAGGAAGAGAGTCGCGGGCCGGGGGCGGGTTCCTGGCCCACCCCCGGAGCACCGGTGCGCGCCGGCGCCGTGTCCCGCAGGTCGGACCCTATCGCATGGCAGGCGCGAAGACCATGGGTCAGGCGGCGCGGGGAGCGGCCTTCGCTCGCCACTGAATAAGGGCAGATTCCAGGCTGAACACTCAGCGGCCCGTGTTAGCGTACAGCGCTCGGAGGGAAGTGCCGTGAGCGTTGACGTCTCCCTCGACGACATCCCGCAGTCGGCCCTTGAGCAGGCCCGCCAAGGTATCCAGGCGTATCTGGCGCCTCTGATCCGAATCTCCCCCGAAGCGCCGCCGGATCGTCCCGCGGTAGCCCTCGGTGGGTCGGCAACGTTCGTCGAACTCGCGGGCCGGCATTACATCCTGACGGCGGACCACGTCTGGAATGGGACCGAGGGGTGGGCGGAGCTGGCCATCGCCCTGGCATCCGATGGGATGCCGCTCAGCGTTCCGCGCGATTACCTCATCCCCAAGCGTCTCGGAAGACCGCCGTACTCGGAGTGGGGGCCCGACCTCGCGCTGCTCGAGATCCCTGCGAACCTCGTCCGCACGATCGAGGGACGCAAGTCCTTCCTGAACCTCGGGAAGCGGCAAGCGATGTTAACTACTCATCCGCCGCGCTTTGAGAAAACACTGTGGGCTGTCATGGGGATGGTGGCGCAGACTAGCGAGGTAAAGCCTCGCGAAGAGTCAGGCCGCGTCCCCGTCAACATCCGGGGAGAGGCCTTCTTCGGCGTCACGTGCACGGCGGAAGAGCGGGACGGCTACGACTACCTGACGACCTACGCGAAGACCACGCTCCCCAACGTCCCGGCCAGCTTCAAAGGGGTGAGCGGTGGCGGCCTCTGGGAGATCGGGCTAACCATGAAGAAGTCGACGGGCGAGATCACCTGGGAGCTGGAGCATCACTTCCGTGGCGTCGCATTCTGGGAACAGCCGAAGCCGCCGAATGAGGTCGCGATCCGCTGCCACGGCCCTCGGAGCATCTTCGAGAAGGCCTGGGAGGTTTGGGGGTTGGACCGTGTCTAGGACACCAGACCCCGAGCCATCGGACCCGGATGAGGAGGATTCGCTGGGCCCCGATCCCGACGACTACGACTACGATCCCAGCGAACACATGACGCCAGCTGAGCTCGAGGATCTGGCCCGAGAAGCGCAAGAGTCACAGGAGGAGTACGAGGCTAACCTTGTCGAGGATGCTCTTCGGCAGATTTCCAAGGACGGAGCTAGAGCCTATCTCTCTCGCTATGGGGACGCTGTCGACGCCCGCGTCACCGCCTGTCTAGCTGAGGCTGAGCAGCTCACCGCGACTCACCATCCTGGTTCGGCCCTGGCCTTGGTAGCCACCGCACTAGAGATCATGATCCGGTTCCTGCTGCTCCGGCCGCTGGTCCAGGGCGCCTTTCTCTCCGATCGGTGGGCCGGCATCCTCGCAACGCGGATCGCCACAGGTCGAACAGCAGAGGACAGAGAACTGCTCCCGGCGATCCTTCGCCAGTGGGGTCTCGACGTCACGAAAATCAAGAGTCCGGGGGGCATCCATGTCTGGCCCTTGATCGTCGGCCAGCTCTGGTCGATTCGCGATGGCTTCGTCCATCGTTTCGACCCGGTGTCGCCGGATCTCGCTGTGCAGACTGTCGAATGCGCCCGAGCGTTTCGGGATCAGGTAGTCGGTCATGTGGCGAAGCGGTTGGGGTTCACGCTGGCGGAGACAGGCAAGTGGTCGGCGATCAAGAAGGGAGACAAGGTGATCGAGGGAGTCGCACCAGGAGACCCATTCGCGCCGCAGCTACCCCCGGGCAAGGTCAAGAAGACCCCGTGATTCCGCGGCTTCACGCCGCAATCAGGATCTCGATCGGCTGCTGCGCCAGGCGCGCAAGCCCCTCCGGGGGCACCATTCTGCCTTTGCTGGCTACCTTTGCTGGCTATTTTTGCTGGCTACCTTTGCTGGCATGACGATGCCCACCGATGATGGCCCTCACGTTGGGTGTGCTGTCAGCAGGTGAACACCTAGTCGGAGTAATCGAGATAGTCTCAAGGGAGGGCGGTACGAGATGAGCTGCTGGTCTTGGAGGGAGAATGATGACGCTCGGAGACTTAGAAGCCCGCTTGACCCGCGTGTCGGCGGAGCACACGCCGCACGTAGACCAGCCCCTTGGGATCCTCGCTTGTAAAGAGGCTCTAGTCGCGGCGGCTACGGGGAACTACGGTGTCGGTGCCGTCCTCGTCGATCCTCAAGGCTCGATCGTCGAGCAAGGCGGAAACTCGGTCTTCTTTCCGCGCTTTCGAAGCGACCTTCATGCCGAAATGGTGGTGATGAACGCCTTCGAGGAGCGGTACCCGGCAATGGACAACATGCGAGGGTACACGCTCGTCTGTTCTCTGGAGCCGTGCCCTATGTGCCTGGCGAGACTCCTGGTTGCTGGTGTCCAAACCGTGAAGTTCCTGGCGTTCGACGAACTCGCCGGAATGGTTGGCCACCGACAATACTTTCCGGCTGCCTGGAGGCGGCTGTGGCAGCGGCAAGAGTTCACACACGCAGACGTGTCCGACAGCCTGAGGCAGCTCGCACTGGATGTATTTCTCCTCAACCTTGAAGCGTGCCGACAACGGATCCTGTCACGCTGACATCCCTTGATTCGGGGCCGGGGCGTTCAATCGCGCACAGTAGGCACATCGTCTCAAGACTGCCGAGCCCGAGCCCGTCCAGGTGCTCGAGATGAGCCTGCGCCCCAGCCCATTCCCGCTCGCAGCCATAGCCTCGCTTCCTATTCAGGTTGTTCCCATCACGCGGACGCCCGAACTCGTCACGATCACCATCCTGGCGCCTGCCGCTCGGATCGTCTTAGCCATCTCCCACTCGCGAAAGAGATCGCCAATCGCGTGCGCACTGTGGTCATCGAAGAACTCTCTTGAGACGTAGATTCGATGCGTGAACTCGTCCGCGTGGCCGATGCGGTAGACCTGCGCCGCGGCGTCCCAGCTGTAGTGGTCGAGAACCTCATATCCCGGGAAAGCATCCTTGAGCAACTGGCCGAATTGACTGACCTTAACGGGATCCGGTTCCGGTTGCCCGATAGTGCTCATGGCCTCTCCTGCTCCACCAGCCGTCCCGGGGTTGGTGAAAGGCGCTGCGGGGGCTCGTGCCGTGGGCGTGGAGGGCGGGGATCATGGCTCGAACTCATCCTCCAACGCCGCCCGGCACGAGCTCGGGTCGCGGGCCTCCCGTAGGGTCTTGATCCGGCGCCCATAGCTCTCGGTGTCATTCTAGAGCGCCAAACATGTTCGTCGCATGTCAGGAGAAGAGCACCCGCCGCCGCCAGAAGTACCGCAGGTTCAAGGCACACCACAGGCCGATCGCGAGTCCAAGGGAAAGCGGTCCGACCATTTCCTGAGGAGTGCGAGACAGCGGGAGGCTGGAGAAGATCGTCAGGCCCAGCCCGACGAGCGCCACAATCAAACCCCAGTTGTTCACCTGCCAGGCCCACCGCTTCCGTTTGGCCAACCCGACGGACACCGCGATGAGAAGCCCGCCAAATCCGACCGTCACCACGTTGGCAAGGCTCCAGCCTGGACGCACGAGCGGCTGCACGATGACGAAGAGGACACCGAGGACGCCGAGCGTGCCTGTGTAGGTCCTCAGCCATCGCGTCGGCAGAGGCGGCGGTCCGGTCACCGCCACACCCGACCCATCCAAACGTCGAGGTCGAGCCCCTCACCCATCACTTTCCATCCGGCCCGAGAGAAAGACCTCCGAATAGCCCGGCTCGCAACGGCCGGTTTCGGGAGGAGCCGCCGCAGGCCGCCAGGATCGAGCCGCGTGTTCTCACTCAACAGGATAAGCCGTTAAACGGTCACCCATTCCGCCCGTGTGATGCGATAGAGGAGCGCTGGCTGGCCCATAACATCGAGTCGGCCCGCCAACCGCTCTCCGAGGCGTTGCGCCACACGGATCGATGCCGCATTCTCCGGTTGGATCAAGCTGATGACCTCCGGCTGCTCCAGGTGCGTGAACCCGAACTCGAGCGCCGCTCGGGCCCCCTCCGTGGCATAGCCCCGCCCCCAGAATTGCCGCCTCAACATCCAGCCGATCTCGAACCCCGGCCAACCCTCAGGGTTCCAGAACCCAATCCGCCCGACGAGTTGGCCCGAACCCCGTTCCTCCGCCGCCCAAAGCCCGTACCCGCGCAAGCGCCAGTGCCCCATCACCATGGCCAAGCTGCGCCATGCGAGGGGGCGTGACAGCGGCTTCCCGTCCCCGATGAATCGCATGACCTCGGGGTCCGCGACCATCTCCGCGTATGCGTCGATGTCTGACTCACGGAACATGCGCAACGTCAGCTGTTTGGTTTCAAGAGTGGCCATGGCCGATACCGCAATGTCCTCCAAGTCGTCTGGCTATCCGTATCCGGACCCAGATAGCGACCCCGTCATCCATCCCGCACAGGCGGAACCGCCCGGGACTGGCTGGCCCCAGCCGCCTACACTGTCACGACCGCAGGTGGAAGGGCACGTCCACGACCACGATTCCGCGGCGGAAGAGGAGTGCTCCCTTGACGAGCAGCGCGGTTTGGTTGTGCAGCACCTGCTGCCACCAGTGTCGAGGCACGAACTCGGGAATGACGATGGTAATCATCCCATCCGGCGACTGACGCTGGATGCGCTCGATGTACTCGAAGAGCGGCCGCAATACCGAGCGGTACGGGGAGGACAGCACGATGAGCGGCACCCCGCAGCCGCCCTTGGTCCAGCGCTCCTCGAGCCGCAGCGTTCGAGCGGGATCGGTCTCGACGTAGACCGCCTTGGGACTCGGAACCAGCGACTGGGCGAAGCGCAGCGCCCGCACCACGCCCAGATGAAGATCCCCCACGAGCACAAGCACCGTGGTCGTCCCCGGCGGCTCGTCAACGAGACGATCGAGCGACAGTTCCTTGGCCACGGCCTCATAGTGCGCGTGCACGGCCTTGAAGGCCGCGACCATGAGAGGGATGAGCAGCACCACCATCCAGGCACCATGGCTGAACTTCGTCGCCGCGATGACCAGCGTCACGACGCCGGTGACGACGGCACCGGTTCCATTGATCGCCAGGCGTCGGCGCCAGCTCGGGCCGCCTTCGGTGAGCCAATGCCGGATCATGCCCGCTTGCGACAACGTGAACGACAGGAACACCCCGACCGCGTAGAGCGGAATGAGGGCGTGGGTCTCACCGCGGAAGATGATGAGAAGGAGCGCGGCGAGGCCCCCCAGGATGAGGATACCGTTGGAGAAGACAAGGCGGTCACCGAGTGTCCCAAACTGGCGAGGCGCGTAGCGGTCTCGGGAGAGTAGGCTCGACAGTCGTGGGAAGTCGGCGAAGGATGTGTTCGCGGCCAGGATCAGAATGAGCATGGTCGAGGACTGGACGAGGTAGTAGAAGAATCCCGTGCCAACGAGGGCGCGCGCGATCTGCGACACCACGGTCTCGTGCTCGCTCGGAGTCACGCGGAGTGCCCATGCAAGCACGGTGATGCCGAGGAAGAGGACGCCGAGGATGCCCGCCATCCAGCCCATGGTGATAGACGCGTTGCGCGACTCGGAGGGCTTGAAAGCCGGCACTCCGTTCGAGATAGCTTCCACCCCGGTCAGTGCCGTGCAGCCGGAAGAAAACGCCCTCAGCACGAGGAACCAGGTCACCGCAGTGGAAGCTTCGACCGCGTGCCCCGGCAGGGGTTGGAGCCCGCCGAACAGCGCGCGATAGAGGCCCGTCCCGACCAGCACCGCAAACGTCGCAATGAAGAGGTAGGTCGGCACGGCGAACATCCTCCCCGATTCGCGGACGCCACGCAGATTGGCGAAGGCGATGAGGGCGACGAACACCACCCCGAGCGCGATGCGGTGATCGAGCAACCCAGGAACCGCCGACGTCAGCGCGGCCACGCCGGCGGCGACGCTGACCGCTACTGTTAGTACGTAGTCGATCAACAGCGCCGCAGCCGCGACCAGTCCCGCCGTCGGGCCGAGGTTCGCGCGAGCCACAATGTAGGACCCGCCTCCCGAGGGGTACGCGTGGATGGTCTGCTGGTACGAGACGGCGACGACTAGGAGGAGCCCGGCAATGGCAATCGCCAGCGGGACAGCCAGATGAGTGGCCGCCGCACCCGCGAGGACGAGAACAAGCAGGATCTCTTCCGTGGCGTATGCCACCGAGGACATTGCGTCGGAAGAGAAGACGGCGAGAGCGACGATTTTCGACAGGCGTTCGTGGCTCGCCTGTGCCAACGACATCGGTCTGCCGACGATCCACCGCTTCAGCAGATTCGCGTCCACCGCTTTCCTCGGTACACCGGCCTGCCGGTTTCGCCGTGCCTCCGCCGGATGCTACGCTCACGCATTCGAGCCAGCAAGCAGGAGGCGGATCTGCTCAGAGAGGGATGGGCGGCTACCGCGTGGCTAGCCCGACCGGCCTCCCCGGCCGCCGCAACAGACCCACCGCGATGCCGATGTTCAGCAGGTTCCACAGGATCCCGTTGAGGAACGCGGTCTGGTAGGAGCCGGTCAGGTCGAAGATCACGCCGGACATCCAGCCTCCGAGGGCCATGCCGAACACGGTGGCCATCAGCACGGTGGCCACGCGCACCCCGGTCTCCTCGGGAGGGTAGAACTCCCGGATGATGACGGTGTAGGCGGGGACGATCCCGCCCTGGAACAGGCCGAACAGCGCCGACAGGACGTAGAGCGAGACGAGCCCGTCGAAGGGCAGGAAGAGGACGAGGGCCAGCGCCTGCAGGCTCGAGCCCAGCAACAACGTGCGCCGCCCGCCGATCCGGTCGCAGATCCAGCCCGACGCGAGGCGGCTCACGATACCAAAGCCCAGCATCAGCGAGAGCATCTGCGCGCCCCGGGCCGCGCCATAGCCCAGGTCGCCGCAGTACGCAACGATGTGAACCTGCGGCATCGACATCGCGACGCAGCAGCTGAGGCCGGCGATGATCAGCACGATCTGCAGCGCGGCGGGCGACATCCCCAAGGGCCGCGAGACCCGCGACGCAACGTGCGACGACAGCGAAGCGGCCTCGGTCAGCGGCGGCCGCCGCCGCAGGGCCAGCGCGAGCGGCAGCATGGTCGCCATGCAGAAGACGCCGATGCCCAGGTAGGTCCGGCGCCACCCCGCGCTCTGGATGAAGTACTGCACGACGGGTGGCCAGGCCGTTCCTGCGAGGTAGCTGCCACTCGTGATGATCGCCACGGCCATGCCGCGATGGCGGGTGAACCAGAGCGAGGTATCGGCGATGACCGGCGCGAACGTGGCCGAGCTGGCGACACCGACCAGCAGCCCCTGGGCCAGGACGAACTGCCAAAGGCTCGTCGCCTGGCTGGCCACCGCATAGCCGAGCCCCAGCGAGATGGCCCCGCCCACGACGGGCACCATGACGCCGAGGCGATCGGAGAGACGCCCCATCAGGATGCCGCCAAAGCCGAAGAAGATCATCGTCATGGTGTAGGGCAGCGAGGCGGCCGAGCGCGCGACGCCGAACTCCGCCTGGACCGCCGGTAACGCCACGATCACCGACCACATGCCGACGCCGCCGATCGCCGACAGCATCAGCGCGGCACCGAGCCGGCTCCAGGCATAGGGAGATTCGGGTGCACCGCGTGGGCTCTTCTCTATCGCGTTCCCGATGTCCATGGCGGGCTCGAACATGATGGGCGACGTCCAGTATCGCGGATGCGTCGTCGTTTGCAATCATCCAATTCGGGATCGCGCGGCGCCCGATGCGGCCTGGTCCAGGAACGGTGTACTCTCGGGCTGACCGGGTCGGCCGTTCAGTGCGGCCCGCCGAGGAGGACACACATGACGGCAACGCCGATCGAGGTTCGTCCCACCACCGGCGCGCTGGGGGCCGAGGTCCACGGCGTCGACCTCGGCACCGATCTCGAGGACGTGACGGTGGCCGCCATCCGACGGGCCCTGCTCGATCATTGCGTCATCTTCTTCCGCGATCAGCGCTTCGACGCCGCCCAGCACAAGGCGCTCGCCCGCCGCTTCGGCGAGATCTTCGTGCACCCCAACTACAAGGGCACCGGGCCCGACCCGGAGATCGTCGACATCCGCCGCGAGCCGGGTGATCTGCGCATCGTCGGCGAGGAATGGCATACGGACACCACCATGATGCCGGAGCCCCCGATGGGCGCCATCCTCTTCGCCATCGAAGTGCCCCCGTACGGAGGGGACACCCTCTTCGCCAACCAGTACCTCGCCTACGAGACGCTCTCCGATGGCATGAAGCGGCTGCTCGAGGGGCTGCGGGCCGTGCACAGCGATCGCAAGGTGGCCGGCCCCCAGGCGGGGCTCAACGCCTACCGGGCCACCAAGGTGCGCGAGGACGCGAGCTGGCAGGAGACGGTGAGCACGCACCCCGTCGTGCGCACCCATCCGGAGACGGGCCGCAAGCTCCTCTTCGTCAACCACTCCTACACCATCCGCTTCGACGGCATGACCGAGGCCGAGAGCGCGCCGCTGCTCGGCTTCCTCCTCGAGCACGGTCACCGGCCCGAGTTCACCTGCCGCTTCCGGTGGGCGGACGGGTCGGTCGCATTCTGGGACAATCGCTGCGTCAAGCATCTCGCCGTCCACGATGCCGGACGGTTCCGCCGCATCATGCGGCGCGTTCAGATCGCGGGCGACAAGCCGGTGTGATGGAAGCCGTCACGTTTGTTAGCTACGAGCGGCTTTCGCAGCAGCCGCCGGGCTGATCGAAGCCAGGGCGGATCTCACCGTGGCCGGCGACTAGAGGCGCGCCATCGCGGGGATGACGCTCTTGCCCATCAGCTCGATGGACCGCATCGTCGTCGGGTGGTCCATGCGCGACTCCTGGGCCTCCAGGAGCAGGTGGCCGATGCCCAGTTCCTTCTGCACGCGGGCGAAGCGATCCACCACCTCGTCGGGCGTGCCCGCCACGATGTAGTAGTTGTCCACCAGCTCCTCGTAGCTCATCTTCGCGAGCGAGACCGACCGCGCTTTGAGCGCGAACTGGCTGGCCGCCCGCGAGCGCATGCCCACCGGGGAGAAGTACTCGATCGGGCCGCGCAGCGTCGGCCCCATGCGCCACACGAAGTGCCGGCCGGCCTCCAGCGCCTTGGCCTTCGTGTCCGCGGAGACCGCGCAGATGAGGAAGCCCAGCTTGTCCGGGGTGACGGTGCGGCCGGCCTCCGCCGCGCCCTGGCGGTAGAAGTCGAACAGCTCGCGCGCCACCTCGAACGAGACCAGGAACGGCACGTACGTGTAGCCCATGCGCCCGGCCCAGACCGCGGTCTCCGGGCTCGCGGTGCCCGGCACCCAGATGGGCGGATGCGGCTCCTGCAGCGGCAGGCACCACGGGTTCACGTGCCGGAAGTGGTAGTGCCGGCCCTCCCAGCGGAACGGCCCGGGGGTGGTCCAGCACTTGATGATCAGGTCGTGGCACTCCTCGAAGCGCTCGCGGTTGTACACCGGGTTGCTGTTGGCCCACCAGCTCTCGACCCCCACGCCGCGCACGAAGCCGCTCAGGACGCGTCCACCCGAGATGAGATCGGCCATCGCGATCTGCTCGGCCATCTGGACCGGGTTCTCCTGGATCGGGAGGATGTTGCCGAGGATCAGGAGCTTCGCGCGCCGGGTGGTGCGCGCCAGGATGCCCGCGGTCATGTTGGCCGAGACGTTGACGCAGGACGGAGTCGAGTGGTGCTCGTTGATCATGAGGCCGTCGAAGCCGGCCTGGTCGGCAAAGTCGTACTCGTCGAGATAGCGCCGGTAGTTCCGCTGGGCGATCTCGGGGGAGAAGAACGTGTTGGGGAAGGCCAGGCGCAGCGATGGATACTTGTCGCCCTCGGCGTCCGGGTATTCGTGGTGCGGCATCTCGCTGAAGTAGTAGAGCTTCACGGTTCAGGCCCTCCCGAGGAAGTCCAGCACGAGATTTGCGAACACGTCCGGCTGCTCGATCGGGGGCAGGTGACCGCACCGCTCGAGGACGTGCAGCGTCGCGCCGGGCATCAGGCGCCGGTACTGCTCGCCGCAGATCACCGGTACGATCTGGTCCTCGCGTCCCCAGACGATGAGGGTGGGGTTCGGCACGCACGGCAGGAAGTGGGGCAGCCGCGGGTTGAACATGTAGGGCTTCCAGGTGAGCCGGGCCGCCATCTCCCGGTTGCGCAGCGCGATCTCGATCTCGGCGGGCCCCGGCTTGCCGCCGAAGAGCTCGGCCCACTCGGGCACGCTGGCCGGGTCGTGGACGTTGTACCGGAGCAGCTCCTCCGGCGGGTAGAAGAAGATGTCGCGGATCTCCCCCTCGTCGGGCTTCAGCCCGGTGGGGCTCACCAGCACCAGGCGATCGATCACCCCGGGGCGCATCGTGGCCAGCTCGGCCGCGGTCCAGCCGCCGATCGAGTGCCCGAGCAGGTGCACCCTGGAGAGGCCCATCACGTCGAGGAACCAGAGATAGAAGCGGGCCAGGTCGTCGATGCTCTCCATCCAGTCGGCCGCGTCGGAGCGGCCAAAGCCGGGGTGGGTGGGCGCGTAGACCGTGTAGCGCTCGCCCACCGCGGCCATCCACCGGCGCCAGCCGCGATTGCCGCCCGCTCCGTGCAGCACCACCAGGGGATCACCCTGGCCTCCGATCACGACGTGCACCTTCGTCTCACCGACGGTGATCATTTCCTCGCGAGGCGGCACAGGCGACTCCTCTCCGGAGATGGGGCTCAGGGTAGAGACCATAGCAGCAGCCGGCCTTGACCGGAAAGGGGCACCCGGCCCAGTATCTTGCCCGATGGCCACGCCCATACCGACCTAGGAGGTCTGAGCCGTGCTGATCGTCGACGCGCAGGTGCACATCTGGGGCAGTGGGACGCCCTTGCCGCCCCACCGGCCGACCTCGGTGTTCTCGAAGGACGACCTGCTCGCGGAGATGGACGCGGCTGGTGTCCAGGCGGCGCTGATCCACCCGCCGGGGTGGGACCCGGGCTCGGACCGGCTCGCCCTCGAGGCGGCCCGCGAGCACCCCGACCGGCTCGCGGTCCTCGGGAAGTTCCCGCTCGACCGTCCGGAGAGCCGCGCCCTCATCGACGGCTGGAAGCGCCAGCCGGGAATGCTCGGCTTGCGCTTCGTCTTCCTGCAGCCGCACCAGAAGAGCTGGCCGACGGACGGCACCATGGACTGGTTGTGGCCGGCTGCGGAGCGGGCCGGGGTTCCGCTGGCGCTGCTCGCGGCGGACTTCCTGCCGCTCGTCGGGCAAATGGCGGAGCGTCACCCGGGCCTCAAGCTGATCGTCGATCACCTCGGCCGCCCACACCGCACGAAAGACGAGGCGGCCTGGGCCAATCTGTCGGAGCTCCTGGCCCTCGCGAAGCACCCGAACGTGGCGGTCAAGGCGACGGGGGCGCCCAGCTACTCGAGCGAGCCCTATCCCTACCGCAACATCCACCCGTACCTCCGCCGGCTCCACGACGCCTTCGGACCGGAGCGCCTGTTCTGGGGGACGGACATCACGCGCATGCCCTGCACCTGGCGGCAGTGCGTGAGCCTGTTCACCGAGGAGTTGCCCTGGCTCACCGCGGCTGACAAGGACCTGATCATGGGGCGCGCGCTCTGCGCCTGGCTCGACTGGAAGCTGCCGGGGTGAGTCGGCCGTGAAGATCGTCGTCATCACCCGGAGCGGGCAACGCGAGTTCGAGTGCGGGGCCGGCGAGAAGATTCTCCACGCCGGCCTCCGCAGCGGCATCGAGCTGCCGTACGAGTGCAGCACGGGCACCTGCGGCACGTGCAAGGCCAGGCTCGTGAGCGGCCGGGCGGAAAGCGAGTGGCCCGACGCCCCGGGAGGTCGGTATCTCAAGACGGAAGCCGAGCTGCTCATGTGCCAGTGCGTGGCACGTGAGGATTGCGCCGTCGAGGTCGGCGTCCTCACGAAGCCCGACGCGGGCGCCCCGCTTCCCGGCGCGCTGGGCGGCCGGGTCTGCGGCCGGCGCCGGTTGACCCACGACGTGGCCACCTTCGACGTCGAGCTCGACCGGCCGCTCGACTTCGACGCGGGTCAGTTCGCGCTCATCAGTGTCCCGGGTATCGTGGGGGCACGTGCCTACTCCATGGTGAACTTCGAGCGGGCGGCACGCCGCCTCTCGTTCGTGGTGAAGAAGAAGCCGGGCGGCGCGGTGAGCGAGTGGCTCTTCGGCGATGGAGTCGACGGTACGCGCCTCGACCTGTTCGCGCCCCTCGGGCACGCGACCTTCCATCCCGGTCTTCAGAAGCACGTGCTCTGCATCGCGGGGGGAAGCGGCATCGCGGGCATGATGTCGATCCTCCGCCGCGCCGATGAGGCGGGCCACTTTGCCGGGTGGGACGGCCATGTCTTCTTCGGCGTCCGCTCTGGGCGCGACGGCTTCTTCCTCGACGAGCTGCACGCGCTGCAGGCACGCCATCCGGCGCGGCTCTCCGTCACCATCGCGCTCTCGGACGAGGACGTGCCCGCCTCGCTCCCGGCGGCCCATCCCGGGCTCGCGTTCGCGCGCGGCCTGATCCACTCGGTGGCCGGCGAGCGCATGAAGGACCGCTTCGCCGGCGTCCGGGCCTACGTGGCAGGCCCGCCTCCGATGGTGGACGCGAGCTTGCGTTTGCTGCTGCGCGAGGCGAAACTGTCGCCCGCCGACATCCGTTACGACAAGTTCAGTTGAGCCAGAAAGGAGCGACGATGGGCCAGTACGAGCAACACGTCTTCGTGTGTACGAGCGGCGAGACCTGCCCGGAGCAGGGCGACACCGAGAAGTTCGTGAAGCTCCTCCGGGAGCGCGCGAAGCAGGCCGGGCGGTCGAGCGACGTGCGCATCAACAAGGCCGGGTGCTTCTCGCAGTGCGGGCGTGGCCCCATGATCGTCTTCTACCCCGACGACGTCTGGTACGCGGGGGTCCAAGAAGCGGATCTCGAGGAGATCTTCACTTCGCACATCGTGGGCGGCCGACCGGTCGAGCGGCTGCGGTACAATCCCGGCAAACCGGGCGCGAACAAGGTGAGCGAGGCCGAGCTGGCCGAGATCAAGAAGGCCGCCGCCGTCCGCGCCCGGACGCCGGAGCCGGCCGGGCCCGCGCCCGTATGGAAGCGTGTGGGCGCCGCCGCCCAGGTACCCACGAACGGGATGAAGGAGTTCTCGGTGGGGGGCGTCAACGTCCTCATCGTCCATACCGGCGACGCGTACGTGGCCGTCCAGGCGCTATGCCCGCACGAGACCATCCCGCTGGAGCAGGGTGTCCACGATGGCTCGGTGCTCACCTGCCTCGAGCACATGTGGCAGTTCGACATCCGGACCGGCGCGCCGCTGGGCGACGCCCTGGAAGGACTGCGCCGCTACCAGCTCAAGAATGACGGTGGTGAGCTGTACGTCGCCTTCGAGGTCTGATCCTCGCGCGAAGAGGCGGTGCTGCTGATCGGCGCCGGGGACTTGGGCTCGCCGACCGCTCTATGTGACCGAGGCGCCGGTCAGTCGATCTCGGCGGTCGGCTCCCGCAGCAGCTCCGGTGGCACCGGCTCGCCCGCGTGACGACGACGCTCGATACGCACCGCGACCGCTTCCCGGAAGCACTCCATGAACGATCGGAACTCGGCCCGTGAGTCCGCATTCGCGCGCAGGCTCACCGTTCCCTCAACGTCGATCCCGGTCACGCTGAGCGTCCCGAAGTGGTCGCACGAGCGCGCCGCCTCCCAGAGCAGATCGACTCGCAATTGCTGCTCTGGCGTCATGGTTGCGCAGCCCATCCCGAGCAGCGCAACCACCACTGCAGCGACCGCGCTGGCCCGCATGCGTCCTCGTCCTCCCGCGCCGATACTCGCTGCAAGGCAGGGGCCAACCGCGCTTCACTCCTGTAGGGCACTTGACCGCCGCCTACCCTCGGCCGGGTGGGGCCAACCTGCCTCAGGTGGGTCCGGTCAGCGACAGACCGAGACAGGCTGCGTGAGCAGCTAGCCGGAAGATCACCTCGAACTCGGATCTCTGCACCGACGCCATCCCGAGGATCGTGGCGATGGCCCCCAGCCCGAACGAAACCGATGCGCATGAGGACGATGCCGCCCACCAGGTGGACCACGCTCAGAGGTACGCAAAGGTCCGCAGTATCAACGTGCCAGAGACCTTGGTCCCACCTATGGCTGGCTGCTCCCGAGCCCGCCGTCGAGGCGTCCCGATGAGTCCGGACAGGACTCGGGCGCGAAGATTCCGAGCATGATCCCCGCCGCCACCACGCTGGGGTCGGAGAGATCCAGAAACCGGCCCTTCATGAGTGCGCTCTTCTCGCAGGCCGTCGGCCTCGGTTCCTGCGACCTCCTGACCGTCGCCGGGGGCGCCGACGCGCATCCCCCCGACAACACCGCCAGCAGAAATGCGAGGCACCAGACTCCTGGCCTCCGGCCGCTGCTCAGTGCCGCACTCCGGCTCAACCCCGCCTGACCGCCACTGCGGTGCGATCGTCGTCGGCCGGCACGCCCTCGGTGAACGCGGCCAGCGCTCGCCGGAGCACCGCCATCAGCTCTGCCGCCGAGGTCTCTCGGTGGCGGCTGACGAGGTCGATCACGCGACTGGTGCCGAACCGCTCACCGTTGCCATTCGTCGCATCGACCACGCCATCCGACAGCGCCACGAAGACATCGCCCGGCTCCATGCGCATGGGCGGCCGCAGCGCGACCTCGAGCTCCTCGGCCCATCCGAAGAAAGACGCGTCGGTCTCGATCACCGAGCAGGTCTGCTCGGCGGCCCGGTAGTACAGCAGCGGGCCCTGGCCGCAGCTGAAGCCCGTGAGCGTCTGCTCCTTCGCGTCGAGCTCGCCGAGCCAGGCGCTCACGAAGCGGCCCTCGGTGAGATCGGCGCAGAGCTGCGCGTTCAGGTGGCGGATGATCGCGGGGAGATCCCCGCCGACCCGGAGCGCCATCCGCAGCATCGAGCGCACCTGGGTGACGGACAGGGCGGGTCCGATGCCGTGCCCGCTCGCGTCGGCCAGCAGCAGCACCGCGTGGTCGGCCTGGGTCGGCGACAGGCGCAGGCCGCTCTCCCCGGGCACCCGACGGTACCCGATGACGTCGTAGGTGTCGCCCCCGGTCTCGTCGGCCGGCTCGCTCCACGCCGCGATGTCGAACCCGGGCACGCGCGGGATCCGCTCGGGCAGCGTGTCCAGCTGGATACGCCGGGCCACCTGGAGATCGCGCTCGAGCTTCAGGAGCGTTCCCAGGGACAGCCGCATCTGGCCGTGGGCGTCGGCGAGTCGGTGGACCTCGCGGATCGAGGAGACGATCATCGGCCCTGGCTCGAGGTCCCCACGGCTGATCCGCTCGCTCTCGCGCACGAGCGCCTCGATCGGCCGGCTGTACAGGCGGGCGAGGCGCACGGCCCGCACCATGGCCAAGGCGAGCCCGGCGAGCATGACGAGCACGATGCCGAGCCGGAGATAGCCGAGGTTTCCCAGCAGGTCGGACTCCGGCACCATCACCTCGATCGTGAGCAGATGGCCCGGCCCCAGCGGGAACGGGCTCAACTCCGCCCACCACGGGTCGCCCCCGCTCAGAAGCCGCATCGGGCCACGCTCCCCGGGTGGCCGGTTTGCGAGCGCGCGACTGGCGTCGGCCACCACGCGGGTGTCCAGATCGTCGGGGGTCTTGAGCAAAGCACCCCGCTGCTCCTCGCGGCTCCGATACTTCGGGTCGCGAGGCAGGCCGACGACCCGCCCCTGGTCGGTCAAGACCATCACCGCGCCGTGCTCGCCGACCCGCAGGCTCGTGGTGAAGGCCGAGATGTCGAGCAGCAGCAGGTCGACGCCGATCACCCGCTCCCGCCCGTCGCGCCCCTTGAACGCGGTGGCCGCGGTCATGCCCGGGGCCCCCGCCGTGTAGAAGGTATACGGCTCCGTCCAGTAGACGCGCTCGGCGAGCCCGGCCCGGCCCGACGTGGCGGGCTGCACCGCAACCGCCCCTCGATACCAGGGACGCTGACGCGGATCGTAGTCACTCTCTTTCCACGACTGCACCGGCTCCGGGCGCGCGTCCGTCCACTCGAGCCAGGACGCGCGGGGTCCCCAGACGTCGCGCCGCGTGTGACGACTGCGCCAGCTGTCGCCGAAGTGGAACAGAATGTGCTCGCGGCCCCGCTCGTCGGCCACCATGATCGCCGAGAGCTGAGGGTTGGCGCGCAGGATAGGAACGAGCATCCGGTTCATGGCCGCCGCGTCGTCGCCGTCGAGCAGCTCCGACTCGTCCCACGCGTGGATCACCCCGAGGTCCCGGATCACCGGCTCGAAGAAGTAGCGGAGCTCGAGCTCGATCTGGCGGATGGTCTCCCGCAGGATCACCCGGGAGAGGCGCTCGATCGTCTCCTTCGACCCGATGAAGGTCAGGGCCATGATCGCGCCGCTGAGCAGCACGATCACCAGCGCCAGGTTCCCCAGCAGGCTCTGGTAGATGGACACGGAGCGAGGTCGTTTGCTCACACGGTTCCCCGCGGCGATCGTGCCTACCCGGGCCCCTTCTTGTCAACGCACGGGACGTGCTGGAATACGCCCTTGGTTTGACGCTACTATCGAACGTCACGAAGGATCCGGGGCATCTTCAATGGAGGCGAGGGCATGAGCGGAGACAACGGGGCGCCGGAGTTCAGGGACTTGGTCACATCACTGGACGAGCTCCGCGCGCTGATGGGCGAGCCCTCCGAAGTCGCGCTGCGCAAGGACATCGGCCGGCTCGACGATCACTGCCGGGCCTTCATCGCCCGCGCGCCCTTCGTGCTGGTGGCGACATCCGACCGGACCGGCCGGTGCGATGTGAGCCCCAAGGGCGACGCCCCGGGCTTCGTCCTCGTGGTGGATGACCGGCACCTGCTCATCCCGGATCGGCCCGGCAACAAGCGCTTCGACGGGATGCGCAACCTTCTCGAGAACCCGGGCATCGGGCTCATCTTCCTGGTGCCGGGAAGCGAGGAGACGCTCCGGGTCAACGGGCGGGCCCGGATCGTGCGCGACCCGGAGTGGCTCGGCCGCCTGGCCGCTCAGGGCAAGACGCCCCAGCTGGCCATCGTGGTGGAGGTCGAGGAATCCTTCCTCCATTGCGCGAAGTGCGTGAAGCGCTCCGGGCTCTGGGAGCCCGCGCGGTGGCCCGATCGGGAGGGGCTGGCGTCACCGGCCCAGATGTTCCACGACCACGCCAGGCTCGCCATGACGGTCGAGGAGCTCGACCAGCGCCTCCAGGAGGGCTACCGCAAGAACCTCTACTGATGCGATCCCCCTCCTGATTCCAGCGCTGTCAATCCGTACACGCGCAGTGTTGCATCTGCGCACCGCGGCGCCCCGATGCGCCTGAATTCAGCGCTTCTACCTCGATCTACCTCCGCTGGGCGGCCTCCCGACCGTGGCACAGCCAATGCACGATGTCCTGAAGAGCACCATGAAACTCTTGCTTCGTCCTCTGGTCGTCTGCCTGATGCTCGCCCTCGCCGCCCTGCTCGGGGCGGGCGCGAGCGAGGCGAGCACGCCGACCGACATGCTCCGTGGCGTGTTCGCGGAGGCCAACAAGATCCTCAAGGATCCCGCCACCGAAGATCGACCCTACGAGCGTCTCGCGGCGATTCGCGGTCTCTTCAGCCGCGTGTTCGACTTCCGGGCCGCCGCCGAGCGCTCCCTGGGGCGGGAGTGGCAGGCCCGCACCCCGGCGGAGCAGAGCGAGTTCACCCGGATCTTCGGCGACTTCGTGCAGCGCGGCTTCGTACACTGGATCGCGTCGGTGGCGGAGATAGACGTGAACGGGGCCGGGGTCACCGTCCAGTACCTCGACGAATCGGTGAATCGCGATACGGCCGCCGTGCAGACCGCCATCCTCGGCCGGGGCGGACGGCTGGTCCTGCTCAAGCACGACATGGTCTACCGGGACCGGCGCTGGATGGTGCGCGACGTCACCATCGACGGCATAAGCCTCGTCGGGAGCTATCGCGCCCAGTTCGAGCATGTCATCCGGGTCTCCTCCTACCGAGAGCTCGTCAACCGGATGAAGGCCCGGATCACCAGCGAGCTTCCGCGGCCCCAGGCGGCCTCGGCCGTGGAAGGCGGTCGGTCGCTCCTCCAGCGGGGGGTCCAGATCGAAAGCCGCTGATCCCGTCAGTCCCGCTTGGTGACCAGACGGTTCAGCACGAAGCTGACCACCGAGACGATGAGCGCCCCGAGAAACCCAGCCCAGAAGCCGCTGACCCGGAAACCCAGCCCCATCCCCTCCGCGATCCAGCTGGTCAAGATCAGCATCAGCGCATTCACCACGAAGGTGAACAGGCCCAGGGTCAGGATCGTGAGCGGCAGCGTCAGGAGCAGCACGATCGGGCGGATGATCACGTTGACCACCCCGAAGATCAGCGCGACGATGACCAGGGTCAGCCAGTCGTGGGGCGTGGACGAGCCCTTCGCCGCGCTCAGGTAGATCCCCGGCACGAGCCAGGCCGCGACCAGCAAGGCCACCGCGTTGATGACCAGCCTCAGCAGCAGGAGCATGTCCGCCTCCGGGTAGAACGTATTCGGTTCACCGGTTGCACGCAATGGTCGAGTCACTCATCCGGACCACGGGCCGGCGGCCTAGGAAGCCGCCCTCCTCGACCAGCAGTTCCCGGGTGTTGGGGCTGCACGCGTACCCCGTGAACATGCCGGTCGGCGTTCGACTGCCTCTGCGCGGAGGCGGCCCGGGTGCCGCGTCGATCGGGCTGCACTGCTGCATCGCCGGGAGCCCGGCCCGATCGCCTGCGTTCGCCAGCTTTCTCGAGTGCGTCAAGCAGTTCCCCGGCGTCTGGCTGACCCGCCGGGCGGACATCGCCCGGTGGTGGCTCGAGCATCAGCCCGCGGCGCGGCCGATCACCTCGACGTAGCTTCCGGCTCGCTCCATCCGGCCGCCGAGGTTCTTGGCCAGCAGGAGCGCATGGACCCGGCGCAGCTTCCAGCACGGCACGAAGACCATCAGATGGTGCTCGAGGTGGTAGTTGACCCAGTAGGGCGCGAGGGCGACGCGCGCCAGCCAGCCGGCTCGCGTCGTGCGCGTGTGACGGAGGGGATCGCTGACATCCTCCACCATCCCGTGCTCGGCCATATCGCGAATGCGGGTCGCGAGCTGATACCACGTCGCCCACGGGAGAGCCCACACCAGCAGGTAGAGCGACCAGCCGCCCACCAAGGCGCATAACGCGAACAGGATCACGTTGGCGATGAGGGGAGCCCGGGCACGCCGCCAGGTCGCGACGATCCCACCGGCCTGCGACCAGGCCGCGACGCGCCACAGCGCGGTCCAGCCGCACAGGTCGCCGAGTAGCGCGAGCAGCAGCCGGCGGCGGGCAAGGGGAAGGTGAGCCGACAGCGTCAGGTCCGGGTCCTCGGGCTGCTGCGTATGCCGGTGGTGCAGGTGATGCCGGCGACGATACGCGCGCAGGTCGGCGCCGACCGGGGCGCCGCACAGCCACGTGCCCACCCAGGTGTTCAGGCGCGCATCGGGGAAGAGGAGCCAGTGCGCCGTCTCGTGCATGAGCACCATCAGCCCGAGCTGGCGCCCTCCGACCACCACGACCGCCACCGCCAGGGTCAGCAGAGACGGCCAGGCGACGTGGAGGGCCACCGCGCCCACGATCGTGGCCCACGCGTGCAGCACCATGAGCCCGCCACGCCAGCCGGAGGTCCGCCGGAATAGCCCCAGCTCCTCGAGCGTCAACAGATCACCGGCCGTCATCCGTTCGCCAGAGGAACCGAGCACGCACGGATGATACCGGAGGAGGATCGACGAGGCGAGCGTGGACCACAGAGCCGCTGCCCTGACCTGTCTGCTCCTCGTCGGCGTGGCCGCAGCCGCCAGCGGAGACTGGCTGCTCTGGGAGGAGCTCGTTCCCGCGAACGCCCCGCTCCGGATGGAGGTCGTGGGCCGCTTTCCATCCGCCGAGGCCTGCCAAGCCCGGGCAATGCGGCTCTCGGATGCGCCGGCGCGGGACCCGGGGGCGCGCCTCGGCTACGTCTGCTTGCCCGCCGCACCGCCGAGCCCCCCGACGCTCTAGCCGTCCAGCCGCCGGGCGTCAGGACCCGGGCTTGACCTCCGGGCTGCCCTCGCGCAGAGTGTCGTCCATGACCACGACCTCGACCGCCACCACCGGGCCCAGCATCGACCTGCTCCTGGACATCAACGCCGCCTTCAACAGCCGCGACGTGGACCGGATCCTGAGCTTCTTCGCCGACGACGCGACCTTCCTCATGGCCCGGGGACCGGAGCCGTGCGGCCGCCGGGTGCACGGCAGGGACGCGATCGGCAAGGTGCTCGCCGACCGTTTCAAGGTCATCAGCGGCATGCGATGGGATCACATCGATCACTTCGTGACCGGCAACCGGGCCGTGTCGGTCTGGATGGTGACCGGCACCGGCGCCGACGGCGAGGTGCTCAACTACCAGGGCTGCGACATCTACGAGTTCCGCGGCGACAAGATCCTCAACAAGGACACCTACTGGAAGCGGGTCGAGCCGCAGGGCCGACTGTAGAGACCGGGGCAGGGGGGCTCACGCGTGGCGCGCAGGTCGGGCAGCAACCTGATGGTGGCCGGGCTCATCGTATCGTTCGTCGGCCTCTGCATCGTGGTGATTCGAGTCATGCACGTGCCCGCCTACTGGACCCCGCTGATGGTCGGCATCGGGATCTTCCTCCTGGGGCTCATCCGCTGGCTGATGTCGAACGACGCCTGACGCTTCAGCGATAGCGCGCGTGCCACTCCCGGCCCGTCCACGTCGTCCAGCGGACGGGCTCGAGGCGCACCAGCACGCGCGGCCGCTGAAGGGTGTGCTCTGCGTAGCGCGGCCCGTCGGGCCCCAGGTAGCGGCGCGAGAGACGATGGGTCAGCTCCAGCAGCGTCGGGCTCGCGCTCGGCGCGATCGGCCCTTCCAGGATCCGCGCGTGGGCCTGGACCTGCACCCGCGTGTGATGGGCGTGGAGATCGTCCGCCACGTGGAACGCCACCCGCGGGTTCACGCGGATGTGGGCGACCCACTGGGCGCGCTCGCGCCCCACCACCAGGAACGCGCGCCGGTCGCGCTCGAACTGATACCAGACGGGCGCCACGTAGGGCCATCCCCCGGGGGTGACCGTGGCGATGCGACCATTCCACGGCTCGTCGAGGAACATGGCCACCTCCTCGTCGGTCAGGGCTCCGATCTTGTCACTCGGCTCATAGGTCATGGTCACCTCATCTCGGCTGGAAACCGCCGATCGGCCCGCAAGCGGGCCACCAGGTAGAGCAGGACACCGATGTTCACCGCGATGAGGAGCGCGCGGCTCCACCGAACGTGCTCGAGCAGCTCGTACCCCTCGAATGGCAGGAACGAGCCGGTCACGAGCACGGTGAGCCACTCGGCCCAGCGCCGGCCGAGCAGCAGGCCGGTCCCCTCGGTGAGGAACACGCCCGCGTAGACAAAGGTGGCTCCGCCGAGCTGCTCCAGCCGTCGCGGACTCACCGCCAGAAGGGACGTCAGCGCGGGCTCGAGCCAGTGCTGCCCCGGGTGCAGGGGCAGGCGGCTCAGCCAGAAGGTGAGGTGGCGCGTCCCTTCGTCGTGGGCGAAGAAGATCGCGGCCCCGCCCACCGCGAGCAAGAACACCCCCTTGACGAGCTTGAAGCCGCCGATGAGCCCGAGCAGCCTATCGGGACGCGGCAGACCTCAGCCCTTGAGCGTGAACTTCTGGAAGGTGTGGCACCCGGCCGGCACCCGACCCCGGCTCTCCGCGAAGGTCCAGGTGACCTCGGCCACGTAGATGTCGCCGCGCGAGTCCACCGCGATGCCGTGAGGGGCCGCGAAGCTCCCGGGGGCGGTGGCCTCCGGCGTGCCCCAGCGGGTGAGGAGCCGCCCGTCGCGGTCGAACACGCTGACCCGGCCGTACAGGGGCTCGGTGATGGTGCGGCCCTGCCGCGGCGCGGGGTCGCCCTTGTGCCACCACAGCTCGGAGACGTAGGCGCGGCCCTGCGCGTCGAAGACCAGGTGCGTCGGCCGCTGGGTGTCCGTCCACTCGGCGAGATATTCGCCATCCGGGCTGAAGATCTGAATGCGGTCGTTCTCGCGGTCGCAGACGAAGATGCGGCCGTCCGCGGCGGCGGCGATGCCGTGCGGGAGATAGAACTGGCCGGGCCCGGTCCCCGGAACACCCCACGAGCGCTTCCGTTCGCCGTTGGGACCGAACTGGTGCACGCGACAGTTACCGTAGCCGTCCGAGACGTAGAGATCGCCCTTCGGACCCACCGCGAGATTCGTGGGCCGGTTGAAGCCGTCGGCCGGCTTCGTGATCGTCCGGTAGTCCTTGCCGTCGTAGCCGGTGTCGGCCGGCTTGTCCATCGTGCCGAGCGTCATCAGCAGCTTGCCCTTCGGGGTGAACTTCCGCACCGTGTGGTTGCCGTCGTCGGTGCAGTACAGCATCTCGTCGGGGCCGACCGTGATGCCGTGCGTGCGGTAGGTGAACTGGCCTTCGCCCCACGAGCCAAGGAACTTGCCGTTGCGGTCGTACGCGATGATCGGGTGGTCGCCGCGGCAGATCAGGTAGACCCGGTCCTCGGAATCCACGGCCACCCCCGCCACGTCGCGGTGCACGTAGCCCTTCGGCAGCTGCTCCCAGCCTTCGACCACCTGGTACTTCAGCGCGCTCGCTCCCGCCATTGGGTCTCCTCCCGGTGCCG
>DATIWG010000038.1:0-14074 GCA_035519555.1 Nitrosotalea sp. | reverse complement strand
GCGCCGAGGGCGAGGCGCATCCGCTGCTGGTGCGCCGCCCGCCCGCGCGGAAGCGGCTGGTGATCATCACCGCGGACAAGGGGCTGTGCGGGGCATTCAACTCGAACGTCCTGCGAGCGTCGCTCGCGTTCCTGCGCGAGCAGGGTGAGACGAGCGTGACCCTGATCGTCGTCGGCAAGAAGGCGCGGGACTTCTACCGTCGGCGCCCGTACGAGGTCAAGTCGGAGATGCTGGGCTTCTTCGACCGGCTCGCCTACTCCCACGCCGAGGAGCTGGCGGGGGGGCTCATGCAGGAGTACCTGGCCGGCGAGGTGGACGAGGTCCATCTCATCTACAACGAGTTCCGGTCGGTGGCGGTCCATCGGGTCAAGCGGGCGCGGCTGCTGCCCATCGAGCCCGCGGAGGCGGCCGAGGGGCAGGGGGACGTCGCCGGCGATTACATCTACGAGCCGAGCCCGGAGGCGATCCTGGCCGCGCTCTTGCCTCGCCACGTGACTACCCAGGTGTACCGGGCTCTGTTGGAGTCGGTCACGGGCGAGTACGGCGCGCGCATGACCGCGATGGAGGCCGCCACCCAGAACGCGACGGAGATGATCGACGTGCTGACCATCTCGTACAACAAGGCGCGCCAGGAGCGCATCACCAAGGAGCTCCTGGACATCGTCGGCGGTGCCGAAGCGCTCAAGCAGTCCGTCGAAGCGTAGGGCCCATGACAGAGCCCATAACAGAGCCAAGGAGCACGGGATGAACCAGGGCAAGATCGTTCAGGTGATCGGGCCGGTCGTCGATGTGGAGTTCGAGCCCGGCAAGCTGCCCGCCATCTACAACGCTCTCGAGGTGCCGGGCGCGGGCAGCACCGACGTCTTCGCGTACTCCGCGAAGCTGGTGCTCGAGGTCGCCCAGCACCTCGGCGAGAGCCAGGTGCGCACGGTGGCCATGGCCGCGACCGACGGGCTCAGCCGCGGCATGCCGGTGAACGACACCGGCCAGCCGATCTCGATCCCGGTGGGCAAGGAGACGCTCGGCCGCATCATCAACATCACCGGCGAGCCGGTGGACAAGATGGGTCCGCTCAAGACCACCAAGTCCTATCCGATCCACCGGCCCGCGCCATCGTTCGACCAGCAGTCCACCAAGGTCGAGATGTTCGAGACCGGCATCAAGGTCGTCGATCTCCTCGAGCCCTACACCCGCGGCGGCAAGACCGGCCTCTTCGGCGGCGCCGGCGTGGGCAAGACCGTGCTCATCCAGGAGCTGATCAACAACATCGCCAAGCAGCACGGCGGCATCTCGGTGTTCGCCGGGGTGGGGGAGCGCACCCGCGAGGGCAACGACCTCTACCACGAGATGAAGGAATCGGGCGTCATCGAGAAGACCGCGCTGATCTTCGGCCAGATGACCGAGCCACCCGGCTCGCGCCTCCGGGTCGCCCTGACCGGGGTCACCTCGGCCGAGTACTTCCGGGACGAGGAAGGCCAGGACGTGCTGCTGTTCATCGACAACATCTTCCGCTTCACCCAGGCGGGCTCGGAGGTCTCCGCGCTACTCGGCCGCATGCCCTCCGCGGTCGGCTACCAGCCGACGCTCGGCACCGAGATGGGCGCGCTGCAGGAGCGGATCACGTCGACCAAGAAGGGCTCGATCACGTCGGTGCAGGCCATCTACGTGCCCGCCGACGACATCACCGACCCCGCACCCGCGACCGCGTTCGCGCACCTGGACGCCACCACCGTGCTCTCTCGCCAGCTCACCGAGCTCGGTATTTATCCGGCGGTTGATCCCTTGGCTTCGACGTCGCGAATCCTGGACCCGGTCATCCTGGGTCAGGAGCACTACTCGACGGCGCGCGCGGTGCAGTCGACCCTGCAGCGCTACAAGGATCTCCAGGACATCATCGCAATCCTCGGTATGGAGGAGCTCTCCGACGAGGACAAGCTGATCGTGGCCCGCGCGCGCCGGCTGCAGCGCTTCCTGTCGCAGCCGTTCTTCGTGGCCGAGGTATTCACCGGCCAGCCCGGCCGCTACGTGAAGCTGGCCGACACGATCAAGGGCTTCAAGGAGATCGTCGACGGCAAGCACGACGAATTGCCGGAGCAGGCCTTTTACATGGTCGGCGGCATCGAGGAGGTGCAGGAGAAGGCGGCCAAGATGCGCGAGGCCAAGTAGTGCTGCTGGAGATCGCCACGCCGAGCCGCCAGCTCGTCTCCGAGCCCGTGGACGAGGTGGTGGCCCCCGGCACCGAGGGCTACTTCGGGGTGCTCCCGGGCCACGCCGCGTTCCTGGCCACGCTGGGGAGCGGCGAGGTCGTCTACCGCAAGGGTCGCGAGGAGGTCCACCTGGCCGTGCACGGTGGCTTCGCCGAGGTCACGCCAGAGCGGGTGATCATCCTGGCCGAGCTGGCCGAGCGGCCGGAGGAGATCGATCGGGCGCGCGCCGAGCGCGCGCGCCAGCGGGCCGAGCAGCTGCTGGCCGGACGCCATCCCGAGGGCGCCGAAGTCGATTACGCGGACGCGCTCGCCGCCTATCAGCGCGCGCTCGCCCGGCTGCTGGTGGTGGCGATCGGCGGCGGCTAGCCGCCCGCCTGCTTCTCGCGCGGGGCAGCAAGCCCCGCGAAATGCACACCGCCGCGGGCATTCTCGCGACGGGCCTCCTGCGAAGTCGCTGATTCGCCGCGGAATGTCACGTGGCACACCCCTCGCACTACCGAGGGGGCATGACGACCATCCTGATCGCCGATGATGAACCCGCCATCCTGGACCTGGTCCGCTTCACGCTCGAAGACCCGCAGGTGCAGATCGTCGAGGCCACCGACGGCGCCGCCGCGCTCGCCCTGGCGAGGCAGACGCGCCCGGAGGTGGCGCTGCTCGACGTGCAGATGCCCCAGCTCAGCGGGCTCGAGGTGTGCAGGCGTCTGCGGCAACTCCCCGAGTGCGCGCACACCCGCATCGTCATGCTCACGGCGGCGGCACAGGCCGAGGATCGCCGTCGAGGGCTGGCCGCCGGCGCCGACCACTACCTGACCAAGCCGTTCTCGCCGCTCGCCCTGCTGACCCTCGTGCGGGCCCTGGTGCCCGAGGTGACGGTATGGCCGGCAGTGTAGGGCTCTCCCAGGCCCTGTCGTATGCGCGCGATCTGAAGTCGCTCTACGAGACCTCGCGCGCCCGCGAGCGCGAGCTGGAGCAGACGCAGGAGCGACTGCGCAACGCGTACCAGCAATCGCTGCAGTACGCGATCGACCTGCGCAAGACCTACCGCCGGCTCCAGCACGCCATCCTGCAGAGCCTGCTGGGCCTGGCCAATGCGCTCGAGGCGAAGGACCCTTACACCCGTGGGCACTCCGAGCGGGTGGCCGCGCTCGCCCGGCGGATGGCGCTGGGCTCCGGGATCGCGGCGACCACGGCCGACATCATCGCGCAGGCCGGGCTGCTCCACGATCTCGGCAAGATCGCCATCCCGGAGGGGGTGTTGCGCAAGGCCGGGCCGCTCAGCGCCGAGGAGTGGGTGATGATGCGGCAGCATCCCCTCATCGGCGCGCAGATCGTGGCGCCCCTCGAGTTCTTCGCCGAGGGGGCGGTGATCTTGCGCCACCACCACGAGCGGCACGACGGCAGTGGGTATCCCGATGGGCTTCGCGGCGAGCTGATCCCGCTCGGGGCGCGCATCGTGGCGGTGGCCGATACGTACGACGCGCTCACGTCCGACCGTCCCTACCGGGCCCGGCTCTCGCGCGCCGAGGCGGTGCGCCGGCTCGAGCAGCAGGCGGGGCGCACGCTCGACGCGGCCCTCATCGCACTCTGTGTCCGCTTGACCGACGATGCTGCTGCTGAGCGCGCCGTTTGAGCCGTCGGCTGGCGTGCCGCCGGGCCCGCCGCTCCGGAGATACGCGCAGGTGGGGCTCGCGGCGGCCGTCGTGGCCGGGGTCGGCGCGACGATCGCCGTGGGCGCACCGGCGCGGGCCGGGATCGGCCACGGGGTCGCGGTCGGGGCGATCCATGCCGGGCTGATCGCGATCGGCTGGCTCGTGGCGACGGGGGCAGCGCCGGGATGGCCGGCCCCGGCCCTGCGGCTCGGTGTCACCACGATCCTCGCTTCGATCGCGGCCAGGCTCGGTCCGTGGGGGCCTCTTGCGTTCCTGCTGGTCCCGGCCCTGCTGATCCGGGAGACGCGGGGGCGTCCATCGATGCGCGCGGTGGGCGTGGACGGGGCCCGGCTGAGCCATGCGTTGATCGGCTTGGGCGCCGGAGCGTTTCTGGGCGCGCACCTGCTCATCACCGCGTCGCTCACCTTCGGCTATCGCGTCCACGCGACCAGCGGCGCCGCTTACCTGGGGGCGCTCGCCTACGATGTCGGCGTCAACGTCCTGTCGGCCGAGTGGCTCTTCCGGGGTGCCCTGTTCACGTCGTGGTGGCGACACGGCAGCTTCTGGCCCGCCGCGCTCGGCACGACGGCGCTCGCCCTGGTGCGCTACCTGCTCGACCCGGCGCTGCCGACCGCGTCGGAGGCGCGCGCCGGCGCGATCTTCTATCTCGGGCTCGTGGGGTTGAGCGCCTGCGCACTGCGCGCGTGGAGCGGCAGCCTGCTGCCCGGATACCTGGCCGGTCTTGCGTTCTTCGCGGCCTACCGGACGCTGACGCCATGATCGTGCCGCCGCTCGTGCTCGTGGCGGCCGTGGCGGCGGCCATGGCGCTGACTGGGCAGGGGTCCGATTCGGTGCTGCGACATGTCTATCTCGTCCCTACCGTCTGGGCCGCGCTGGCCCGCGGGGTCATCGGCGGCGGACTGGCGGGGATGCTGGCCGGCCTCCTGCACGCCCCCTTCGCGCTGCCGGCGGTCGAGCGCGAGGGCCTGACGTCACAGACCCTCGATGGCCTCCTCGCGCTGGTCCTTCCGGTGCTGGCGGGACTGCTCGTAGGTCGGCTGGTCGATGGCTCGCGGGCTCGCGAGGCCAGGCTCCGCGCCATCCTCGCGATCCAGCGCCGCCTGGATGGGCGGGAGCCGCTGGAGAACGCGTTGCCCGGCGTGGCGGAGATCCTGCGCGATACCCTGCGCGCCCGGCGGGTGGCCCTCATGGTCGGCAGCGATATCCGGAGCGCGCGGCTCGCCAGCGTGCCCACGAGTACGCTCGTCGACGGTGACTCGGCGGCCGCCTTCACGCTGGCCACCGGCCAGCCTGTGACGAGTCCGGATCTGCGGGGCGATCCCCGCGTCCGCGCCAGCGAGCCGCGAGCGTCGACCCCTCTTCGGGGGCTCACGCTGCCTCTCACGTCGGGAGCCGGCATTGTCGGGATGGTCGCGGTGGAGTGGACCGGAGAGCTGCCGCAGGCCACCCGTGTCGCCGCCGCCGAGCTGGCGGCGCACGTCGGACTCGCGGTGGAGAACGCGCGGCTCACGATGCGCCAGCAGCGGTTCGCCGAGGAGCTGTGCGAGAAAGTGGCCGCCGCGACCGCGCGCCTGCGCGAGCTGGACCAGGCCAAGACCGAGTTTCTCTCGGTGGTCTCGCATGAGCTGCGCACGCCGCTCACCGCGCTCCAGGGCTTCAGCGAGCTGCTCCTCCGGTCCGCCCTGCCGCCCGAGAAGGCGCATCGCTGCCTGGTGTATCTGCACACCGAGGCGTGCACCCTTGGCCGCATCGTGGGTGAGCTGCTGGATCTCTCCCGCATCGAGACGGGACGCCCCCTCGAGCTCCGACCCGAGCCCGTCGACCTCGACGCGCTCATGGAGCGCAACCTCGAGCTGTTCGCCGCGGAGCATCGCGATCATCGCTTCCGCTGGACGTCGAGCGCGCCCGGGGCGGCCGTGCACGCCGACCCCGACGCGCTGGACCGCATGATGAAGAATCTCCTGTCCAACGCCGTGAAGTACTCGCCGCGGGGCGGGCACGTCCGGGTGTCCGCCAGCCCCGCCCCGGATGACCCCGGCATGGTCGAGGTGGCCGTGGAGGACGACGGCGTCGGCATCCCGGCCGACCAGCTGCCCCGCATCTTCGACAAGTACGTGCGGGTTCCGCACCCCGAGACGGCCGCCGCGCGCGGCCTGGGCCTTGGCCTGAGTCTCGTCAAGGCGCTCGCCAAGGCTCACGGCGGCCGCATCGAGGTGGAGAGTCTGCCCGGAAAAGGCTCCAGGTTTCGCTTGCTTCTTCCGGGTCTCGACGGCCAGTTTTGACCAATTTTCCGTATAGTTGTGCTTGACACCTCCGTTCGGGGCCGTGTACGCTGTGCCTTCGGGCATGGCACGACGGGACGAGGTGGCCGGGCGGATGGCGGAAGCCGTGGTCAAGCGGCTGGTCGGGCGCAAGCTCGCCGATGTCCGAGATGAGACGCGGGCCCGGGAAGTCGTGCGGCGGATCCTCGTCGAGAACTTCCAGGCCGAGGAGAAGATCGACGCCGACGCCCGCACCCTCCTGATGGACAATGCCAAGCTGATCCGGGACTCGGCGTCCGACTACAAGCGGCTCTTCTCGATGGTGAAGGCCAAGCTCGCCAAGGAGAGGGGATTCACGCTGTGACCCGCATGAGCCGCGAGCGGATGTTCGCGCTGGCCGACCGGATCGTGGCCGACCTCACCGCCACCGAGAGCGTGATGATCAAGGCGGCCGACGAGAAGGCGCACGGCCAGCTGCGGACCGAGGTCTTCCGCGTGCTCGAGGACGAGTCGAAGCTGGAGGAGTCGATCGATCAGGAGGTTCGCCGCGCGCTCAGCACGTACTCGCGGCCCGCGCCGGAGGGCAGCTCGGAATGGGAGCTGCTCTACCAGAAGACGCGAGACGAGGTGTACCGGCGCCGGTTCCGGCTGTGAAGCGGCTGGTGGTCGGCATCAGCGGGGCGTCCGGTGCGATCTACGGGATCCGCTTCCTCGAGCTGCTGCGCGGCATCCCGGACGTCGAAGCGCACCTGATCATCTCCGACGCGGGCCGCCGCACCATCGTCGAGGAGACCGACTACTCGCTCGGCGACGTCGAGGCCCTGGCCCCGCGCCGCTACCGCAACCGGGACATCGGGGCCGCGGTCGCGTCGGGCTCGTTCAAGACCGACGGCATGGTCATCGTGCCGTGCAGCATCAAGTCTGCCGCCGCAGTCGCGCACTGCATGTCCGACACCTTGATCGCCCGTGCCGCAGACGTGACCCTCAAGGAAGGCCGGCCGCTCATCCTGGTCGTGCGCGAGAGCCCGCTGCACCTCGGCCACCTGCGTGTGCTCACTGCGCTCGCCGAGATGGGCGCGGTGGTACTGCCGCCGATGCCCGCCTTCTATCACCGCCCCAAGCAGATCGACGACCTCATCGTCCACACCCTGGCCCGGGTCCTCGACCGCCTCGGCCTGCCCCACGCGCTGGCGCCGGAGTGGCAGGGCGCCCCGCCGCGGGGCCGGCCGCCCCGCGAGTGACCGAGCCGGGTCCCTCGCAGTCCGTGAGTGGCACCCTCGATCTATCGATCGTCGTTCCCGTGTACAACGAGGAGGAGAGCCTTCCCTTCCTCTGGGCGGAGATCAACGAGGTGCTCGAGCCGACTCGGCTGCGCTACGAGGTCGTCTTCGTCGACGACGGCAGCCAGGATCGGAGCGCGGAGGTCGTCCGGAGCCTCCGTGAGCGGGACCGGCGCGTGCGGCTCCTGCGCCTGAAGGTCAACGCGGGTGAGACCGCGGCCACGGATGCCGGGTTCAAGGCGGTCCGCGGCCGCCACGTGGTGGTAATGGACGCCGACCTGCAGAACGATCCGCGCGAGATTCCGGCGCTGCTCGCCCACCTCGATCAGTGGGACGCGGTGAGCGGCTGGCGGGTCGACCGGGCGGCCGGCGACTCGTGGGTCCGCCGGATGTCCTCCCGGATCGCCAACCGGGTACGTAACCGGCTGAGCGAGGAGACGGTGCAGGACAGTGGCTGCACCTTCCGCGCGTTCCGGCGCGAGTGTCTGCGCGAGCTCGTCCTCTACGACGGATTGCATCGCTTCATCCCGACGCTCCTGAGGATGCGCGGCTTCCGGGTGCTCGAGGTGCCGGTGCGGCACCGGCCGCGGCGCTTCGGCCGGTCCAAGTACGGCATCGGGAATCGGGCCGTGCGCGCGTTCGTTGACCTGCTGGTGGTGCGCTGGATGAAGGACCGGTGGCTGCGCTACCAGATCGCCGAGGACGTGGGCGGCGACGGAAGGCCCGATCGTTGAAGGTGTTGCTGGTGGGGCTGGGCCGCTGGGGCGAGAAGCACCTGCGCGTACTGGGTGAGCTGGGCGTGGAGCCGTGGGTCGCCGATGTCTCCGCCGAGCGCCGCACCTTCGCGATCCGGGCGGGCATCGCGCCCGCCCGCGTGGTGGAGGATTTCCGCCGGGCCCTGCCCGAGGTCGACGCGGTCGACATCGTCACGCCCGCCGACAGTCATCTGGCGGTCGCGGCCGAGAGCCTGCGCGCCGGCCGCGACTGCTTCGTCGAGAAGCCATTGACTCTCACGGTAGAGGAGGGGGAGCGGCTCGGCGCGATCGTGGCAGAGACGAGGCGAGTCCTGCAGGTGGGCCACATCTTCCGCTTTCATCCGGCGACGATCGCGCTGCGCGAGCGCCTGGCGTCGGGTGCCCTCGGGCGGGTGCGCTATTGCGCCGGCCGCTTCGCGGGGTTCAAGCGCCCACGCATCGACGTGGGGGTGACCCAGGCCGATGCGATCCACTACTTCGACCTCTTCGCCCACCTGCTCGAGCGAGAGGCCACCGCGGTCACCGCCACCCTGCGCGACCACCTCGGTCGCGGCCTGGACGATTGCTCGTTCACGAGCGTGGAGTACGGTGACGTGACCGCATTCGTCGAGGCCGACTACTTTGCCCCCGATGTTCATCGCGACTGCGTGATCGTCGGCGAGCGCGCGACGCTCGCGGCCGACTTCGGCAGCGCCGAGGTGCGGGTGCTCGCGAACCGCCACGTCCAGACCGCGTCGGGCTGGCAGGCACCGGAAGGGGCGGTCGAGATCTTCAAGGCCGCGGGTCCGGAGCCGCTCCGGCGTGAGCTCGAGCTGTTCCTCGACGCGGTGGCCCGGCGCGGCCGCCCCGCGGTCGACGTGTACGCGGGCCTCGACGCGATGCGCGTGGTGGAAGCCGCGAGGCGGTCGTCGTCCCTCGGGCGACGTCTCACGCTGTCCGGGCTCCGGTAGCTCGTCTTTTCCTCCGTTGCTCGAAGCGCGACTCTTGCGTGCATGGGACCAAGGTCCTATAGATAATCGTGGGGGCGGCGGGCAGCATGACTCGATGGGGGAAGATCGTCGTGCTCGCTCTGAGCCGGCAGAAGTGACGGGTCTCGTCGCGGTCCTGACCTTGTCGGAGTAGTGATGACGCACGGGGAGCGAGCATCTACCATGATCCGCCTTGCCACGTTGGGTATCGCCCTCCTCGTCCTCGCGGGGATGCCGGCCCTCGGCGTGCCGGCGCCGCTGAATCCGCCGCCCGCTCCCGCTCCATCGAAGGCGCCAGCTCCCGCCTCGCCGGCTCCCGCCTCCATCCCGGCACCCGAGGTGGCAAAGCGGGCCGACGAGGTGGCCAAGCTGCTCCGCGACTTCGACGCGCTTCTGGGGCCGGGCACCACGGTCGAGACGATCGAGAAGCGGCTGCCCGAGTTCACGGGCCGCATCGCAGCGCAGGCCGACGTCACGGAGCGCCAGCTCGACGCGGAGGCGATTGGATCCGTGCTCGATGACCTGACGCTCCAGTGGCAGGCCACCCGCGCGGAGCTGGCCGGCTACGTGACCATCCTGGAGGAGAGGGCGACAGCGCTCGAGAAGGCGCAGGAGCGCCTGAGCGTGCTGCGTGAGACGTGGACGCGAGGTCGCGCGGACGCGCAGGCGTCGCGGGCACCGGCCCAGGTGACCGAGCGGATCGACGGCGTGCTGGCGTCGATCGCGGCCGCGAGGTCTCGCCTTCAGCAGCAGCGGAGCGCGATCCTCGTGCTGCAGGATCGGGTCGCCCAGGAGGTGGCCCAGTGCGAAGGCATGCTCGAGCGGATCGAGTCGGCACGCCAGGCCGCGGCGCGCGGCCTCGTTGATCGCGACAGCCCACCCCTGTGGCAGGCCGGGCAGTTGGCGCTGGCGACCCGCGAGCTGCCCGACCGGATCCGCCGTGCGGCCAGCGCCGACATGATCCAGCTCGGGCAATTCGCGCGTAGTCAGCGCTGGAAGATCCCCCTTCACATCGCGCTGTTCTTCGGGCTGTTCCTGTTGATCCAGGCCGCGCGTCGGAAGGTTCCGGTCTGGGTCTCCTCGGGAGAGATGTCCGGGGCGCGAGTGCTCGACCGACCGGTCTCGGCGGCGCTGGTGCTCACCGTGGTCGCCGCCGCGCTGATCTATTCGCCGCCGATGCCACGTACGGCCGCGGCATTGGGGCAGGTCTTGGTCCTGGTGCCCGCCATGCGGATCATGCGGCTGCTGGTCGAGCCGCGGCTCGTGACCGGTCTGTACGTGCTCAGCGCCTTCTTCCTGGCCGATGTGGTACGTCACTTCGCGTCGGTGGTGCCGGTCCTGGAGCAGCAGGTCTTCGTGCTCGAGGCGCTGGCCGCGGTGATCGTGCTCGCGGGCTGGACCGTGCGGGCCTGGGTGCGGCGGGTTCCGCCGGCGCCGGGTGAAGAAGCGCCGCGCGGACTGCCTCTCGTGGCCCGCGGCGCACTCCTTCTCCTCTTCTCGGGATCTCTCGTCGCCGGTGCTGCCGGATACATGCGGCTGGCGCTGCTCCTCGGCGCGGGCATCCTGGGTACTGGCTACATCGCGATGGTGCTCTATGCGGCGGTCCGGGTGACGGACGGCCTGGTGGCGTTCCTTCTCCGCGTGCCGCCCCTGCGCTACCTCAAGATGGTCCAGCACCATCGGCCACTCCTCGAGCGTCGCGGACACGGGCTGCTCTGCGCGCTCGCCATCGGGGCGTGGGCGTTCTTCGCGCTGCGGTACTTCGGCCTCTGGAATGCCGCGGTCACGCTGACGGAGTCGGCGCTGGCCGCCGAGCTGCAACGGGGGGCGCTCGCGGTGTCGCTCGGTGACGTGCTGGTATTTGTGCTCACCGTCGGTGCGGTCTTCGTGCTCTCCGGAGCCATCCGATTCGCCCTGGAGGAGGATGTCTACCCGCACCTGAACCTCGGGCGAGGCCTAACGCGGTCGCTGTCGAGCCTCCTGCACTACGTGCTCTTGCTGGTCGGGTTCCTGCTGGGCCTGGCCGTGCTGGGAGTGGATTTCACCAAGATCACGATCCTGGTCGGCGCCTTCGGCGTGGGCATCGGATTCGGCCTGCAGAGCATCGTGAACAACTTCGTCTCGGGGCTGATCGTGCTGTTCGAGCGGCGGATCGACGTGGGTGACGCCGTCCAGATCGGCGAGGTCTCGGGCCGGCTGCAGCAGCTGGGGGTTCGCGCCTGTATCGTTCACACCTGGGACGGGGCGGAGGTCATCGTTCCGAACGCGAGCCTCGTCTCGGAGAAGGTGACCAACTGGACCCTCTCCGACCGATCGCGGCGAATCGACCTGCCCGTCAACGTGGCCTACGGCACGTCCCCCGACAAGGTGATCGAGATCCTGCTCGGCGTGGCGCGCGCGCACCCGCATGTGCTGTCCGCTCCGCCTCCGGAGGCGCTGTTCCTGGGCTTCGGGGACAGCGCGCTCCAGTTCGAGTTGCGCTGCTGGGGCCAGTTCGACCTCTGGGTCCGGGTCCGGAGCGAGCTGGCGGTGGCGCTCTGTGCCGCGCTGGGCGAGGCGGGCATCGAGATCCCGTTCCCCCAGCGTGAGGTGCGCCTCCGCCAAGTGTGACGGATGGCCGACCGGGTTCCCGCTCTGCCGCGCACCGGCGGGCACGCCGAGGAGCGGCTCCGGAGCCTGCAGATCGAGTGTCAGCACTACGCCTACGAGCACGGCGTCGACAGGCCGGAGGCCGACCAGTGGACATGGCCCTACTGAAGAGGAGCCAGGCATGAGCGAGAGCACCCCCGCCGAGCATGTGCCGGGCACGGTCAGTCTCGCCGACGAGGAAGCCGTGAAGCGGATCCTCGTCGGCTCCGTGCTCGGCCTCTGGCAGGTCGTCAACGACCTGACCCGGCTGCGCCCGTCGAAGCGCGAGCGCTACCGGGTGACCATTTTCGGCTCGGCGCGGGCGGAGCCGGGGTCGTGGGTCTACGAGGAGGCCAAGCGCGTGGCGAAGGCGATGGCCGGGATGGGCTGCGATATCGTCACGGGCGGGGGCCCGGGCCTGATGCAGGCGGCGAACGAGGGCGCGGCAGAGGCCGGCGCCGTGGAGCGAAATCAGTCGATCGGGATCCGGGTGGATCTGCCGTTCGAGCAGGAGGTCAATCCCTTCGTCGAGCAGATGTTCGAGCACCGCACGTTCTTCACCCGTCTGCACCACTTCGTCCTCGCCTCGGACGCCTTCGTGGTCGCTCCCGGCGGTATCGGGACGGTCCTGGAGACGATGATGATCTGGCAGCTCCTGCAGGTGCGGCACCTCCACGACACGCCCCTGATCCTGGTGGGCCAGATGTGGGGCGAGCTCGTGCAGTGGGCCCGTACCTACATGCAGGACCCGCGGCTGGCGCTGGTGAACGCGGAGGATCTCGCGATTCCGCGCTGTGTCGCCACCGGCGATGAAGCCATCGCGCTGATCCGCGAGCACCACGACCGGTGGGTGCGGGCCCGGAACGGTCTCGAGCGCCCGACCGGAGGCTGAGCCGCCTCCCCCGGCTCAGCCTCCGGTCGAGTGTGGGGTCGGAGTGCTATCCGGCGCGACGCGCAGGTAGCGAGCGACGGCGACCTCGACGTTGAAGTGCATGCGGTCGCGCCCGAGAGTCGGCCCGAGCGACGAGCGCTGGATCACTTCTAGCACGCCCGGGTTGAGCCCTACCAGCCACAACGAGATGCCGCGCTCCTGCTGCCGCTTCTCCGCCTCGGTCAGCATCTTCAGCGCGGTGTACTCGAGATCGGGCACGCCGCTGAGGTCGAGGGCCACGACCCTCGGCTTCGCCTCGTCCAGGAATGCCCGCATCTTGTCCGCGATGCGCTCGGCGTTGGCGAAGAAGACGCGGCCCTCCAGCCGGAGGAGGAGCAGGCCGGGGAAGGTCTCATCCTCCGGGTGCTCCGGCGAGCGCGGCCGGAAGACGTTGGTGCCGGGCTTGCGGCCGAGGACGTGGACCGGGGGATTGGTCACCTGCTGGACAAGGGCGACCAGCGATACCACGATGGCCACGAGGATGCCCTGCAGAGTCCCCAGCAGGACCACGCCCGCGAGCGCGGCCAGGGCCCAGATGAACTCCGTTCGTCGAATCGCGAGGATGGCGCGGAAGTCCGCCGGCTTGATCAGCCCGATCGAATAGACGATGACCACCGCGGCCAGGGCCGTGTGCGGCATGAGCCCGATGACGCCGGCGAGGAGGAGCATCGTGAGGAGCGTGGCCGCCGCGGTGACCAGCTCGGCCAGCTGCGTGCGGGCGCCCGCCAGGCGGTTCACGGCGGTCTGGGACGTGCCGCCGCCTGCCGGCATGGCCCCCAGGAGCGCGCCGCCCGCGGTCGCGAGTCCCGTCGCCACCAGCTCCTGGTTCGGCCGCAGGGGCGGCTCGTCGCTCGCGGCGAACGCACGGCCGGCCGCGATCGTCTCGGTGAAGCTCATCAGGGCGATGCCCAGGGCTGCTGGCCAGAGCTGCACGACGAGTGAGACGTCGGGAGCGGTGAAGGATGGCAGGCCTCGGGGGATGTGGCCGACCAGCTCGACCCCTCGGGCCGGCAGCCCGAGCGCGCGCTCGCGCCGGCGATCCCGACCGCGAGCGCGATCAGCGGGGCGGGCGCGTGCGGGAGCCATCGCTCGAGCACGACCAGGAGGACCATCAGCAGGATTCCGACGGCGGCGGTCGGCAGCGGCGTGTCCGGGAGAGCCTGGACGATGGCGAGCAGGTTGTGAGCGAACGACTCCTTCGGGAAGTGGACGCCCAGCAGCTTCGGGACCTGATCCACCACGATGACGAGCCCGATCCCCGCCTAGAAGCCAATCAGCACGGGCTCGGAGATGAAGTTGGCGACGAAGCCCAATCGCAGGAGCCCCGCCAGAACGAGTAGCAGGCCCGCTCCCTGGGAGCCGGCAGTGACC
>DATIWG010000037.1:0-37863 GCA_035519555.1 Nitrosotalea sp. | reverse complement strand
AGAACATGTTGGCTTCGGCGCGCAGTCTTCCCGCGGCGAAGCGGTCGAGGGACAATGCGCCAATATCCATGCTGGTGGCGCGGCCGTCAAGCAGGATCTCGGTCATCAAGATGCCGATGGCGGGCGAGTGCATGAAGCCGTGCCCCGAGAATCCGCAGGCCACGTGGAAGCCGGGTGCCTGCGCGGCGGGCCCGAGGATGCCGTGGTAATCGGGCGTGAGATCCCGTACGCCCGCGTACGCGCGCATGACCTGGGCCTCCGCGAGCGGGGGCACGCGCAGGGCCGCGGCGCGGAAGACCGCGTCGAAGGCGTCCCAGTCCACGGTGGTGTCGAGGCCCGGCTTGATGTCCTTGTCGGTGCCGCCCATCAGCACCGCGCTCAGGCCCTGACGGTGCACGTAGAACCCGGTGTCGAGATCGACGATCAGCGGGAAGACGGCGGGCAGAAGCGGTAGCGGCTCGGTCACCATCACCTGGCGGCGGTAGGGCTTGGACGGGATGTCGACGCCGGCCATCGAGCCGATCTGGTCGGCGTAGGGCCCCGCGCAGTCGACCACGATCGGAGCGCTCCAGTCACCCCTCCGCGTCCGCACTCCGGTCACTCGCTTTCCGGCGATGACCACCCCGGTCACCGGCTCCTCGGTGAGCAATCGCAGGCCCCGGTCGCGGGCCCGCGCGAGGAAGGCCTGGAGCATCGAGTAGGGATCGGCCGAGCCGTCGTCGGCGCAGAAGCTGCCGCCCACCAGGTCGCCGGTCACGAGCGAGGCCAGGTGGCCCTGGATCTGGGACGGGGTCAGCAGCTCGCTCGCGACCCCGAGACCGCGCTGGAGCGCCACGTTGAGGCGGCACTGCTCCAGGGTCTCGCGATCCGTGGTGACGAACAGGTAACCGTGGCGCGTGAAGTCCACCGGCGAGCCCAGGATCTCCTCCGCGTGGGTGAAGTAGCGGTAGGAGAGCTGGGTGAGCCGCACGTTGGCCTCGGTGGAGAACTGGAAGCGCACGCCGCCGGTGGCCTTGGAGGTCGCACCGGTCCCGGGCTCCGGCTCCTTCTCGAGCACGACCACCCGTAGCCGCTGGTCGCGCTCGAGCAGGTGGTACGCGATCGAGCCGCCGATGATGCCGGCGCCCACGATCACCACGTCCGCGGTCTGGGCCAAGCGTCAGGCGGGACGGGGCGACAGTCCGTGTCGCACTGACTCGTGCACCATGCGGACCAGCGTCGTGATGTCGAAGACGGGGAGGCCGGTCGCGGCCTGGATGTCGGCGCGATACGGAGGCATGTTCGTGCACTCGAGCACGATCGCGCCGATCTCGGGATGCTGGGTCGTCATCCGTCGAGCCACCGTCAGGTGCTCCTGGCGCGCGGTCTCCACGTCGAGGGAGAGCAGGTCGTCGAGCATGACCCGCGTGAACTCCTTCTCGGTCTCGAGCCCCGCCACCACCAGCGGGGTATCGGGCGAGATCCCGGCTCCCGCCAGGTGCTCGGCGTGGAGCGACGAGGCGTTGACGGTGAGGACGCCCACCGCGCGGCCGGGGGGCAGCATCCGCTGCACCAGCGGCACCAGCATGAGGCTCGAGGTGAACACCGGGATCGACACCGAGGCGGCCAGCTCGGGCTGGAACTTGGCCAGGAAGCCGCAGTTGGTGGTCACCGCCCGCACGCCCTCGCGCTCGAGGAAGCGCGCGCCCTCGATGAAGGCGGGCAGCAGCTCGCGCTGCCCCTGGCGCACCACCCGGTCCGGCGAGGCCCCGCTCACCCGGTGGTAGCGCACCGCGAAGTCGAACGTCCCCGCGTTGCCCATGTCGCCGGGGATGCGCGGGAACCGGGTGTCGAGCATGAGGATTCCCACCGAGAAGCCGTACAGGTTGGTGCCGCCCTGCACCCGCATGGAGTCGCTACGCTCCCACGATCATGTATTCGCTCGTCTCGCCTTCGGCCGCGCCTCGCACTGCCGCCTAGTTCAGCCGGGCGAGCTTCTGGCGCACGCGGCGGAGCTGGCTGCGCACCTGATCGTGATCGGCCGCGTTGGGGAACTCGGTGAGGTAGCGCTCCCAGTCGGCGACGCCGCGCTCGAGCCGTCCCATGTTGCTCCACGCGGCGCCGCGGTCGCGCCGCTCCCCCGCCGCGGCAGGATTCAGCGCGAGCATGCGGTCGATCACCCGCACCACCTTGTCCCACGCCTCCTGCCGCCAGTAGATGCCCTTGAGGTTAGCGAGCATGCGCGTGAGGAACTGCCGGCTGTCGACCGGGGCGAAGTGCTCGGGGGTGAGGCGGACCGGCCGGCCGAGCGCCCGCTTCACGATCTGGCCGCAGGCCTCGATCGTGAGCACCGCACCCCGGTTGAACGGGTCGAGCAGCACGTGCTCCCCCGCGATGCGGGCGCCGGTGATGAAGTGACCGGGCAGCCCGATGCCCTCCATCTCGAGCCCGAGCCGGCGGCCCGTCTCGATGAGCACGAGCGACAGCGTGATCGGAATGCCCAGCCGGCGATCGAGGACCTCGTTGAGGTGGCTGTTGCGGGGATCGAAGTAGTCGGTGCGGTCGCCCGCGAAGCCCAGCTCCTCGAACAGGAACTCGCGCAGCCGGTGCAGGCGCGAGAGCGCGTCGGCCGCGCGCCGGGCCGGCTCGGCCGCGTCGGCGAGGCCCTCGAGTCGCGTGAGATACACCTCGACGTCGAGGCCCGGCTGCTCGGCCGCCGCGATGAGGAGGGCGGCGCGGGCCAGATGGATCTCGCCGTCGGGGCGTCCGACCGCGGCGGTGAACTCGGTCAGCGACGGGTCGGAATCCATCAACAGCCGGGGGCGTGGTGGATGCCCGCGGTGCGCAGGGCGGCGCCTTGCAACTCCTCGGCCAGCGTCAGGGTCCGGACCGCGGCGCGGCGCGCGATCTCTTGCGCTTCCGGGGTCGTCGCGAGCTTGAGCAGGAGCGACCGGCCCAGCTGGTGGTGGAAGCGCTCGTCCGGCTCGATGACGTCCCGGTACAGGGTGGCGGTGATCCGGTCGCCCGCCCGATCGCAGAACTCGATGAACTGCCGGTTCTTCACCACCGCGATGGCCTCCCGGGTGAACTGGCCGGCGGCTACCCGCTCCACGGTGGTCTCGAGCGAGTCGAGATACTTGAAGAGCGGTCCGAACCCCTGGGCGAGCGGATCGAAGCCGCGCGCGTCGAAGCCGAGCTCGGCCAGGCGATCGGCGATCATCCGGTAGTGCTTGGCCTCGTCGCCGGCCTGACGGGCGAAGGCCATCTTCACCTCGACGTCGCGGGTGCCCACGAGCCAGCGCGCCGCGATCTCGGTGGCCTCGATCTCGTTCTTGAGGGCGACCTTCAGGAGGTTCGTGACGTTGAGGGTGCCGGTGACTTCCGGCTTGAGCGTTGCGTCGGGCTCGAGACGCCGCAGCACCGCCTGGTTGGCCTCGTCGAGCTGGGCGACGAACTCGGCCGCGGTCATGCCGCGAGCCCGTGCTGCAGGAGGGCGGGCAGCTCCTGGGTCAGGGTCTCCTTGGTCACCACCCGGCGGCAGCGCACGTGGAGGGGCTGGGTCGAGCGCGCCAGCGCGTGGGTGGTGAAGCCGAGCACCGGCACGTCGGGCGCCACATCGAGGGCCGCGAAGATCGCGTCGTAGTCCCACCCGCTGGTGGTGAGATCGACGATCGCGAGCGCGGGCGGCTCCAGGTTCTCGGGGCTCAAGGCGGCGGTGATCTCCTCGGGGGTGCGGGCGAAGCTGAGCGGGGTTCCCACGAGGCGGGCGGTCTCCCGAATACGGGCGACGAAGAAGAGATCCCGGACGACGGCGACCACCTTCATCGCCCGAGTGCCCCTAGTCGTCCTGCTCCTGGACGCCGAGCCAGTACTTGTTCCACTCGGCGAGGTGCGTGAGCGTCGCGAGGTCACGCATGCGGTCGAGGTAGACCAATCCGTTCAGATGATCCGCCTCGTGCTGGATGACCCGGGCGAAGAACTCCTTGGCCACCACGTCGATCACGCCCCCGTCGCGGTCGCGGGCCTCGAGCCGCACGCTGCCGAAGCGCGGGACGACCCCGCGCATGTCGGGCACGGAGAGGCAGCCTTCCCAGCCGTCCTCCATCTCCTCGGTCAGCGGGGTCACCACCGGATTGATCAGCACGGTGAGCGGAATGGCGGGGGCGTCCGGGTAGCGGGGGTTGCCGTGGACCTCGATCACACAGATCTGCCTGAGCACGTGCACCTGGGTCGCCGCGAGCCCGGCCCCATTGTATTCGCGCATGGTCTCGACCATGTCGTCGATCAGGCGCTGGGTCTCGGCCGAGCGGATCTCGGCGAGCGGCACGGGGGCCGCGACCTGCCGCAGCACAGGATGTCCAAGGCGGGCAACCTTCAGGATGGCCATGCCGATCTCCTCTCGCCGTCGGATTGTAGCATAGCCCTCAGGCGCGCTCGACGGCGGTCAGCACCCGCGGCCAGCACGGATCGTCGAGCGGGGGCTGAAACGACGGGTAGAGCTGGGTGCGGTCGTAGAGACCACGGTACCGCTCGCGAATGAGGTCGCCGATCTCCGTCCGCGCACCGCGAAGAACGGCTGGCACCTCGAAGGTCATCAGCCCGATGTCGAGCCTGAGGGGTGGTTCTCCAGGTAGATCAGAGCATTGCGCCTCAGGCCCGCCGCCTTGGCGCGAAGCAGGGGTGTTCCCCTGAATCGCGCTCGGATGGCCGCGTCGTCCATGTCCGCGAGGGCGGCGGCGTCCGGATAGCCCTCCCGCGGAGTGAAGTCGATCTCGCGCGTGAGCGGCGCCTTGCGATTCCATGGGCACACGTCCTGGCAGACGTCGCAGCCGAACTGCCAGCCCGCCATGCCCGCGTGAAGGCCCGGATCGATGTCGCCCCGGTGCTCGATCGTCAGGTAGGAGATGCAGCGCCGGGCGTCCAGCACGTACGGGGCGAGGAACGCCTCCGTCGGGCAGGCGTCGAGGCAGGCGCGACAGGAGCCACACCGGTCGGCGAGCGGCTCGTCGAAGGCCAGATCGGCCGTGGTTAGGAGCACGCCGATGAAGAACCAGGAGCCGAGCGCGGGATGGAGCAGCATCGTGTTCTTGCCGATCCAGCCGAGGCCGGCGCGCGCCGCGAGATCTCGCTCGAGCACCGGGCCCGTGTCCACATAGCCTCGGCTGCGGGCGCCCGCGGCCTCGGCCAGATGGGCCGCCAAGCGGTCGAGGCGCGGGCCTATGACGTCGTGGTAATCGCGGCCCCACGCGTAGCGGGCCACCGGGGCCCACGAGGGATCCGGGGGCGCGCCCTGGTGGTAGTTGAGCGCCACGCAGACGACCGCGCGCGCGCCCGGCAGCACGCGCTGCGGATCCAGGCGCTCCTCGAGCCGGCGCTCGAGGTAGCCCATGGTGCCCGCGTGGCCAGCCTCGATCCAGGCCCGCACCGCCGCCCCGTGCTCGGGCGGGTCGGCGGGGCCGACCGCGACCAGGTCGAAGCCCAGGTCGAGCGCGAGCAACTTGACCGACCCGGTGAGCGTCGCGGCCGCGAGGGTCATCGAGCCGCGGCCAGCCGGGCCTTCACGATGAGGTGGCTGCGCGTCAGGGTGCGGCCGCCGGACTCGAGGAACGCGATGTAGCGGAACCAGCGCCCGTCGGCCCTCCACCGGTCCTCGAGCCCCACCGCGGCGGCCAGCCCTTCCTCGACCGAGCCGAATTGCCGGACCTCGCGCTCGATCTCGAGCGCCTCGACGGCGAAGCCCTGCCGCTCCAGGACGCTCCGCATCCGCGACTCGTCGTACGCGAAGCGGGAGACGCGGCCGGTCTCCTTCCACTGGTCGACGTGAAAGGCCACCATGGCCAGACACCGGCCCGGGCGGAGCGCGTCCGCCGCCCGCTCGACGATGGCGTCGGAGGCGCAGAGATGAGCCGTGACCAGATCCGGCCGCCAGGGCCGGTAGGAGTCGCGGTCGACGTCGGCCTCGTGGAACTCGATGTTCGCGAGGGAGGCCTCGCTTGCCCGGCGGCGTGCCTCCTGGATGGCGGCAGCGTCACGGTCGAGGCCTACCACCCATTTCGACGCCGGCGCGAGGGCCAGGGAGAGGCGGCCCGACCCGCAGCCGACGTCGAGCACGCGGCTGCCGTCGAGGGGCTCGCCGGCGAGCAGATCGAGAAAGCGGAAGCTCACACCAGGGGCCTGCAGCCGGCTCGGCATGGAGACGGCGGGGGCTAGTCGGCCTTGAAGTACTTGGCCTCGGGATGATGGAAGACCAGCGCGGAGACGGAGGCCTCGGGATCCATCATGAAGCCCTCGGTCAGGCTGAGCCCGATCTGCTCGGGCTGCAGGAGATCGAACAAGATGCGCTGGTCGGCCAGATTCGGACAGGCCGGGTACCCGAACGACACGCGGATGCCGCGGTAGTGCGCCTTCAGCTTGTCCTGCAGCGCGAGGCCGGGCGGATCCGGGAAGCCCCATTGGGTGCGCAGGCGCGCGTGGAGCATCTCGGCGAAGGCCTCCGCCGACTCGATGGCGAGCGCCTGCAAGGCGTGCGAGCGGAGATACTGGCCCTCGTCCTTCCAGCGCTCGGCGAGCTCGCGGACACCCGCCCCGCAGGTGACCGCGAAGAGCGCGACGTAGTCCTTCTCCCCGCTCCCCTGCTCGCGCACGTAGTCCGACAGGCACAGCCGCTCGCCGGCGGGCTGGCGCGGGAACCGGAAGCGCGCGATCTCCCGGCCCGCGTCGAAGAGCAGCAGGTCGTCTCCCGCCGCGGCGGCCTCGTAGAAGCGATAGAGCCCGTTGGCGCGGAGGAGGCGCTGCTCGACGGCCAGCCGCTCGAGCGCCTCCACCGTCTCGTTGATCTCGAGGACCTTCGGATCCCGCTGCTCGAGCAGCCGGCTCACCGAGCCCTTCACCCCGAGGTGCTTGCCGAGCAGCATCTGGAGGTTCAGGTACGGGAAGACGTGACCGAGCGGCACGTCCCGCAGGACGTGGAGCTTCAGGTCGGGCGGAAGGGGCACCGGAGCCGTGCGCGACACCGCCGACCGGCTCGCCACCGCGGCGGGCGCCGGGGCGGCGGGCCCCTCGGGCACGGCGGCGCCCGCGCGCAGCTCCTCCTGCTCGGCGCGCAGGCGCTCGACGAGAGCGTCGCGGGTGGTGGCGCTGAACAGCCGGTTGGCCAGGTCGAGCCCGTCCATCGCGTCCTTGGCGTAGAGCGTCAGCCCGCCGTACTCGCACGCGATCCGGGTCGCGGTGAACTTGCGGGTCAGCGCGGCGCCGCCCACGAAGAGCGGGACCTCGACCCCGGCCGCCCGCAGATCCTGGGCGGTGATCACCATCTGCTGGGCGGACTTGACGAGGAGCCCGGAGAGGCCGATCGCGTCCGGCTTGTGGCTGTGGTACGCGGCGATCAGGTCCTCCGGCGGCACCTTGATCCCGAGATTCACGATCCGGTAGCCGTTGTTCTTGAGGATGATCTCGACCAGATTCTTGCCGATGTCGTGGACGTCGCCCTTCACGGTGGCCAGCACGATGGTCCCGCGCGCCGCGCTCTCGTCCTTGTCCATGAACTGCTCGAGATAGGCTACCGAGGCCTTCATGGCCTCCGCGGATTGGAGCACCTCGGCCACGATGAGCTGGTTGTCGTTGAAGAGCCGGCCGACCTCCTCCATGCCCTTCATGAGCGGCCCGTTGACGATGTCGAGCGCGCTCTGCTCCTTGAGCTTGAGCGCGAGGTCGTCCAGGAGACCTTCCTTGGAGCCCTCCACGATGTAGCGGGCCAGCCGGTCATCCAACGGCAGCTGCGCGACCGCGGCCTTGACCTTGGTCCGTCCCCGGAAGTGGGCCGCGAAGGCCGCCACCGGGTCGGCGCCCCGCCAGTAGATCAGGTCCAGGGCCAGCCGCCGCTCCTCCTCGGGGATCGAGGCGTAGCGCTCGAGCCGCTCGCTGTTGACGATGGCGTAGTCGAGCCCGGCCTTGGTGCACTCGTAGAGGAACACCGCGTTCAGCACCTCGCGGCCGGCGGTGGGCAGCCCGAACGAGACGTTGGAGATGCCGAGGATGGTCTTGCAACGGGGGAAGCGCGCCTTGATCGCCCGCACCCCCTCGATGGTCTCGACCGCCGAGCCGATATAGTTGGCGTCCCCGGTGCCCACCGGGAACACCAGCGGGTCGAAGATCAGGTCGCGCTCGGGCAGGCCGTACGTGCCGGTGAGCAGCGCGTGGGAGCGCTCCGCGATCGCGAGCTTCCGCTGGCGCGTGACCGCCATGCCCTGCTGCTTGTCCTCGTCGATGCAGCCCACCACCACCGCGCCCCCGTAGGTCCGGAGGAGTGGGACCACGCGCTCGAACCGCTCCTCGCCGTCCTCCAGGTTGATGGAGTTCACGAGGGCCTTGCCCTGGCACTTCCGCAGCGCCAGCTCGAGCACGTGCGCGTCGGTGGAGTCGATCATCAGCGGCGCCTTGACCTTCCGCGTGATGAAGTCCATGAAGCGGTCGATGTCGGCCGCCTCGTCGCGGTCCGGGTTGGCGAGGCAGACGTCCAGCACCTGGGCGCCGCCGCGGACCTGGGCCCGGCCGATCTCGGAGGCCTCCTCGAACTTCTCCTCGACGATCAGCTCCTTGAAGCGGCGCGAGCCGATGACGTTGGTGCGCTCGCCCACGATGATCGGGCGGACGTCCTCGCTCGGGTACACGGACTCGATGCCGCTCACCGCGGGAGCGCGATCGGTCTGGGGCCGGCGGGGTGCTCGCCCCTCGACCAGCCGGGCCAGCGCGCGAGTGTGGTCCGGGGTGGTGCCGCAACAGCCGCCCACCACGTTGACCCACGACTCGTCCACGAAGCGCCGCATCTTGTGGGCCAGGCTCTCCGCCGTTTCCTCGTAGTGGCCGTGCTCGTCGGGCAGTCCCGCGTTCGGGTAAACCGTCACGAAGCAGGTGGCCACGTCCGAGAGCGTCCGCAGGTGGTCGGTCATGAACTCGGGGCCGGTGGCGCAGTTCAGGCCGATCGAGAAGAGCCCCAGATGCTCGAGCGAGGCGTAGAGGGCGTCGACTCCCTGCCCGGCCAGCATCGTGCCCATGGGCTCGACGGTGCCGCTCACCATGATCGGCAGGGTCACGCCCGCCTCCCCCATGGCGCGTCGGACGCCGATCGCGGCGGCCTTGACGTTGAGCGTGTCCTGGCAGGTCTCGAGCAGGAGCGCGTCCGCCCCGCCCGCGATCAGGGCGCGCGCTTGCAGGTAGTAGCCCTCGCGCACCTCGTCGAAGGTCACGTTGGCCGTGACCGTGATCGTGCGCGTGCCGGGGCCCATGGCGCCGATCGCGAAGCGCGGCCGCTCGGGCGTGGACGCGCGGTCTGCGGCCTCGCGACACAGGCGGGCGGCCGCCATTGTGATGTCGTGGCAGCGGTCCGCAAGGTCATATTCGGCCAGTACATAGGGGGCACAGCCGAAGGTGTTGGTCGAGATCAGGTCGGCGCCCGCCTCGAGGTAGGCGTTGTGGATATCGGAGATGACGTCGGGGCGCGTGAGGTTGAGCTGCTCGTTGCAGCCCTCGTACTTCGCCCCACCGAAATCCTCCGCGGCGAGGCCTCGCGCCTGGATCATCGTACCCATCGCGCCGTCCAGGACCAGGATGCGGCGGCGGAGCTCGTCGGCCAGCCGCGCGGAGCGCTCGGGCAGACTCATGCCGTCATTCTAGCATCCGGACGTGATCGGCCCGGCGCCCGGTCAGCGGCGCTTCTTGCGCTCCCGGAGATCCAGGGCGCCCGCCCGGCGCCGCGGATCCTCGCCCCGCGGGAAGATCTGCGCCTTCTGGACCTTCTGGGTACCGGTCGTGGGCAGGCTTTCGACGAAGAGCACCCAGCCGGGCGCCTTGAAGTAGGCCAGCCGCTCGAGGCAGAAGTCGACGAGCCGCTCTGCCAGCGCGGTGTCGGCTCCCGCGCCCGGCATCGGGACCACGCAGGCCATGACTTCCTCCTCGCGGATCTCGTCCGTCACCGCGAGCACCGCCACCTGCGCCACCGCGTCGTGAGCCTGCAGGACGGCCTCGACCTCGGCGGCGGCGATGTTCTCACCCGAGCGGCGGATGATGTTCTTCTTCCGGTCGACGAAGACCAGCATGCCGTCGGGCGTCTGGCGGACGACGTCGCCGGTGTGGAACCACCCACCCCGCCAGGCCTCCGTCGTGGCCTCGTCGTTCTTGAGATAGCCCGAGAAGAAGCCGTGACGCGGGCCCTCCGGGCCGCCCCAGCGGACGACGAGCTCCCCCTCGGTCTCACGGGGCAGCTCGCGGTCGCGATCGTCCACCACCCGGGCCTCGAAGCCGCCGTGAGGACGGCCGAAGGCGCGCGTGTGGATGGCACGGGGCTCGTGGCAGTCGGAGAAGATCCGGCCCGTCTCGGTCATGCCCCAGACCTCGACCAGAGGAAACCCGAAACGTCGCTCGAAGGCCTCGTGCAGCTGCGGCTCCACTCCCGCGCCGAGGCCGGCCTTCACACGGTGCGCCTTCTCCTCCGGGACCGGTTCCTGGTTCAGGAGCAGCGGCGGCATCACGCCGAGGTAGTGGATGATGGTCGCGTCCGTGGCTGCCACGTCGGTCCACCAGCGTCGCGGGCTGAAGCGCTCGGGGAGGATCAGGCAGTTCGCGGTCAGGATCGCGCACGTGGCGGTCACCGCCTGGCAGTTCATGTGGAAGAGCGGCAGTGGGTTCAGGAAGCGCTCGCGACCCGGCTCGATCGCGAGCCGCCCGCCGAGGCCGCGGTACCAGGCGCCCGCGTTCAGGTAGTAGAAGTTGCTCAGCACGCAGCCCTTGGGCCGGCCGGTCGTGCCCGACGTGTACAGCAGGCCGCATTCGGTCTCGAGCCCGGGGGCGTCTCGCCGCGGAGCCGGACGGGGCCGCGGCAACGAGGCGGGCCAGGCGCCTGCGTCCACCACCGGGAGCGGATCGGCGCGCTCCCGGGCCACCGCCTCGAGCGCGACCACCCGCTCGGAGATCGCGACGGCCAGATCGGCCTCGGAGTGGTCCATCTGGTAGGCCAGCTCGTCGTGGCGGTAGTCGGGATTGACCGGCACGATGCCCGTGCCGAGCGCGTTGAGCGCGAGGTAGTGGAAGAAGAACTCCGGGCGGTTCTCGAACAGCAGCGCGACGCGGTGGCCGTGACCGTAGCCGGCGGCTGCGTAAGCGGCCTTCAGCCCGAGCACCTCGTCACGCACCGCTCGGTAGGTCAGCTCGACGCCGGCGGGGTGGTAGGCGCGGCCCGGCGCGGGCGTGGCGCAGAGGAATGGCCGCTCGGGAGCGGCCGCCGCGGTGGCCATGAAGGCCTCGAAGACCGTCTGCATGGCTCACGACTTTCGCCCACGGTTCCGACGCTGTCAAATCTCGTCCGCGGGCCGATCCCGCCGAGCGGCTGAGGTATACTCCGGACGCGAATGGACAACCCCGTCGGCTCCTCGCTGCGTCGCAAGGAAGATCAGCGCTTCGTCACCGGTCGCGGCCGCTACGTGGAAGATCTGCGCTTCCCCGGGATGCTGCACGCCGCCTTCGTGCGAAGCCCGTACGCCCACGCCCGGGTGCGGAGCATCGACACCGCCGCGGCGCGGGCCATGGCCACGGTGGTGGCCGTCTACACCGCGCGCGATCTCCCCGAGTGCGACAAGCCCATCCCGCCTTCGATGGCCGCGCCCGCCTCATTCCGGGCCACCGCGCAGCCCGTCTTCGCCGATCCTTTGGTGCGCTACGTGGGCGAGGTCGTGGCGGCGGTGGTGGCGGAGGATCCCTACGCCGCCGTGGACGCCGCGGCCGCCGTGGTGGTGGATTACGAGCCCCTTCGCGCCGTCGGCACGGTCGATCGGGCGCTCGAGGCCGGAGCCCCGCGCGTATTCGACGGCTGGCCCGACAACGTGGCCGGAATCTCCACCGCCCGGGTGGGTGATCCGGCCGCGGGCCTGGCGGGCGCGGCGGTCGTGGTGGAGGCGACGCTCGGCATCGGGCGCGTGCACGGCGTGCCGATCGAGACGCGCGGGATCGTGGCGACCCCGGAGGGACCCGACGGCCGCCTCACCCTCTGGACGTCGAGCCAGAGCCCGTACGGGCTGCGCGCGGTCATCGCGGGGATGCTCGGGCTGCACGAGGAGCAGGTGCGCGTGGTGGTGGTCGATACCGGTGGGGGCTTCGGGATCAAGGGCCACGCCTACTCCGAGGATCTGATCGTGAGCGCGGCGGCCCGCCGGCTCGGCCGCCCCGTGAAGTGGGCCGAGTCGCGGCGCGAGCATTTCCTCACCGCCTCGCCCGATCGAGGGCAGCGGCACACCGCCCGGCTCGGCCTGAGCCGGGACGGTCGGATCGCGGCACTGGAGACGCGGTTCACCCGGGAGCACGGCGCGTACATTGCCAGCGGCGAGGTCGTGACGCGGAACACGATCAACCACCTGCCCGGCCCTTATCGCATCCCGAGCCTCGAGGTGACCGCGTCCAACGTCGTGACCAACGCGGTGTTCGGCGCCGCCTACCGCGGCTCCGGGCGGCCCGAGGCCAACTTCGTCCTCGAGCGGCTGATGGATCGGGGCGCCCGGGCCCTGGGCATGGATCCGGCCGAGCTGCGGCGTCGCAACATGGTCCGGGCCGACGAGATGCCCTATCGCACCGGCCTGGTCTACCGCGACGGCACGCCGGTCTCCTACGATCCCGCGGACTACGTCGGCAGCTTCGATCGGCTGCTCGCCGACTTCGAGTACGACGACTGGCGCCGGCGGCAGCTCGAGAGCGCGGGCAGCGGGCGCCCGGTGGGCGTGGGCCTCGCGGCCTACGTGCAGGGCACCGGCGTGGGCCCCTTCGAGAGCGCGGACGTGCGCATCGACTCGACCGGTACCGTGCACGTCTACATCGGCGTCTCCTCTCAGGGCCAGTCGCACGAGACCACCATGGCCCAGATCGCGGCGGCCGAGCTCGGGGTCGATCCCGAGCGGGTGTTCGTGATCGCGGCCGACACCACCCTGCTGCCCTACGGCAACGGCACGGGCGGGAGCCGGGTGGCTGCCAACGCGGGGCCCTCCGTGTCCCGCACCGCGCGCGAGGTGGCGGGCAAGGCGCGGGTGGTGGCGGCCGAGATGCTCGAGTGCGCGCCCGCCGACGTGGTGCTGGCGGGTGGGCGCGCCCACGTGGCCGGAATGCCGGAGCGCGGAGTCGCCCTGGGCGACCTGGCGCGGGCTGCGGTGCGCAGCAAGACGCTCCTGCGCGAGGCGCGCCCGGGGCTCCAGGCCTGCGGCTACTTCGCGCCGGAGACCGTGACCTTCGCGTTCGGAGCGCAGGCGTGCGCGGTGGAGGTGGACGTGGAGACCGGCCGCGTCCGCATCCTGAAGTACCTCGCCGTCCACGACTGCGGCCGCGCCATCAATCCGGCGGTGGTGGACGGCCAGCTCCACGGCGGGCTCGCCGGAGGCATCGGCACCGCGCTCATGGAGGACCTGATCTACGACGACGACGGCCAGCTGCTGACCGGCAGCCTGATGGACTACGCGATCCCGATCGCGGGCGACCTGCCCTCCTTCGAGACTCGGTCGCTGGCCTTTCCCTCCACCCGGAACGACCTCGGCATCAAGGGGGTCGGCGAGAGCGCGATCATCGCGCCGCCCGCGGCCATCGCGAACGCGGTCGAGGACGCGCTCCACTCCCGAGGGGCGGACGTACTGGAGGTGCCGATCACGCCTTCGCGCGTGTGGCGGGCCCTCCGGGGGGGCCGGGAGCGGCCGAAGGCCTGATCAGCTCCCCTGCACCGCCCCGGACACGAGGCCGTGGGTGAGGTAGCGCCGGAAGATGTAGTAGAAGATCACGGGCGGGATCGAGTAGATCACCGAGAGGGCCATCAGCAGGTTCCAGGGGGCGTCGTCCGTGGTCAGGAAGTTTCCCATCCCCACCGGCAGCGTGATCATCTTCTCGCCCTGGAGCAGCAGCACCGCGTAGAGATACTCGTTCCACGCGAAGAAGAACGCGTAGGTCCCCACCGCGATGAGGGTCGGGGTGATCAGGGGCAGGTACATGCGGAAGAAGATCGCGACGGTTCCGGCTCCGTCGATCGCGGCCGACTCGTCGATCTCGTTCGGGATGGTCTTGGCGTAGTCCCACAGCACCCACAGGGCGTAGGGCGCCGCGAAGGTGGTCATCGCGAAGATGAGCGCCCAGTAGGTGTCGAGCAGGTCGTAGTCGCCCATGATCTTGAAGAACGGGATCGAGAGGAACGACGCGGGGATGATGTAGGTGAACAGGGTCATGCCCGAGACGTATCGCCCCAGCCGGAAGCGGATTCGCCCGAGGGCGTAGCTGCCCATCGCGGCGATCGTGAGCACCGCGAACATCACCGCACTCGACACCAGCAGGCTGTTGGCGAGCCAGCGCCAGAAGTACTTGACGAACGGGCTCTCCTGGAAGAGGACGAACTTGAAGTTGTCGAGGGTCGGGTGCTGCACCACGTATACCGGCCGGAACAGATCACCCCACGGGGTGATGGCGAGACTCACCATGTAGTAGATCGGAAAGATGGTCCACGCCGTCACCACCGCGAGGATCAGTATCCGGACTGCCGTGATCCAATCGCGACTTCTCATTCCGAGCGGTCCTCCACGGAAGGCCTCGGCTGGCGGTAGGGCCTCTTCGCGCAAGCGCTCATCGGGGAGCCCTTCTAGCGGATCTTCTTGATCAGGATGAAGATGAAGAGCAGCGTGACCGGGAGCGCGGTGGCGAACACTCCGACGCCCCAGTCGATCTTGCCGACCCGGAACGTGTAGCGGTAGGCGAGCGTGGCCAGCACGTGGGTCGAATCGCCCGGGGCGCCGCCGGTCATCAGCCAGACGTTGGTGAAGTCGCCCAGGGTGAAGACCATGGAGAGCAGCGAGCAGATCAGGTAGATGCCGGCCAGCAGCGGGAACGAGATGTAGCGGAAGGTCTGGAACATCCCCGCTCCGTCGATGGCCCCCGCCTCGTAGAGCTGGCGCGGGATGCCGCGGCGGGCGGCCAGGAGGATCACCGTCCAGAACGGCAGGTACTTCCAGATGTGGAAAATGATCAGGGCGCTGATCGCGGTCCATCGCGAGGCGAGCCAGTGGTGAGTGCCGAGCCCCAGGTCTTCGCTGATCAGGTTCAGGATGCCCCACTGCGAGGACATCATCCAACGCACCGACAGGATGCCGGGCAGCACCGGGATCGCCCAGGGCAGGAGGAAGATCGCGGAGAGAAAACGGGTGCTCCGGCTGTCGTCCTCGAGCACCCCGGAGAGGAGGAGGGCCAGAAGCAGCTTCAGGTTGACCGCGACGCCCACGTAGACCAGCGTGTTGACGACGGTCTGGACGTAGATCGGATCGTTGAACAGGACCTCGTAGGTGTAGCGGTCGAGGGCCTGGGTGACCTCGAAGTAGAGCGGGTACGCCACGAAGGCGAGGAACATCACGATCAGGGGGAGCGAGAAGAGCAGCCCCTGGACGTTGCGTGACCGCGGCGACAGGGCTTCTGCCGCCGCGGTCACGGACCGCGCGATCAGGCCGCGGCGGTTGACCGAGGCGAGGCCGTTGGCCACCGGCTCAAGCCGGGCTCAGCGCCACTGAGCGACGATGACCTTGATGCGACCGATGGCCTCGTCGGCCGCCTTGTCGGCCGGCCACTTGTCCACGTTGGTGCGCGACATCGCCTTGCCCCAGACGTTCTCGGCATAGATCTGCGAGTTCGCCGGGTTCTTGTAGTGCTCGAAGACACGGGTCGGCCGCTCCAGGTAGATGCGGGTCACGGTCGGCAGATGGGGATCCACCGCGCCGCCCTTGCCGGCCTGCCCCTTGGAGAAGAACGGATCGCTGGCCACGTCCTTGAATGCGGGGAACCAGCGCCCGTTGGCACCCTTGATGTACTCCGCGAAGCGCTTGGGCTCCAGCACGAACTTGATGAACTCCTTGGCGAGCGGGACGTCCTTGTTAGTGGAGTCCTTGGGGATGATGATCGTCTTGACCGCCACCATGTAGGTCGGCTTCTTGCCGTCGGGGCCGTCGGGCCACTCGATGGTGGCCGACTTGTTGAAGTAGTTGTCCGGGTTGTTGAAGAAGTGGTGAGCTGGGATGCTCACCGACGGGTTCGGGGTCATCACGATAGACTTGGAGTGGAAGTTGGCATTGTTGTCGCCGTCCGACCAGTTCAGGGAGTCCGGCGGCACGTAGCCCGAGTTGAACATGTCGGCGAACCACTTCAGGGTCTTGACGATCGCCTCGCGGTTGGCCGGCTGGTCCGCCACCACCTTGCCGTCCTCGGAGAAGATGGTGCCTCCGAACGAGAGCAGCGCCATCTCGAAGTTGTAGATGGTGTCCGACGCGCTCGACGACTCGGTCATCCCGATGCCGTAGACCTTGCCGTACTTGGCGGGATCCTTCTTGCGCAGCGCGTCCTGCGCCTTGCGCCAGTAGTCCCAGTAGCCGTTCCAGTCCATCGGGATCTTGGCGGGGTCGTCGTTCATGCCCGCCTCCTTCACGAGATCCCGCCAGTAGTGGATGTGCATGGTCTGGCACTCGATGGGGACGCCGTAGTACGCGCGCTTCTTGGCCACGTTGTCGTACACGTAGGCGACCGGCAGGAACTTCTCGATGTAGCGGGGCTTCAGCTCGTTGATCACGTCGGTGGTCTCGACGAGCTTGCCTTCCCACGCGTACTTGGGGATGACCTCCCAGTCGTTGTAGAAGCAGAACGCCACGTCGGGGCCGCGGCGCGCGGTCATCGCGCTGATGATCTTCTTGAGGAGGTCTTCCTGGATCGTGAACGAGATGTCCAGGTCGACGTTCTTGTTCTTGCGGAAGTCCTCGGCGATCTTCAGCATCGCCTCGTCCTCTTCCTTGTAGTAGCCGCGATTCCACCAGACCGTGAGCTTCTTCTGCTGGCCGCGGGACGCCATCGGGAAGCCGAGGGTTCCGGACGCGGCGGCCGCTCCGGCGGCGGTCTTGAGAAAATCCCGGCGGGTATGAGCCATGAGCACTACCTCCTTTGGTAGCGGGAGCGGTGGTCCTCGGCGACGAGGGATCTCGATCGGCGCGAGTATACCGCGAAGCTTGACGTCGTGTATCGTTCGAGCAGAGGCCGGCGCCGGGTTCAGCGGGAGATCCACCGCGGAATTGGGCGGTCCGCGTGCTGGAGGGATAGGCCCCCGCAGCGCACTGACTCGTCCGGGGGACGTTCGGGGTGTTTCGAGCCCGGGCGGTACCCCGGAAATTTCCGCGATGCTTCCTTTCGGCAACCCGAGCGCGCCCCGGGGACGCGAGTATGGGACCGAATTCCACGCGGTAGGCGCCCGCGCGCCTCCCCCACGCGCGCCGACACTGGTAGACTCCGGGCGAATCATGAATGGGGATCCCCTGGACCCGCTCCGCTCGCCCGACTTGCACCGACGTGCCTTTGTGACGGTCATCGCGGGCGGCCTCCTCGCCCCGCCGCTCGCTGCCCTAGCCCAGCCGGCGGGGAGAGTTCCGCGCATAGGCTGGCTAGGCGGTCCCACCCGCGAGTCCGCGGATCCCTTCGTCCGCGAATTCCAGCGAGGGCTGAGGGATCTCGGCTGGGTCGAGGGTCAGAACATCGTCATCGAGTGGCGATTTGGAGGCGGGCGGGCGGAGCCGCTTCCCGGCCTCGCGGCGGAGCTGGTTCGGCTGCACGTGGATCTTATTGTCGCGCCGTCAACGCCAACGATTTTTGCCGCGAGGAATGCGACCAAGACGATTCCCATTGTGATGGTGGCGGGCGGCGATCCGGTTGGCTTGGGAGTCGTTGCCAGCCTGGCCCGGCCCGGAGGGAACACCACCGGATTGACCGGCACGGTGGGTCCAGAGATAGCCGGAAAGCAATTGGAGCTACTCAAGGAGGCCGTCCCGAAAGTCTCCCGCATGGCCGTTCTCTGGAATCCCACGACTCCCGGCAACGCACTCGCGTTGAGAGAAGCGGAGATCGCCGCCAGGGCATTGAGAGTAGAGCTTCAACTCCTGGAGGCGCGCAGGCTCGACGATTTGGAGGGCGCTTTCGCGACGATGAGCGCGAAGCGCGCCGGCGCGCTCCTCGTTCTTGGCGATGTCATGTTCACTACTCACCGAATACGGCTGGCAGACCTTGCGCTGAAGACCCACCTGCCGGCCATCTACGGAGCCAGGGAGTTTGTGCACGAAGGAGGTCTCATGTCCTATGGCGCGAACCTCTCGGACAATTTCCGCCGCGCCGCTGACTACGTGGACCGGATCCTGAAGGGCGCGAAGCCCGGCGACCTGCCGATCGAGCGGTCCACCAAGTTCGATCTGGTGATCAACCTCAAGACCGCCAAGGCCCTTGGCGTGACGATTCCGCCGCCGCTCCTGGGGCGGGCGGATCAGGTGATCGAGTGAGCCGCGGAGAGGTATAGTTCCGAGCATGACAAACGACCCAATCACCGTCTCCGTGATCCAGCACCGACTCGAGTCCATCGTGCAGGAGATGGGCGAGGCCATGCTGCGCACCGCCTACTCGCAGATCCTGAACTCTAGCCGCGACTTCTCGACTGCGGTGTTCGACGGCCAGGGTCGTCTCGCCGCGCAGGCCGAGCACGTGCCGATCCACGTGGGGGCGCTACCCTGGGCGATCGCGTCGGTGGCCGATTTCTTCGATGGCAAGATCGCCCCCGGCGACCTGTTCCTCCTGAACGACCCCTACCACGGCAACAACCACCTGCCCGATCTCACCGTGCTGCTGCCCGTCTTCGTGGGCGGCCGGGCCGTCTTCTGGTCCATCAACCGCGCGCACCAGCATGACATCGGCGGTGCCACCCACGGCGCCTACAATCCGGGGGCCACCGAGATCTGGCAGGAGGGCATCCGCATCACCCCGCTCAAGCTCTACGACCGTGGCGAGCTGCGCGACGACGTGCTCCAGATGGTGGCCACCAACGTGCGCCACCCGCGCGACTTCCAGGGTGACCTACGGGCCATGATGGGCTCGGCGCGAATCGGGGAACGGCGCCTCCTCAAGCTGGTCGACGAGTACGGGCTCGACACCGTGCTCGAGACGATGGGCGAGATCCTCGACGGCGCCGAGCGTCAGGCCCGCGAGTGCATCCGGACCTGGAAGGACGGCGTGTTCAAGGGCGAGGCGATCCTCGACGACGACGGGCATGGGTTCCGCGACGTCTACATCCGGGCCACCGTCACCAAGAAGGACGATTCCCTCGTGGTGGATCTGAGCGACTCCCACCCGCAGGTCACCGGCTTCATCAACTCCGCGTACCCGAACACGATGTCGGCCGTCCACATGGCGCTCGCCTACCTGATCGATCCGCGGACGCCCAAGAACGAGGGCACGTTCCGCCCGGTGACCGTGAAGGCCCGGCAGGGCACGGTGGTGTGGCCCTTCCCGCCCGCGCCGGTGACGCTCTCCACCAATCACTGCGCGCAGGAGATCGCGGAGGCGATGATCAAGGCGCTGGCCGGGAGCTGTCCGGACCGGGTGCTGGCCGGCTGGTCGCGGCGCTTCCGCATCGCGATCTCGGGCACGAACCCGCGGAACAAGCGAAAGTTCATCTGGCACCTCTTCCACGCGCGCGGCGGCGGCGGTGCCTCCTCGGCCGGCGACGGATGGGAGACCGCCGGCGAGGGACAGGCCGCGGGGGGCATCAAGTTCGGCAGCGTGGAGGTCGCGGAGACGCGCTTCCCGCTCTTCTTCAAGCGGCACGAGTTCCGTCCCGACTCCGCGGGCGACGGGCGGTATCGCGGCGGGGTCGGCTCGGTGCTCGAGCTGCGCATGGAGACGACCGAGCCCGCGCTCGGCAACACCGCGGGCGACGGCGTGCGCTATCCGGCCTACGGGGTGCTGGGCGGCCGCGACGGGCTACCCCATCGCTATCGCATGCTCGCGCGCGGCAAGACCCGCGTGCTGAAGACCAAGGAGGTCGGCATCCCGATCCCGCCCGGGGCGGTGTTCCTGGTGGAGTCGATGGGCGGCGGCGGATACGGCCCGCCCGCCCGGCGCTCTCCCGAGGCACGGGCCGCCGACCGCGCCAACGGCTTCGTCTCGGGCCGGGCGCGCCGCGGGAAGGCCTGAGATGCTCCGGATCGGCGTCGACGTGGGTGGGACCTTCACCGACCTGGTCGGGGTGGACGACGGCGGGCTCGTGACCCTCGCCAAGTCGGCCTCGACCCCCGCCGATCCGTCCATCGGCGTGATGGACGGGCTCGGACTGCTGGCCGCCGAGCTCGGGAGCGATTTGGCCGCGCTGCTGGCCGACACCAGGCTGATCGTGCACGGCACCACCGTGGCCACCAATGCGCTGCTCGAGCGGAAGGGCGCGACCGTCGGCATGCTGACCACCGCGGGCCATCGCGACGTCATCGAGATGCGCGAGGGACTGAAGGACGACCGGTACAACCTCCGGATGCCGCCGCCGGTCCCGCTGGTGCCGCGCGCCCGCCGGCTCGACGTGACCGAGCGGATGCGCTTCGACGGCGCCGTGGAGACCCCGCTCTCGAAGAGCTCGGCGCAGGCGGCCATCCGCCGGCTCGGCGCCGCCGGGGTGACCGCGGTCGCGGTCTGCTACCTTCACTCGTACCGCGACGCCCGCCACGAGCGCGAGACGCGCAAGCTGCTGTCGCGGCTCCTGCCCGACGCCTACGTCTCGCTCTCGTCCGACGTGCTCGCCCAGATCAAGGAGTACGAGCGGTTCTGCACCACCGTCGTCAACGCCTACGTCGGGCCCGTGCTCGGGCGCTATCTCGGCAACCTGGGCTCGCGCCTGCAGAAGGCCGGCTATCGGGGCGAGGTGCTGATCATGCAGTCGCACGGGGGCGTGGCCACGATTCCCGATTCCGTGCGGCTGGCCGCGGGCGCCGTGCTCTCGGGACCCGCGGGAGGCATCGCGGGCAGCCGTCACGCGGCGCGGCTGCTCGGCGAGGGCAACCTGATCACGTTCGACATGGGCGGCACCAGCACCGACATCGCGCTCCTCGAGGGCGGCGAGCCCCACCTGACCGGCGACAAGGCGGTGGGCACCAGCAAGGTCGCGCTGCCCAGCATCGACATTCACACCCTCGGCGCGGGCGGCGGCTCCATCGCCCGCGTCGATGCCGGCGGCATCCTCCACGTCGGGCCGGAGAGCGCGGGCGCGGTACCGGGCCCGGCCTGCTACGGCCGGGGCGGCATCGCGGCCACCGTCACCGACGCCAACCTGGTCCTCGGGCTGCTCGATCCCGCGGGTTTTCTCGGCGGGCGGGCGCGGCTCGACCCGAAGGCGGCGCACGGCGCCGTCGAAGGCGTGGCCCGGCGGCTCGGCCTGGGCGTCGTGCCGGCGGCCGAGGGTATCCACCGCGTGGTCAATACCAACATGGCGGAGGGCATCCGCCTGGTCTCGGTCCGCCGCGGCGCCGATCCCCGGCGCTTCGCCCTGCTGTCGTTCGGCGGCGCGGCGGGGCTGCACATCACCGAGGTGGCGCGGATGCTCGAGATCAACCGGGTCGTGGTCCCGCGCGTGGCCTCGGTGCTCTCGGCCTGGGGCATGCTGGCCACCGATCTGCGCTACGAGTTCGTGCGCACCCACGTGGGTGAGGCCGGCCAGGTCGGCGCGGCGCGCCTGCGCCGGCTCTTCGGCGAGATGGAGGCGGAGGGACGCCGACGGCTCGGCGCCGCCTTCACCGGCCAGGTCGACGTGCGGCGATCGGTCGATATGCGTTACGGGGAGCAGACCTTTGAGATCCAGGTGCCCCTCGACGGCGTGGACGTGGAGGCCGCCGATCTGATGCAGCAGGTGGTCGAGCGCTTCCACAAGCGCCACGAGGAGCTCTACACCTACAGCGCGCCCGGCCAGGACGTGGTCCTGGTCAACGCGCGGGCCGCCGTGATCGGGCGGCTCCCCGCCCTGCCCGCCGAGCAGGAGCGGCGCGTGAGCGTGCCCGCCGCGCCCCGGAGCCGGCGCGTGTACCTCGAGCGCTGGATGGACGTGCCGGTCTACGCCATGGACGGGCTGCAGGAGGCCCAGGAGGTGAAGGGCCCGGCGATCTTCGAGTCGGCCACCACCACCGTGCTGATCCGCGCAGGTGAGCGGGCCCTGGTCACCGCGCAGGGGTGGCTGGATATTCGGATCGGGTAGAGCGGGTCCCTCTCGAGGCTACGTGATGGCGCCGATCGAGGCGTGGGAGACGGTCTTCGCGTACTTGGCGAAGACGCCGGTCGTGTAGCGCGGCTTGGGCGCCTTCCACTTGGCGAGCCGCTTCCGGATCTCGGTCGCCGGGATCTCGACGTCGAGACGGCGCTTCTTCACATCGATGTTGATGATGTCGCCGCTCTTCACCGCCGCGATCGGACCGCGGTCGGCGGCCTCCGGCACGATGTGGGCGATCATGAAGCCGTGCGTCGCCCCCGAGAAGCGGCCGTCCGTCATCAGGGCCACGCTCTCCCCCAGCCCGGCCCCCTGCAGGGCGCCGGTCACGTGCAGCATCTCGCGCATGCCGGGGCCGCCCTTCGGACCCTCGTAGCGGATCACGATCACGTCGTTCGGCTTGATCTTGCCCTTCTTGACCGCCAGGAAGGCGTCCTCCTCGCGTTCGAACACCCGCGCCGGCCCCCGGTGGGAGTACTTCTTCTGGCCGGAGATCTTGATCACGCAGCCGTCCGGCGCGAGGTTGCCACGAAGGATCGCCATGCCCCCCTCGGACTTGAGCGGCTTCGCGAGCGGCTTGATCACGTCCTGCCCCGCCGGCTCCGAGGCCGCCTTGACCTCCTCCCCGAGGCTGCGCCCGGTGACCGTCTTCGCCGACGCGTGTAGCAGCCCGGCCTCGAGCAGCCGCTTGCCCACCACCGCCATGCCGCCGGCCTCGAACATCTCGGGCGCCGTGTAGGTGCCCCAGGGCTTCAGGTCGGCGAGCACCGGCGTCTTGCGCGAGATCCGGTCGAAGTCGTCGATGGAGAGCTTGACGCCGAAGTCCCGGGCGGTCGCGAGCAGGTGGAGCACCGCGTTGGTGGATCCTCCGGTGGCCATGACTCCGCTGATGGCGTTCTCGAAGCTCTGGCGCGTTACGAGCGAGCGCGGGGTCACGCCCTTCCGCAGCAGGTTCATGACGAGCTTGCCGCACTCGAAGGCCACCTCGTCCTTGCGGGGATCGACGGCCGGGATGTCGTTCCAGCCCATCGGAGACATCCCCAGCATCTCGTAGGCGGTGGCCATGGTGTTGGCGGTGAACTGGCCCCCGCACGCGCCCGCGCCGGGACAGGCGTGGTCTTCCACGTCCTTGAACTGCTCGAGCGGGATCTTCCCGGCGTTGTACGCTCCGAGGGCCTCGAACACGTCCTGGATCGTGAGGTTGCGTCCGGCGAAGGGCCCCTCGGTGCCAACGCAGCGGCCGAACATGATCGAGCCGCAGTAGAGCATGAGGCCCGGGATGTTGAGCCGGCCCAGCACCATGGTCATGGCCGGGATCGTCTTGTCGCAGCCCGAGATCGTCACGAGCCCGTCGAACATGTGGCTGCGCGCGACCAGCTCGACCGAGTCGGCCACGACTTCTCGGCTGATGAGCGACCCCTTCATGCCCTCGGTCCCCATCGTGATCCCGTCGGTGATCGAGATCGTATTAACCTCGATCGGGGTGCCGCCCGCGGCGCGAATTCCCTGCATGACCTTCTCGGCCAGCTTTCGATGGTTCCAGTTGCAGGGCATGGTCCCGATCCAGCAGTGGGCCACGCCGATCTGCGGGCGCGAGAGATCCTCGTCGCCGAAGCCCACCGCCTTCATCATGGCGCGGGCGGCGGCGCGATCGGGGCCTTCGAGAAGAACGCGGCTGTGCTTCCGGGGATCGACGGCCATCGGGAGACTCCTTTGTCGTGGGCTCGAGTGGGGGCGATTCTACAGCAGCTCTCGGAGCGGAACCAGCGCGTAGCCCTCGCGTCGCAGGCCCGTGATGAGCGCGGGGAGGGACTCGACGAGACGGGAGCCCGCGCCGGAAACCCCGTCGGCGTCGTGGAGATCGTAGATCGCCCCTGCGCGGGCCCGCGTGATGCCGCGCCGGGCCTGCTCGGCGGGCGCCACCGGGCGCCGGCTCTCGGGCTGCACGGTCCAGAACACGCACGGGGTGGCGGAGCGACGGAGCGCGCCGAACATGGCCAGGTTGGTCTTGCCCCACGGCGGCCGGAAGAAGCGCGGCGACGCACGCGCCGCCTCCGCGATCGCGGCCCCGCCGTCGGCGATCTCGCGCTCGGTCTCCCGTGGGCCGCAGCGCCAGAGGCTGGGGTGGCTCCAGGTATGATTGCCGAGGTCGTGGCCGGCCTCGGCGATGCGGCGGGCCACCCCCGGTGCCTGCCGCGCGCGGCGGCCGATCAGGAAGAACGCGCCGCGGACGCCCTCGCGCTCCAGGATGTCGAGCACCCGCGGCGTCCACTCCGGATCGGGGCCGTCGTCGAAGGTGAGCGCGACCGCGCGGCGGTCGCGGGCGCCCCGCCAGACCGAGCCGACCGTGAGCAGATGGGAGCCCCACGTGTAGGCGCCCCAGAATGCGGGCGCTGCGCCGGCCAGCAGCCACGCCGTGCGCTTCACGCCGCGGGCCGCTTGGCCACCAGCAGGGTCAGCCGCCCGCTCTGCACCACGTCGCCGTGCTGGTTCACGATCCGCCGTTCCTCGATCACCACGCCGCCGTCCTTGATCGAGCGCTTCGCCACCGTGGTCGACACGCTGCGGATGGTGTCACCCACGCGGGTCGCCTTGAGGAAGCGCCACTCGAATCCCATGAAGGCCAGCACCACCAGCGGCGGCTGCGGCACGCGCCAGCCGAGCCCAGAGGACAGGCACAGGGGGACGAGGTCGGGGACCGCGCCGGGGTCGGCCAGCCGCGAAGTCGTGAGCGCCGCGAACATCGCGGCATGGGTCTCCGTGATGGTCATGCCGGGCGTCTCGAAGGGGACGTTCACCTCGACGTCCTCGAAGTAGACGCGTCGCTCGGCGCGCGTCCCGGCCATCGGACGGTCAGGCGGGCCGACGCGCGACCACGTGGTCCGTCTCGCCTTCCTGGACCACCTCGCCGCGCTGGTTGACCACGCGCCGCTCCACCGTCACCACGCCCGATCCGGGCTGCTCGCCGTCCTTCTTGGCCGACACGCGGGCCTCCACGTGGATGGTGTCGCCGATCTTGATCGGCCCCTTGAACTTCCACTTCATCGAGGCGAGCGGACCAACCGCCTGCCCGGGCACCACGCGGTCGAGCAGGCCTTGCTGGATGGACAGGCCGAGGAGCCCGTGAGCGATGCGCTCGCCGAAGAGGGAGGCCTTCATGTACTCCGCGTCGGTGTGCAGCACGTTGTAGTCGCCGCTGAGGCCGGCGAAGATCACGATGTCGGCCTCGGTGACGGTGCGCCCGGGCGACGTGTACTCGTCGCCGAGATGGATGTCCTCGAAGTGCGCGCCGGGCTCTCCGCTCACGGACCGCAGGATAGCACGCGGCCTCGCCGGATCCGCATCGTGGGATCGCGGCTCCCGGGTCTCGGTATGGTACGCTTCGATCGACAGTTCGGCCGGTGGAGCCGGCTGGATGGCGTGCACACCAACGGAGGTGGCAAATGCACACTCGCAGGCAATTCATACTCAGAGGTGCCAAGCTCGTGGCGGCCGGGGCGGCCGGGGCGGCCGCGACGGCGGCCGGCCCGACCGTCTTCGTGCGAGGGTCGGCCGCGGCCGACAAGACCCTCAAGGTCCTTCAGTGGGCTCACTTCGTGCCTGCCTACGACAAGTGGTTCGACCCGTGGGCCAAGGACTGGGGCTCCAAGCGCGGGGTCGAGGTGACCGTCGATCACGTGGGCTTCGCCGACGTCGTGCCCCGGGCTACCGCGGAGGTCGCGGCCCAATCGGGCCACGACATCCACATGTTCATCGGTTTGGCCAGCGCCTTCGAGGAGCACGTGATCGACCTCAAGGACGTCTCGGGAGCCCTCGAGAAGAAGTACGGCAAGCCGGTCGACCTGGCCCATCGCAGCACCTACAACGCGTTCACCAAGAAGCAGTTCGCGCTGTCGGACATGTGGGTGCCGGACCCGGGCAACTATCACAAGAAGGTGTGGACCGACATCGGCATGCCGAACGGCCCGGTGACCTACGAGGACCTCGTGAAGGCGGCGCCCGAGATCAAGAAGGTCGCCCCCCAGATGCAGATTCCGATCGGGGTCGGCCTCTCACAGGACATCGACTCGAACATGGCCGTTCGCAACATGCTGTGGTGCCACGGCGGCTCCATCCAGGACAAGGACGGCAACGTCGTCCTGAACTCGCCCGAGACCCTCAAGGCCCTCGAGTACGCCAAGCGCCTCTATTCGGTGGGCATGACGCAGGCCGTGCTCTCCTGGAACGCCGCCTCGAACAACCAGGCGTTCAACGCCCAGGAGACCGCCTACATCCTGAACTCGATCTCCGCCTACCGGACCGCCCAGGACAACAAGCTGCCGGTGCTCGAGAACTACTTCTTCGTGCCGGCGCTGAAGGGTCCCACCGGTATTCAGCTCGCCTCCGAGCACGTGATGAGCGGCTACGTGGTCTGGAAGTTCTCCAAGAGCCAGGACATCGCCAAGGAGTTCCTGGTCGCCCTGGTGGACGCCTCGCGCGAGTCGATGCTCGCGAGCAAGCTCTACAACTTCCCGTCGTTCTACGGTGCTGCTGCGGACCCCAATACTCCGCTGAACAAAAAGGTGGAGTCGGGCGCGGCCTGGATCGCCAAGCAGTGCAACGCCGACCCCTTCGGCTCGCAGCCGGGCGACAAGCTCTCGCTTCTCTCGAAGGCCCTGCCCTGGTCGACCAACCTCGGCTACCCCGGTTTCGCCAACCCGGCGGAGGGCGAGATCTTCGATACCTACGTGATCACCGACATGTTCGCCAAGGCGGCCACCGGGGCGCTCTCGCCCAAGGACGCGCTCAACGAGGCGAGCAATCGCTGCAAGGAGATCTTCGGCAAGTGGCGGAAGAAGGGAATGGTCGCCGGCAGCTCCAAGGACCGCTAGACCGAGCCACGCCGATCCTCACCATGGCCGGCAGGGGGTGTGAAGGCCCCCTGCCGGCTCCGTCCTGGCTGCCATGAACCGTGCGGACATCGCGCCCGCTCGACCACGGGCGGCGGCCGTCGAGACCCTGTCCCGCCGCGATCGGCGCCTGGGCAAGATCCTGCTGGCGCCGGCCCTCGCCTACATCTTCCTGCTCGTCGCGATCCCCTTCCTCCTCGCGGTGTTCCTGAGCCTGACCAACTCGTCAGCGGGTAGCCTCGACTTCTCCTTCGTCGGCCTGCAGAACTTCCGCAACGTCATGGCCAGCCCGGTGTTCCTGCGAGCGCTGCGGAACACCTTCGTCTTCACGCTGGTCTCCCAGTTCCTGGTCATCGTGCTGGGCAACATCCTGGCCCGCGCCCTCATGAAGCCGTTCCGGGGCAAGCTGCTCGTGCGCTTCCTCATCTTGCTGCCGTGGGCCGCACCGATCTCGCTCGCCACCCTCGGGTGGCTGTGGATCTTCGACTCCACGTTCAGCGTGATCAACTGGCTGCTCAAGGTGGCGGGCTGGCTCGGGCCGGGCCAGTGGTACTACTGGCTGGGCGACCCGGTGCTCGGCATGGTCGCGATCATCACCGTCCACGTCTGGCGTATGCTGCCGTTCTCGACCGTGATCCTGCTCGCCGGGCTCACCTCCATTCCGAAGGAGGTGCACGAGGCCGCCGACATCGACGGGGCCGGCTCCATCGCCAAGACGTTCCAGATCACGCTCCCGATGATGCTTCCGATCCTGACGGTGGCGGTGCTCTTCGGTGTCGTGTTCACCTTCACCGACATGAGCGTGGTGTACCTGCTCACGCGCGGCGGCCCCTACAACAGCACCCACGTGCTCGCGAGCCTCGCCTTCCAGGACGGCGTGCTGGGCGGCGACGTCGGGCGCGGAGCCTCCGTCGCGATCTTCCTGGTTCCCCTGCTCGTGGTGATGGCGGTGGTCATGCTGCGGATCTCGCGACGGGCGGAGGTGGTCTAGGATGCGCCGCCGCACCGGACGTCGGATCGTGGCCGCGCTCGGCCACCGGGCCCTCATCCTGGGCTTCACCGCCTTCGCGATCTTCCCGTTCTACTGGATGGTGGTGACGGCCTTCAAGCAGAACGCGGATCTGTACGTGGGAGCCTCCAACACCGCGCACAACCCGTTCATCTTCAACCGCCCGCCCACCCTCGAGCACCTGCGGATCCTCTTCAACAGCACCCTCTACCTCACGTGGCTGTTCAACACGCTCTGGGTCGGCGCCCTCGTGGTGCTGATCACGCTGGCCCTGGGGGTGCCCGCCGCCTACAGCCTGGCCCGGCTGACCGGGCGCTGGGGCGAGCGGATGTCGATCGGCATCTTCCTCACCTACCTGATCCCGTCCACGCTGCTCTTCATTCCGTTCTCGCGGCTGGTGGCGTCGCTCGGGCTGCAGAACCAGCTCTGGGCCCTGGTCCTGATCTACCCCACGTTCACGGTGCCGTTCTGCACCTGGCTCCTGATGGGCTTCCTCAAGACCCTGCCGAAGGAGATCGAGGAGTCGGCCATGGTCGACGGCTGCAGCCGGGTCAGCGCCATCGGCCGAGTCGTCCTGCCGCTGGCCGTGCCCGGCCTGCTCACGGTGGTGATCTTCGCGCTCACCCTCACGATCCAGGAGTTCGTCTACAGCCTGACCTTCATCTCCTCGGTCGGGCGAATGACGGTGAGCGTGGGCGTGCCGGTCGCGCTGGTGCGGGGCGACGTCTACTACTGGGGCTCTCTGATGGCGGCCTGCCTGATCACGAGCGTGCCCTTGGCCATCCTCTACAACTTCTTCCTGGATCGGTTCATTGCTGGATTCACCGTCGGCGCCATCAAGTAGGATCCGTGGGGTCCGTTGCTCCCTAAGCTTGACATGCCGGAATCCGGCTACTTAGAATCAGACCGACCAGTCGGTCTGGGCCACCCGAACCTGGAGGCAGCCATGGCCGTTGCCGCACCCGCTCCCCCGCGACTCCGCGATCACCGTCTTTACCCGATCTGGGAGAGGGTCCGGGCGGGCGACCGCCTCTCTCGCGAGGACGGTCTTCTCCTCTTCGAGACCTCCGACCTCCACGGGCTCGGGCGCATGGCCGACTTCGTCAAGTCCCGTCGCCATGGCGATCAGGTCTTCTTCGTCCTCAACCGTTACATCAATCCCACGAACATATGTGTGCTCTCTTGCAGCTTTTGCGACTTCGCCCGGAAGAAGGGAGAGGCGGGCGCGTTCGAGAACACGATCGAGGACGTGCTGAACATGATCAAGCCGGGGACCCGCGAGGCGCACATCGTGGGCGGACACCACCCGGACTGGCCGTTCGAGTACTTCGAGCGGATGATCGAGGCCATCCACCACGCCCGGCCGGAGACCCAGATCAAGGCGTTCACGGCGGCGGAGATCGACTACTTCTGGCGGCGCTGGAAGATCGAGCCCCGGGAGGCTCTGAGCCGCCTCAAGAAGGTCGGGCTGCACTCGATGCCCGGTGGCGGCGCGGAGATCTTCTCGCGACGGCTCCAGAAGCTGCTGCACTTCACCGGGAAGGCCGACGCCGATCGCTGGTGCGAGATCCACGGCATCGCCCACTCCCTCGGCATCAGGACCAACGCGACCATGCTGTACGGGCACGTGGAGACGATGGAGGAGCGAGTGGATCATCTGCTGCGGCTGCGGCAGCAGCAGGACCTCTCGGGCGGCTTCCTCACCTTCATCCCGCTGTCCTACCAGACCGGCAATACCAAGCTGGTGCCGCGGCAGACGCCACCCACCGACGACCTGAGGACCATCGCAGCCTCGCGGCTCCTGCTCGACAACTTCGAGCACATCGAGGCCTACTGGGTCATGATCGGCGAGGCCACCGCGTCCCTCGCCCTCCACTTCGGCGCGTCCGACGTCAACGGCACCCTCGAGGACGAGAAGATCGCCCACATGGCCAAGGCGGCCAGCCCGGCCGGGCTCGCGACCGATCAAATCCTCCGGATCATACGCGACGCGGGCAAGGTTCCGGTGGAACGCGACGCGCTCTACAACATCGTCAAGGTGTGGAGCTGACATGCTGCGCATCGGGCGCATCCCCTACCTGAACTGTGAGCCGTTCTTCCACCGGCTGAGCGGCGTGGAGCTGGTCGACCTGATCCCGCGTCGTCTCGGCGAGGCGATGGCAGCCGGAGAGCTCGACGCGGGCCCGCTCTCGCTGATGGACTACGTGCGCCTCGAGTCCCGGCTCGTCCCCCTGCCCTACGGCATCGGCTGCCCCACCAGCGCGCGCAGCGTTCTCGTGTTCTCCGAGCGGCCGCTGGCCGAGCTGGCCGGTGCCCGGATCGGCGTGACCCGGGAGACCTCGACCTCCGTCGAGCTGCTGCGGGTGCTGCTGGCGCTGCGCTACGAGGTCGAGCCGGCCGCCTGGGTCGGGCCCGACGAGCCGTGCGACGCGCAGCTGCTGATCGGCGACCAGGCAATTCGACGGGTGACCGGCGGGCCTCCGGCGCGGCACGTGGCGGACCTAGCGGTCGACTGGCGCGACTGGACCGGGCTCCCGTTCGTCTTCGCGCGCTGGGCGGTGGCCGCCCGGGTGTCCGCGCGGGAGCGACGCCGGTTCGAGAGCGCCCTGGACGAGGCCCTGGACCGCGGGCTGGACGCCCTGCCCGCGATCGCGGCGACGCGCCGGGACCTGGGCTGGAGCGGGGTCCAGGTCGAGTCGTACCTGCGCAACTTCGCGTTCCGCCTCGGCCCCGACGAGGAGAAGGGCGCGGCCGAGTTCATCCGGTTGCGTGCCCAGATCGGGCCGTCGTTGTGCTGAACCGCATCCGGGAGAAGGTCGAGAGCGGGACGCGTCTCGACCGTGCCGACGGGCTCTGGCTGCTCACGGAGGCGCCGCTGCTCGATCTGGGCAGCGTGGCCCAGGAAGCGCGCTTCCGGCGCATCCCGGAGCCGCGCGTCACCTTCGTGATCGACACCAACCCGAACTACACCAACGTGTGCATCACGGATTGCCAGTTCTGCGCCTTCTACCGGCGGCCGGGGGACAAGGAGGCCTACACGCTGACCGTCGACGAGGTGCTCGCCAAGGTCGAGTTCGCGGCGCGCGAGGGCGCGACCACGGTGCTGCTGCAGGGTGGCCACAACCCGGCCCTGCCTCTCGGGTACTACCTCGAGCTCGTGCGCGAGACGCGCCGGCGCTTCCCCTCCGTCACGCCGCACTTCTTCAGCGCATCCGAGATCCGCACCATGTCCGACGTCTCCGGCAAGCCGGTGTCCGAGGTGCTCGCGCTGCTCAGGCAGGCCGGGCAGACCAGCATCCCCGGCGGGGGCGCCGAGGTGCTCTCGGAGCGGACGCGCCGCCGCATCGAGCCCAAGAAGGGCGGGCCCGGGGCGTGGCTGGAGGTACATCGCGAGGCTCATCGCCAGGGCTTCAAATCCACCGCGACCATGATGTACGGGCACGTCGAGCAGCCGGAGGACATCCTCGATCACCTCGACTCGATCCGGGCGCTACAGGACGAGCACGGGGGGTTCACCGCCTTCGTGCCGTGGTCCTTCAAGCCCGGCAACACGCTGCTCGAGAAGTGGATCAAGCAGTACAAGGGGCCGAACGCCTATCTCCGGATGCTGGCCGTGTCGCGTCTCTACCTCGACAACTTTCCCCACGTGCAGGCCTCGTGGTTCTCGGAGGGCAAGCGGGCGGGACAGGTGGCGCTCTCGTGGGGGGCGGACGACTTCGGGGGAACGCTGTTCGAGGAGAACGTCCACGCGGCGGCCGACTTCGTGAACAAGACCACGGTGGACGAGATCATCACGCTGATCCGGGACGCGGGCTTCACCCCGGCCCAGCGGACGACGGACTACGACATTATTGCCACCTACTGAGTCGGGCGAACACGGTGCGACTTGCTCGGGCTCGCCGTGTGCGCTTTGAGCCGTACTAGATCGGGTCCACCGGCGGCATCGACGTGATCAAGCCCCGCGCGTGCGCCAGCTCGTAGAGCCTTTTCAAGGCTGCGCGCCCGTCGTCCCCCAGGCGCTTGGTGTAGTCGTTGACGTACATCAGGACGAACCGCCGGCAGGTCTCTTTGTCGATACCCCGCCCGTAGCGCATCGCGTACTCGAGTGCCTCGTCGACGTTGGCGTAGGCATAGTCGATGGCGTCCCGCAACCCCTGGGAGATGGCGCGATGGGTCTCCTCGCCGAGGTCGCGCCGCATGACGTTGATGCCGAGCGGCAGGGGCAGCCCAGACTCCTTCTCCCACTCCTGCCCGAGATCGAGCACCTTGTGGAGGCCCATGCGCTGATGGGTGATCTGGCCCTCGTGGATGAGCAGGCCCAGGTCCGCCTGGCCCTCGAGCACCACCTTGGGGATCTTGTCGAAGGCGACCTCGATGGTGGGGGGGTCGCCGACGTAGAGGCGGAGCAGGAGCGCGGCGGTGGTGTGGCTGCCCGGGATCGCGACGACTTTCTCCTCGAGCTTCGCGCGGTCGATCGGCTCCTTGGCCACCAGGATCGGGCCGTAGCCCTTCCCCATCGACGCTCCGGGGTCCATCATCCGGTACTGCTCGTGCACGAGCGTGTAGGTGGCGGCCGACACCGCGGTCACCTCGAGCTCGCCGGTCCGCGCGCGACGGTTCAAGGATTCGATGTCCTCGAGCACGTGCTCGATCGTGATACCGGGGATCTTCACCTTGCCCGAGTTCAGCGCGTAGAACATGAAGGCGTCGTCGGGATCCGGGCTGTGACCGACGCGAATCAGCATGCGACCTCCCTCGGTGTGAGTCGAGAATGACCAAGCCGGCGACGCGCGAGAAGATTCTCCAGGCGGCGCTGGAGGTCTTCGCGCAGAAAGGGTACCACAGGGCTCTCGTCGACGACATCGTGCGCACCTCGCGGACGTCGAAGGGAGCTGTCTACCACCACTTTCCCAACAAGGAAGCGCTCTTCCTGGCTCTGGTCGACGAGCTCGCCGGGCGGCTCGCGGCGGCGGTCGCGACCGCGATCGGGAGCGCGCATGGCGCGCTGGGCAAGGTGGAGGCCGCGCTGACCGCGGGGCTCGAGACCTTCGCCCGGCACCGCGACCTCGCCCGGATCCTGCTGCTGGAATCGGTGAGCCTGGGCCCCACCTACCAGAGCAAGCGTCTGGAAGTGCACGGGCGCTTCGCGGCTCTGATCCAGGCCCATCTCGACGAGGCAGTGGCGGAGGGCTCGATCCCGCCGATCGACACGCGCGTGGCGACCCTGGCCTGGCTCGGCGCCCTCAACGAGGTGGTGGTGCAGTGGCTCCATACCGGCCGGCCGGATCTGGTGACGGAAGCGGTACCCGCGCTGGCCCCCATGCTGCTGCGGAGCATCGGGGCCCGGCCGGCGTCCGGATGAAGCGACCGCCCAAAGCACCGGGTGGAGTTCGTCGCTTCAGGGCGCGCGGGTGTCCTTACCGGAAGCGGGCTTGCTCGCGTACGTCAACGCCGTGGCTTTCAGAGCCGCCAGCCGAGCCCCGAGCGGGGTCGCCGATCACTCGCGAATCGCACCGTGAACTCTGCCGCCTTGATCGCACGCAGGATCGCGTCGGGATCGCGTTTGGCATCGACCTCGATCCACGCCCGCCCGAAATCCTCGTCCCGGTGCGCGTCGTCAGTGGCGACCTTCGGGAGCTGGATCGCATCCACGTCGTACTCGGCCTGATAGACACCGGTGTCCGTGATCTCCACCGCGTGGATGGGCATGCCGTCCAGCGTGATCCTGCGGATGCGCCGCTGCGTTTGCTCCACCGTGAGGGCGTAGCGTGCGGGGTGGTTCAAAACGAAGAGGGTCTCGTGGTCTCCGGTGACCTTGCCAACGTGCTGCCCGAGCGGCCGGTAGTCGATCTCCACGCCCGGCATCACGAGCAGGCGGTCGTCCGAGGTCGGCAGATTGAACCAGTATTCCTCGTCGATGCGGTCGTCGTGATCGGTGATGGCGAGGAAATCGTAGCCGAGCTCGCGGTAGCGAGCGACGACTAGCTCGGCCGGCAAACGACCGTCGGAGAAGGTCGTGTGGGTGTGAAGGTTGCCCTTGAGTAGGGGCACTTCTAGGCGCGACTCAGCGGGGATCTGAGACGCGGGGGGCCGGCCTGGTAGGCGCCGAGTACCAGACCACGCTGATCCCAAGGGCGGGCCAGCCGGTCCGGGCCCACGGCTCCTGAGAGACGTAGCTGCCGACGGGCGTCGGTGGCGAGGTCCAGCCCGACAGGCCGTACTTGGTGCCCCCCTGGCTCTGCCCGTAGAAGGGTTCGATGAACGCCGGCTCGTGACGGACCCGAATGTCGGAACCAGGGTAGAAATCCGCCTCGCGTGGCCGGGTCGCCTCGCGGGTGGCGGGACCGGGCTCGACGATGCGGAACTGCTGGGGCTTCTCGGGGGCGGTGGCGCGGATCTCCACCGGGCTCTGGGCAGCGACCGAGGCAGGGGCACTCACAAGCGCCACGAGAAATCCTACTACCAGCCCCGTTCCGACCACCCAGCTCATGCCTGCATCATCTCAGAACGGCTGTGGCGCCGCAACAGAATCGCCAGGATGCGAGGAACTCGCGAAGTGCCTTGAATGGGTATTGCTTTTCATAAGGAGATATTGAACAGTGGAAATATCGGCAAAACGTTATCCCGCGGATTGAGAGCGGGTCAGTCGCGAAAGGACTTCGGTGAATTGTGCTAGCCCCGCGGGCTTCATGATCACTTCCGAGGCCCCCAGCGCGATCGCTTCCCGGGTTTCTTCATCGCCCGCATGGGCCGAGAGGATCACGACGGGTACGTGAGGAAAGCGACTTCTGATTCGGGTGAGGACGGCCAGCCCGCCAAGTCCGGGCATGACGAGGTCGAGAAACACGCCTTGAACGTTGCTCGTCTCCAGCAGGCGCAGACCTTCCGTTCCGTCGAGGGCGACGAGCGCCTCGTGGCCGAGTGTCCTGACCGCTTCCGCGATCATCTCGGCTACCGACGGATCATCGTCTACCACCAGGATTCTCATGGGTTTCGCCGACCGCCAGTATCGGGACGCGTCCCTCCTACGTCAAGGGCTTGGTTGAGCCCGGCGGCCTCTTGCCGATGAGCGCCAGCTCGATCCTCGTCATCGACGGGCGTCCCGAGGGCAGGGCCGCCCTGGTGCGGGCCGTCAAGGAGGCTGGATATGCCTCTCTCGAGGCGGGGACGGCGGCGGAGGCCCTGGCTCTTCTGTCGAGCCTGCACCCCCAGCTGGTCCTGCTCGACCTCGACCAGATCGATTCGAGCGCGCTGGACCTTGCCCGCCAGATCAAGCTCGAGAGCGCCGACGTGCCGCTGGTCATTCTCTCCGGGTCGGGCGACCGAGACCTGGTGGTCAAGGGCATGCGGACGGGCGCCTACGACTTTCTGGTCAAGCCGGTCGCCGGGCCGGCTCTGAAGGACGTCATCAAGGCGGCCCTGGCCCAGACGGACAGCGTGCCGCTCGTTGCGTCCCACGGCGCCAATGGCTCGGGCTCCGGCCAGGCGACAGTGGACCTGGACCTCTTGTTCCGGAACAGTGAGCGGATGCGAGCGGTCGAAGACATCGTGCGCCGAGCCGCCGACACCAACGCGACCATCCTGCTGCAGGGCGAGAGCGGCACCGGCAAGGAGATGGTGGCCCGGGCCATCCACTATATATCGGACCGGCGTGACAAGCCGTTCCTCAAGGTCAACTGCGCCTCGTTGCCCGGCGACCTGCTGGAGTCCGAGCTATTCGGCCATGAGAAGGGAGCCTTTACCGGGGCCCACCGCCGGAAACCGGGCAAGTTCGAGCTGGCCCATCGGGGCACCTTCCTCCTCGACGAGATCGGCGAGATGCCACTGGGGCTTCAGGCCAAGCTGCTGCACGTCCTCCAGGATGGGCAGTTCTTCCGGGTCGGGGGTAGCGAGGTCATCACCTCGGACGCCCGGCTGATCGCCGCCACCAACAAGAACCTGGCCTCGGTGATGACGACCGGCATGTTCCGCGAGGACCTGTATTACCGGCTCAACGTGGTGGCGATCTCGATTCCGCCCCTACGGGAGCGCCGGGAGGAGATTCCGGTCCTGGTGGAGTACTTCATGGCCCGCTTCTGCCGCCAGTACAATCGGGACGCGCTGAAGATTTCGGCGGCCACGATGCGCCTGCTCCAGGACTATGGCTGGCCCGGCAACGTCCGCGAGCTCGAGAACATGATCAAGCGCGCCGTGGTCCTCCAGACCGAGGCGCTGGTCCAGCAGGAGATCGCCCTCCGCAGCGAGAAGCCGTGGACACCGAAGCCCGAAGGCGGCTTGCCGACCGCCGCTCCCTCACCGCAAGCGGCCGCCTCGATCCCGGAGGCCGAGATGGGCCTCAAGGACATCGCCCGACGCGCGGCCATGGCGGCCGAGAAGGCGGTGATCAAGGAGGTGCTGGAGAAGGTGCGCTGGAACCGAGCTGAAGCGGCGCGCCTCCTGAAGATCAGCTACAAGGCAATGCTGTACAAGATCCGACAGGTCGGTCTCGACGATCGGCCCGAGCGTGGCTCTGGTAGGAAATGATTTGCTTCGTTTGTCCCGGTGGCTACCTAAGTGCGTTCCTCAGGTCCAGTCGCTGATAGCTGCCCGATCCAGTCCACGATAGCCCCGCATACCGCCCCAGTCCTTCGCAGGAGCCACAACCTGTAGTGAATTCGGCAGGATATGCTGCCGGAGCCCGGCGAGGGCTTGCCGTTCGGTTATCGATGGCGCAAGACTTGCTCACAGCGCCTTCCAGTCGCTGAAGTTCTAGGCGCGTACGCGGTAAATCAATCAGCCACCAGCAAGGGAGGGGCTACGTGAGCGAGTTCATGGATACCCAGACCGGGGTATTTCATGAGGAGGCTTTCCGCCATCTGTTGACCCGTGAGGCAGGCCGCGCGACGCGCTACCAGGACTTCTTTTCGGTTTGTCTCCTCCGGCCCGATGTCTCCAATGGTGACCGCCAGAAGATCGGACAAGAGATCGAGCGGGCAATATCGGAGAAGATCCCGGAATTCGTGCGTGCCACCGACCTCGTCGGCCAACTGTCGTCCGCTATCGCCATCATCCTGCTCCATACCGCCGGCCCGGATGCCCTACGCGTGGCGGAGCGCATTCGCGCCAGCATCGAGCAAGTCGCCTTCCGGGAAGGGCCGGAAGGACGTCCGCAGCGCCTCACGGTGAGCGTGGGCAAGGTGTCCTTCCCCCACGATGGGCACACCGACTCGATCCTGTTGTCGCAGGCCATGACGTACCTGGAGCAAGCCGTGCAGCGCGGCGGTAACCAGGTCACCCACAGTATTGGGAACCCGGAATAGGGCAGCCGGGTTAAGGGCGCAGCGTGAATCTCTTGGTGCTCGACGAATCGCTTGAGCTCGCTCTGCTGATCGGGCGTCTCGCTCCGGTCCGTGGGTGGCAACCTCATTTCGTGGGATCGCTGCACGAGCTGGAGCTGGCGGTGCAGGCGCATGGCCGGCCGGCGTTGACGGTGGTGAACCTGCGGCCGCCGCTGACGGCGTGGGAGCTGGGGCAGCGGCTGCGGGGGCTGGGGCTTGAGAGCCCGGTGGTGGTGCTGGGGGCGGCGGGCAGTGAGACGGCGTCGCCGTCGCTGCCGGGGGTGCAGTGGCTGGAGCGGCCGGCGGGCGAGGGGGAGCTGGCGTCAGCCCTCGAGCGGGTGTTGTGGCGGCTGGGGCTGGGAGTGCGGGGCGCGAGCCGGGGGCCGGAGGCGCACGGGCTCGTGGGGCGGTCGGGGGCGCTGGCGGAGGTCCTGACGAAGATCGAGAAGGTGGCGCCCGGGGACGCCAACGTGTGCATCTCGGGGGAGTCCGGGACGGGCAAGGAGCTGATCGCGCGGGCGATTCACGCGCAGAGTGCGCGCTGGGAGCGGCCGCTGGTGACGCTGGACTGCACGG